>NZ_CP163435.1:315441-630882 GCF_041051975.1 Streptomyces sp. R21 | reverse complement strand
GGCTGCGACGACGGCGAATCTCTTCGCGCGGAGGCGTCGTTCGGCGGACACGTGCGGCTCCCCGGGGTGAGTGGTGCACAGGGCCGGACGAAAGCCTCCACATCACAACGGTATGTCTAGGACATGTCAAGAGTGGCAGTGGGTTTGAGTGCTCCCGGGGTCGCCGGGTGCCTCGGCGCTCAGCCCAGCGTGCTGCCGCCATGGCGTGCGTAGTGCTCGATGAGAGCGGTCCGGGTCGTCTCGAGGCGGTGGGCGAGGATGGCCCCGATCGTGCGCGTGAGGGACAGCTCCAGCGTCGAATCCTCCTCGCAGAGGGCTCGTACCTCCGTGGCGTCGAACTCGTAGGCCCGTACGGGGCTGAACGCCTCGGCTCCGAAATCCCAGGTGTGCGGCGGGAACAGCCAGGACCAGCCGAGCAGGTCGCCGGGCCCCAGCTGCGCGACCGAGATACGTCTTTCCCCGATGACCCGCTGGAACAGGGAGACCGTTCCGGAGCGGACCACCCAGAACCGGTCCGCGGTGCCTCCCTCCTCGAAGATCCTTCCGTCCGCCGGGAACGAGACCTCACGGGCCACGCCCATCAGCCGCTCACGGTGCACGGGCGAGAGTGCGGGCAGAAGCCGGAGAGCAGTGGACATCGCGGACCTCCGTCGCGCCGCCGCGGGAACCCCACCGGTTCCCGCGGCGCCTGTCGTGGCGGTTGTACCCCGTCACCCTCCATTGGAGCCGGATCCGCGGGATTCGTCGCGTCGGGAACCGGAATCCCTTGGCGAATCCGCTACGGATGCGCTGTGCGCGTCGCCGTGGTACGGCCGCATCGGGCGGCGCATCACGGGAGCGGGATCGAGCGCAGGGTGTGACGCGGCGACGGCTCGACGACGACATGACCCGAGCCGCCTCCCGGCACGACGAGTGCCGGGAACCCGCTGCCCGCTGTCTGCGGATATCGCGCGGACATGCGCGGCGCGGCGGCGCCGGTCGCGTCCTGACCGGCGTGCAGGTCGATCGAGATGAGTCGTCCCCGGGTGGTGTCGTTGTCGGGGGTGAAGGTCACGAAGCGCCCGCCGACCAGGCCGCCCTGCTTGCTGCTGGTGTCGTAACTCCACAGGCGGCGGCGGTGTTCGAGGTCGTAGGCGTTCCAGGTTCCGGCGCCCGGGTCCTCGGCACTGTCCTCGAACAGCATCAGCACGCCGTCGGGCGAGATCAGACCGCGCTCCGGCTTCATCCCCGTGTCCTCGGCGGTCGGGAGCGGCGCGAGCGTGGCCGGGTCCAGACGCCGGAGCGGCGGGAAGGTGTCCTCGGCGGACAGCGGGCTGCCGGTGCACACGAGATAGGTGCCTCCGGCGATGAGGTGCGGGCACCGGGTGCCCGAGGGGCTGGTCGCGACGGTTGTGCCGCTGCGCGCGTCGCGGGCGGTGACCTTGGTGCCGTCGGTGACGTAGATCCGGCCGCCGAACGCGGCGATCCCTTCACCCAGGTCCGCGTCGACGGCCCGGTGCCACAACGCCGCACCGCTGGACGCCCGGAAGGCGGCGAGGGTGATCGCGCGCCGGGTGCTGCCTGCGGACTCGAGGGCGTAGACGACGCCGTCGGCCGCGCCCACGGCGAGGTAGCTGTGCTCGTCGGGCAGCCGATGGGTCCAGGCCTGCTTGCCGGTGCGCAGATTCGCGGCGCGCAGGACGCGGCTGCTGCTGGTCATGGCGCGTTCGTCGGCCGCGTCGACGACGAGTCCGCCGTTCTTGCCGCTGCCGGTGACGGCGACTCGCCAGGTGACCGCGCCGGTGGCCCGTGACCTGCCGACGAGGCCGTCGGGTGCGGTGCTGCACACGACCTGGTGGGCCGTGGCGCCACAGGTGCCGGACGCCTCCGGTGCGGTCAGGGACGCGGTCCACGCATGCCACGGGCCGTTGACGGAGAGCGAGGCCGTCGAGGGGGACGCAGGACCGGAAACGGACGCCGAGGCCGACGACGTGGGCTCCGAGTCGCCGGGCCGCGCACTCCCGCACCCCGCGAGCAGGATTCCGAGCACCGTCGCGCCCACCGTCGGCACGGTCGCTCGCCCCTGCCGTAAGTGCCGTTTCTTCCGCATCCCCAGTCACCCCCGTGTCCAAAGCCTCATGCTCGCAGACACGGTCCCTCCGCGATGCCCGCGGAGCGGGAATCGTCAGTGGGGTGCTGCGGCGGCCGACAGCACGGCCCCGACCAGTTCACGCCTGCTGCGCACGCCGAACTTGTCGAAGACCGCGGTCAGATGCTCCTGGACGGTGTTGGCGGAGACATGGAGCTCGGCGACGATCTGGCGGGTGGACCGGCCCTTGAGGACGAGGGCGGCGACGCGTGCCTGGGCGCCGGTGAGGCCGTGGGCGCTCAGCAGCAGGGAGCTGAGTTCGGCCGGCTGCGCGGCCTGGACGACGACCCCGATCTGGAGTCCCGCCGGACCCTGGAGGCGGGTGGCGTGCAGGGACAGCCACTGCCCCGACCGGCCGCGCAGCCGTACGGTGCCGGGGGCGGGCGCGTCGGACGGCCGTGCGCGTTCGGCGAGAGCGAGCCGGGCGGCGGCCGCATAGACGGGCAGGGGAAGCTCGCGGACGCCGGGCCAATGGTGCGCGGGTACGTCGGCCAGCCACTGCTCGGCCTCGGCGCTCATCGAGACCAGTCCGAGGTCGGCATCGAGCACCAGGATCCCCGCCGCCTGGCTCCCGGTGGGCGTCGGGGGCCCGGTCGCGTCGGCGGTCACGGCCCGGCGCAGCCCCTCGGCAAGATGCGGTACCAGGCGGCGCACCAGGTCCAGCTCCCGCGCGGTGAAGCCGGACGGGGATTCCTCGCGATGCAGGCACAGCACGCCCCAGCAGTGGTGCCCGCACACCAGCGCGGCCCGGAGTTCGTCCCCCAGGCCGAGCGGGGCCATCACCTCGCGGTAGCGGGGACTCGCCGTCCGGTCACCGGCCGTGGCCAGGTCGAGGGAGGCGACAGGGGAGAGCGCCTCGGCCAGCGCGGCGAACTTGTTGACGTCCTGGCAGCCGAACTCGTTGTCCAGGAACAGAGGTGTCGCAGCGGCCAGCGGGTCCTCGGCGAGTGCCGAGGTGAACAGCAGCGTCACGGGATCGACGGTGGCGAAGAACGCCGCGTCCACCGGCACGATCCTGCGCAGCCTGCGCAGGACGTCCGTGCGGAAGGAGACGGCGTCCAGCCCGGCCCAGGACCGGCCGACGATGCCGGAGACCTGGCGCTCGACGCGAGCCGCGGCGGCTGTTGCCCCTGCCATGGTCACGACGCTACTCCTGCGCCGGAGCACCGCCCAGTTGGCGCATGAAGCCCAGTTCGTCGAGGCGGCCCCAGCGCTCCACGATCCGCTCGTCGCGGATGCGGAAGATGTTGATCCCGCGCAGGGTGGCGCTCCGGCCCTCCGCCGGGGCAGGTACGCCGAGGATCTCGCCGCGCTGCGTGCCGGTGGCGGCGAAGTGCTCGACGACCAGGTCGTCCTCGGCGATCAGGAGGTCGGGTTCGCTGTGCCAGTCCGGGAAGGCGGTACGGATCAGGGCGCTCGCGGCGCGCATGCCCTCGCGGTCCGCGGAGGCCCCGAAGGGCGGGTCGTGATTGAGGAAGTCCTCGGCGAGGTATTCGTCGACTGCGCCGAGGTCGCCTTTGGTGAAGAGCGCGTCGATGAACGCTCGTACGGTCTCTTTGTTCCGGTCGAGCTGCTCGCTCGGGGCGCTCTGGCTGTTGCGGGTGAGGGTGCGGTCGGTGGTGTTCATGTCCACAGTCTTCGACCGGGAACGAGCCCGCGGTACCCCAATTGTCTGGGGTTTTCGCGCGCGGAAACCGGCCGGGTGGAGGCCGCCGTCGCAGGCGGCCCCCGCCTGCGGTCGCTACTGGCGCGGACGCTCGAACGTGAGGAGCAGCCCCTCGACCGCGCCGGGACCTATCCGGCCCTTGACGTCGGCGGACGTGATCGCCTTCAGTGCCCACCCGTCCCCGGCATGCTTGTTGAGGACCTTCTCCAGCTTGTCGCTGTCCAGCGCGTCGCCGATCAGCGACTCCCGGAAGGAGACGACCTTGTACTCGTACGTGTAGGGGTTGCTCATGGCTGCGTGGCTCTCCTGGTGATGGGTGTGCGTGGCCACGGCCCACCCAATCATCGATGGATGCGCTCGAACAGGGGCGACGGGAGTGCTGCGCCTCAGTTCAGGAGAGGCGGTTGCGGAGAGTGGCCAGCAGGATGAGGGCGGTGACCTGGATCGCGACAACGACCGCGATCAGCAACGGAATCGACGAACCGTACAGCGCCCCCGTCAGCATGCCGCCCACGACACTCGCCGCGCCGACGACCCCGGCGAAGACGCCGTACGCGGTCGCCCGCCGCCCCGACGGCACCAGATCGGCGACCGTGGCCCGCAGCGTGGACTCCTGGACACCCATGGCCGCACCCCACACCAGCGACCCCGCCACCGCGAGCCCCACCGTGTCGGTGAACGCCAGCGCCGGGACCACCGCGGCGAGCAGCGGCAGCACCACCAGCACACGCGCCCCGACCCGGTCGTAGAACCAGCCGGTCGCCAGCGCGGCGATCGCGTCGACGACCATGGCGGCGGCGTACAGCACCGGCACCCACGCCGTCGCCATCAGATGCCGTACGACGAGGTGGTACGAGAGCACACCGAAGGTGGCGAACCCGGCCGTGGTGGCCGCCGTGAACGCCGCGTACGTCCAGAACGCGGCCGGCAACCGGCCCTCGGCAGTCACCGCGGTGGCGGACGGCGTCAGCTCCCGCTCGTACGCCTCCGGGTCGGGCACCCGCGCCCGCAGCCACACCAGAAGCCCCAGCACGGCGACGGCGGGCACGGCGAGCACGCCCAGGGCCGGGCCGTAGTCACCGCCGGTCAGCGCGAGGACTCCGGCCACCACCAACGGGCCGATCAGTGCGCCGACTTGGTCCATCGCCTCATGCACCGCGAAGCCGCGCCCCGGCCGGTCGCGGCGGTGGCATGCGAGAGCAGCGTGTCCTTCGCCGGGGAACGCACCGCCTTGCCCACCCGCTCGGCGATCACCAGTGCGCAGGCCGCCCAGAGCACCCCGACCACGCCCAGCAGCGGCACGGAGAGCACCGTGAGGGCGTACCCGGAGATCGCCAGACCCCAGAAGCGCCGGGTGCGGTCGGCGAGCGGCCCCGACACCAGCCGCAGCCCCAGCGCCGCGGCCTCGCCCGCACCCGTGACCAGGCCGACCACCAGCGCGGACGCGCCGAGCGAGGCCAGCAGCGGACCCGTGACCGAGCGGGCCCCCTCGTACACGAAGTCGGCGAGCAGGCTGACCGCGCCGAACCACACCACGAACCGCCACGGCCCCATGCGTGCCGTCGCCGCGCCTTCGTCGGTCTCCTTCACGCCCACGGCGCCTCCGCGCCCCCGCGTCCCACGACCATCGTGCCCATCCCCGGTCACCCCCTGACGATCCGCCGCTGCCGCCCCGGCCGGTGGGCCGGATTCCGCAGGAGCGCCGTCTGCGCCGGGGACATCGTGTCACCGAGGGGCATGTGGTGGGGGAGCCGTAGCGTTGTCGATCGAAAGGGCCGCGAAGGCGGTCCCACCTGATGGCCGACCCCCTGGTGACGCGATGTGTTGGAGTGCGACGGCCGATCTTGTGGCCGGTGCCGGTATCGGCGCCGTCGGTGTGGCCTGCGTGGCGCGGGTGCGCAGAAGGGGCGATCTGCCGTTGGCGGCTCTTCCGCTGCTCCTCGGCGCCCATCAGATCGTCGAGTCGGTGGTGTGGGACTCCGAGAGAGGCAGGGGCCCTGCCACCGTCGTCTGGGCCGTGATCGCTCTGCCGCTCCTGGCGGTGTCGGTACCGGCGGGCGTGATCTGTGCGGCTCCGCCGTCTGCGCGGCGGCGGCTGATGGTCCCGCTGGCGGTGGGTGTGGCGACCGCCGCGGGGCTTGCCTACGGGGTTGCCACGCGCCCGGTGAGCGCCGAGATCCGCGGCCACACCGTTGGCTACGGCATCGGTCTGCCCCATGCTGCGCTGCTCGTCACCGGATATCTCCTGGCCACCGTCGGCTCGCTGCTGCTGGCCGGGGACCGGGGACTGGTGCTGCTCGGTGTTCTGGTCGCCGGGGGTGCGCTGATCTGCTGGGTGCTGTGGCAGCTGGAGTTCGTCTCCACCTGGTGCGCGTTCGCCGCCGTGTGCTCGGTGGTGCTGTACGGCTGGGTGCGGGGCCGCGCGGGGGCTCCGCCGGGCGCGCGGCAGGGAGAAGGCACACGGGCGGCGTAGCTCGTGGTGGCGCGGTGCGCCGTGTCACGGAACGCTCGTTCATCCCTCCCCGCACGGTGGTTGCGCCGGTACCAGGATGCGCGGTCCTGCGCTCAGGAGGGATCTGGCTGCTCCCGGGCCGCCGGCGCACCGTAGGTGCATGAACATCACCAGGATGCCGGAGGCCCGTAGCCGAGTGACGCCGCTGCGGTCGCTCCGAGGAGGCACATACGTTCCCCGCGGCGAGGAGGCCCCGACGACCCGGCCGGTGCGTGACCGTACCGGCCGTATGTCCGGTTGCCGCGCGCCTCACCGGAAGACGTTGTCCGACTCCTCCCAGATCGACGGCTCGCCCAGCGAGTACTCCCGCGGAATTCGCGAGGACCTCTGATACATCGCCTCGATCTCGGCGGCGTAGCGCCGCACGATCGCATCGCGTCGCAGCTTCATCGACGGCGTCATCAGTCCGTTGGAGGGAGCGAAGGGCTCCGGCAGGACGCGGAAGACCCGGATGGACTCCGGACGCGACACCGTGCTGTTGGCGGCGGCGACGGCGCGCCGGATCTCTTCGCGCAGTTCGTTCTCCTCCCGTGCGTCACGGGCCGGTCCCGCGCCGCCCTTGGACCAGGCCGCGCGCCAGTGGGCGAGGAATTCCGGATCCAGGGTGATCAGGGCGCCCACACACGGCCGGTTGTCACCCACCACCACCGCCTGATGGACCAACGGGTGCACGCGCAACCGCTGTTCGAGAGCCGCGGGCGCCACGCTCTTGCCGCTGCTCGTGATGATGACGTCCTTCTTGCGGCCGGTGATGGTCAGATATCCCTCGGCGTCCAGGTGGCCGAGGTCCCCGGTGCCCAGCCAGCCGTCCCGCAGCGCCTCGTGGGTGGCCGGGGCGTCGTTGACGTACCCCTGGAACACCGAGGGGCCCCGCACCAGAACCTCTCCGTCGTCGGCCACCCGGATGTCCGTGCCCGGAAGCGCGCGGCCGACCGTGCCGAACTTCTCGCGCCCCACCGGCTGCGCCGTGACGCCGCCGCTGGTCTCGGTGAGCCCGTACCCGTCGTGCACGGAGATCCCTATCCCCGAGTAGAACAGGGCGAGTTCTCGGTTGAGGGGCGAGCCGCCCGACACCGCCCCGCACACGCGGCCGCCCAGCGTGGCGCGGAGTCTTTTGTAGACCGTCTTTTCATAGAGCGCGTGCTGCAGGCGCAGATCGAAGCCGGGGGCGGGGCCGGTGCCCAGCCGGTGGCGCTCGGCGGCGACGGCGAAGTCCGTCGCCGTACGGGCCGCGCGCTCGAACAGCAGGCCGTGGCCCGCCCGTTGGGATGCGCGCAGGAAGTTCTTGTAGATCTTCTCGAAGACGGAAGGAACGGCATAGACGTAGGTGGGGCGGAAGGACCGGATCGCCTCGGAAAGCGACGCGTCGCTCAGGTCGGCCTGGTGTCCCATCAACAGGCCGCCGCGCAGACACAGCCCCTGGATCATGAGGCCGTACACGTGCGAGAACGGGAGGAAGGCGAGAACGGAGGGCTGTTCACCGGGGCGAGCCGCCGTGTGCGCCCATCCCTCCAGCAGGGTGTCGCAGGTACTCGCCAGATTGCGGTGGGTGAGGGCGCAGCCCCGGGGCCGGCCGGTCGTGCCGGAGGTGTAGGCGATGACCGCGGTCGAGTCGGGCAGCACGATCCGCCGCAGGGAGTCGACGGTCATCGGCGGTATCGCACGGCCCCGCTCGACGAGCTGCGCCAGCGCGCCGTTGTCCAACTGCCAGACGTGGCGCAGCGCGGGAAGCGAGGCACACGCCGAGGCGACCGTCATGATGCCCTGCTCGTCCTCGACGACCACGGCGACGCAGCCGGAGTCCTTGAGGATCCATGCGACCTGCTCGTGCGACGACGTCGGGTAGATCGGCACGAGTTCGGCCCCGACGGCCCACATCGCGTAGCTGAGTACCGTCCACTCGTAGCGCGTGCGCGCCATGATGGCCACCCGGTTGCCCGGGCGCAGGCCGGAGGCGACAAGTCCCCGGGCCAGGTCGACCACTTCGTCGCGCAGCTCGGAGGCCGTCATCGGTGCCCAGGTCCCGTCGGCGGTGTCGCGGCGGCGTGCGATCTGCGGGAGGTGCGGGGTGCGGCGTGCCGTGTCGAAGAGGCTGTCGGCGAGTCCCCCGTGCATCGAAGCCGCGGTCGGCGAGGGGTGTTCGAACTGGTGCATTCACCGCTCCGGAGGTCTTCTCGACACACCCTCAACGAGAGGTGCGGGAGTCGAGGGTTCTCGAATGTAGCCGACACCGGCAGCGAACGTGCCGGGAATGACGGAGTGGATTGTCTCGATTGATGCCGCTCCTGTGCCCCAACGCTTCCGCGCCGTCGCAGCACCGCCAGCGCAGGGCCGACGAGCGCCGCGTGGGTCCTGCCTGCCGTCCCGTCAGGACCCGGCGGTCGGTCTCCGTCTGTCCCGTCAGGACCCGGCCCGAAGGTCTCAGCCCGTCCGTCCCGTCACGAGAGGGCGGAAGGTCTGCGCGGCGGCGGCAGCGCCCCCAACAGATCCCACAGCGGCTGCGATCCGGCCGCCCACGTGGCCAGCAGTCGGCGATCGACCAGATGCAGCCGCTGCTGTCGCGCGAATTCCTCTGCCGGGCCCGTGACACGGCCGTTCGTCACGAGGACGGCTATGTCGGCCTGGTGGACGGGACGCGCGGTGCCGTTGAGGACTTGCAGGTCCGGCGTGCCGACCGCGGACCCGCGCTCTCCGTCGCGGCGGTGCTTGCACTGGATCACCCACCGCCGGCCCAGCGGGTCCGTCGCCTTCACATCGGCGCCGAGGTCACCCCGGCCACCGACCCGGGTCGCGTCCGGGCAGCCGTCGCGGCGCATCAACTCCCGTACCGCCTGCTCGAACTCCTGGTGATGCAGCGCGTCCAGCTGCGCCAGCGCATAGCGCAGCCCGCGCAGCTGCGTCTCCCGCCATTGCGCGCGCTCCCGTCGCCGCCGTACCCAGACGGCGCCCGCCAGCCCTGCGAGGAGAACGGTGACGACCGCCACCCCTCGATGCGCCGCGAGCCATGCGACCACCATCACCACGAGCCCGACTGCCACCGCTGCGAGCGCCAACCCGAACAGGAGCCGGGCCTCAGCCTGCTGTTGACGCCTGCTCGGTCGCCGCCCGCGCCGCCTGGCGGGCGACCTCCGCCGCGTCACCGGCCGGCCCTCCGGCACTGATCGATCCCCACCACGCCGTCCCCCCGTCCCGCGCTTCCCCACCACTGCCCATCATGGCAAAGCCCACTGACATTGGGTCACGGAATGAGCGCAAGAGGTGATCGAGGCAGGTGACGCCGTCTAGTCACCCCATGTCAGGACGCCGTCGACGGCCGACGGGATACGGCTGTCGAACCGTCGACCCCGCTCCAGGGCTTCCGCGAAGTCGGCCAACGCGTGCCGCAGTGACGGCCATTCGGTGAAGGAAGGGGAGTCCTCATCGAAGTAGCGGCCCACGCGGACGAAGTTGCGGCCGGGCCGGCAGGAGAGGAACAGCCCGTCGGAGGACTGCCAGCCGATGCCCAGCGTGATCAGCAGCCATTCGTGACGCCAGTACGCGAGAAGCTCCGCGTTTCCCTCGTCGTCCTTATCGGCCTCGTCATGCTCGTCAAAGGTGTCGTCGGGCAGATCGAGGTCGGCGCCGACACCGCGCAGAAACCGTGTGCTCTCGATGATCGCCGTCAGGCTCGACGGCGGCCCGTAGTACGCCAACTCGACCGCTCTGTCCTTGAGTTCCACACCGTCGTGGCAGCGCAGGGACGCCACCAGGTCGGCGTGGAAGGTCACGCCGAGCGTCCGCTCGGCGGCCTCGATCTCGCTCACGGACGCCGGCGGGCGCAGCTGCGCATGGCTGACGGGGGTGTGGCGGGCCAGCCAGGCATCGATGCGAGCCCACGAGTCCGCTACGGCCGGAGTGTTCATGTCCGGACCATAAGCCCCGCCACTGACAAGGGACTTGGCAGCGCGGTACGGGCCGGACACCCCGGCGCGAGGCGTCCGGCCCGTACCGTTCCCACCGGTTCAGGACGAGTAGGAGCCCCGGACCTCGAAGTGCTCGGCAACGGGCGGTCCGGCCAGCCAGTCCTTCAGGCCGGCCTGGAACTCGCGGAACTCGGCAATCGCGGGCAGCGGGTTCTCGATGCCGTCCTCGAGCTCCAGCTGCGCCACGTACGTGACCCCGTCGGGCAGCCGGTAGGACGCATACCGCACGCCAGCGGGCTGGGCCTTCTCGATGGCCGTGAACATCTTCTGCAGCGCGGCCTCGAGGTCGGCGCTGAACTCGGGCTTCACGGTGGAGCGCACCATCAGAACAGTCATGTCGTCATCTCCGTGTCTCGGAATATCGGTGACTCGGGCCCACGTCGCGGGCTCCACCACGTTGACGTAGCCCGAAGGCGATGTGTGACAGCGTGCTCGGCCAACCGGCTGTCCGGCCATCCGGTCCTCGACGGTCGACGTCCCGGTTGTGCCACATCTGTCACCGGTGTGTCACGGACCTCTGGAGCGCCACAACTCTCCTGGGTCGGCTCGTGTCGAACTGGGCGTGAGTAAGGAACAGGCTTTATGACCGGATTACTTGACAAGCCAGACCTTTCTCTCGAACTCCGACACCTGACCGCATGACCAACGGGGAGCAGATCATGACCAGCACGTCGCACAGCACCGACTCGACCGACGCGCGCCGCGGTGCCAAGGCCGCGACCCGCTCCCGGCGAGGCGCTGCCTCGGCCGTGGCAGCCGCGTCGTTCCTGCTGCTGGCCGGCGCGGGCATCGTCGCCGCACCGGCCGCCCAGGCCGGCGTGCCCGGCGGAACGCGCGCCGACGACCGCAACAGTGACTTCGACGGCGACGGCTACAACGACGTCCTGATCGGCGCGCCCGCCGGCACCGTCTCCGGCAAGAAGGGCGCCGGCTACGTCACGGTGCAGTACGGCGCGGCGAACGGCATGGGCACCAACGCCAGCGTGCCCGGGGCCCGTACGGCCGTCTTCAGCCAGTCCACCGCCGGAGTGCCCGGCACCTCGGAGGCCGACGACGCCTTCGGCTCGGCCGTCGCCACCGGGGACCTCGACGGCGACGGATACGACGACGCGATCATCGGTGCGCCTGGAGAGGACGTGGGGACCCGTGAGAGCGCCGGGCGCGTGACCGTTCTCTACGGCTCCAGGACCGGACTGGGCGCCGCGCGCAGCGTCTCGTTCGGGTCGGCCCACCCCGCCGCCGGTTCCCGGTTCGGCCTGGCCGTCACCGCGGCGCGGTTCACCGGGGCGACCGACGGCGACGAGATCGCCGTACTCGATGAGTCGGGTGCCCAGGTGTACACCTACGGCCAGGGCGCACTGCACCGGACTGCCGGGATCAACACCACGGGCGGCCCGGCGAGCAGCGCCATCCAGCCCGCGTACCTGACGACCGGCGACTACGACAAGAACGGCTACGCCGACCTCGTCATCTCCGGATCCCGGCCCACCGACGAGTTCTCGAAGGGCTGGTCCACCGTCTACTCGGGCGGCGCCAACGGTCTGACCCACCTGCGCGACGTGCGCGGCGGCGTGTCCTCCGCCTCGGGCGACCTGAACAAGGACGGCTACGACGACCTCGTCCTCGGCCAGTCGAGCGGCCCCGACGAAGAAGCGGAGGGCATGACCGGCGGACTCGTCGCCGTGTACTACGGCAGCCCGGAAGGGCCCGCCGACTACCAGGGACCGGGCAACGGTCCCCAGTGGTGGACGCAGAACACCACGGGCGTGCCCGGTCTCGGCGAGCACGGCGACGCGTGGGGCGCCGACCTGTCCGTCGCCGACGCCGACGGGGACGGCTACGCGGACCTGGCGGTCGGTGCGCCCGGTGAGGACATAGGGACCGTGCGGGACGCGGGCGCGGTGTGGTTGCTGCGCGGCTCGGCCCACGGCCTGACCACCACCGGCGCGCAGTCCTTCGACCAGAACAGCCCCGACGTCCCCGGCACGGCCGAGGCGGGCGACGAGTGGGGTGCGCAGGTGCTGCTCGCCGACACCGACGCGAACGGCCTCTTCGACCTGGTGGCCGCCGCGCCCTCCGAGAACGACCAGGACGGCGTGGTCTGGGTGCTGCCGGGCGGCACGAAGGGACTGGTCGCCGACGGTTCGTGGACCTACGGCGGCGGTGCGCTCGGCGCGCCGGGCAGCGGCGCCCGGTTCGGCGCGGCCGTGGACGAGTAACCGAGGTACGACACAACAGTCAGGGGCTGCCGTCCTGCCGGGACGGCAGCCCCTCGGCGCGACGGCTGCAGGGGCGAAGCGATCCGGCACGAGCGCACCAGCGGCGAAACCTGTCCTGCCGCCGATGAGTTTCTCCGTGATCCGCGGTCATAGAGCGTGACGGGTGCACCGCGGCCACGAGCATGATCGAATCGTGCACGAGTCGGACCTGTCGACCACCGGACACGAGATACCGAGGAACCCCAGATGCGTACGCTGATCAGTACCGCTTTCATCTCCCTCGACGGCGTTGTGGAGGCCCCGGGCGGCGAGCCCGGTTACCGGAACTCCGGGTGGACCTTCAAGGACATCGAGTTCCTCCCCGAGGCATTCGACATCAAGGGCCGTGAGCAGAGAGAGGCCACCGCGATGTTGATGGGCCGGGCCAGCTACGAGGCGTTCAGCCCGGTGTGGCCGGACATGGAGGATTTCGCCGACTACAAGGTGATGCCGAAGTACGTCGTCTCCACCACCCTCACCGACGACGACCTGGTGTCGAACTGGGGCGAGACAACGATCCTGCGCTCGCTCGACGAGGTCGCCGCACTGAAGGAGACCGACGGCGGCCCCATCATCGTCCACGGCAGCGCCGCGCTGAACCAGAGCCTGTCGGACGCCGGCCTGATCGACCGGTACCACCTGCTCGTCTTCCCGCTCCTCCTCGGCGCGGGCAAGCGCCTGTTCAGCGCCACGGACAAGGACACCCAGAAACTGAAGCTGGTCGAGCACGAGGCCTACGCCAACGGCCTGCAGAAGAACGTCTTCGACGTCGTCCGCTGACGCGAATATCGGGGCCGGCCGCTCCGACGTACCCCGGACCCGGCGCCCGTCGGAAGGAACTGCCCGGCGGGCGCGAGGGCTTCAGCGGGCAACCCGTTCGCCGGTGACCACCGGGCGGACCTTGGTGACCATGAGGTCGAGGAACCGGTCGGGGTGCCGGAACGAAGAGAAGTGGCTGGTGTCGGGGACCAGGGTGAAGTCCTTCAGCGGGGCGCTGACGTCGTCGAAGAACCGCCTCGCGGGCCCGGCCGGGGTGATCACGTCGAGTTCGCCGTGGAAGAGGAAGAACGGGACGTTGAACTCGGTGCCGTCGGCCCATTCGTCGACGGCACCGGTCTCGGGGGTGATCCGCTCGGAGAAGGTCATCGCCTGGAGGTAGTGCCGCAGTTCGCCGAGGGTGTGCAGGGGTGAGAACCACAGGGACCGCATCACCACGGTCTTCATGGTGTCGTACGTCAGCGGGTCGGACGTGACGGTGGCCTTGTTGTAGTCGGACCGCTGCTCCGCGGTCCAGGCGGACGGGTCGGAGCCCATGGCGGTGACGGTGGCCAGGTCCTTTCGCTTGCCGCCTGCCCGCAGACGCTCGACGACGTCGTGATAGGCGGAGTGGTCGCGCCCGCCCGCGACGATGTTCTGATCGGCGCCCACGTAGGCCGAGTACAACTCGGGGTGACGGCGGGCGAGGCGGAGCCCGAAGACGGTTCCGAAGGAGTTGGCGACGAGGACGACCTTGTCGACGCCGAGCCTGGCACGCAGGTGTTCGGTGACATCGAGCGCGTCGGCGCAGATCCGTTCGAAGGACATCTCGCCCTGGCCGTCCGGGCCGCCGTGGCCGAAGGTCTTGCCGGCCCCGCGCATGTCCCAGCGCACGAGGGTGAAGTGCCGTTCCCAGGTCCGAGTGCGCGGGGCGAACACCAGGTTGGAGGCGCCGGGGCCGCCGTGGATCTCGAGGACCACCGGGTTGCGGCGGTCCTCGCCCCGGATCGAAATCCACTGGTCGATGCCGCCGACGCGGACGAAGCCGGACTCGTCGATGCCGTCGGGTGTGGTGATGCGCAGCTGCTTCGAGTACGTCGCCCGCTTCAGCTGCCGGTAGCCCAGGAGGCCGGCGGCGGGGGAGGCGAGGAGGGCGGCGGACGCGGTGATGACGGTGGCGATCACGGTTGGCTCCAGAAACTGTTTATGGCCTATACGATTGATGGCGTTTACGCTATACACAGTTACAGGGAGGCGTCAACGGCCCCGCTGAACGCCGCTGAGAGGGAGAACCGTGATGGCCAGGACCGGAGAGAAAAAGCGCGACGTGCGGGCCGGTGTCGCACTTCTGTGGGGCGAACAGGAGCAGCCGAGCCGGGGGCCCAAGCCCAGCCTCGATCCCCGCCGCATCGCCCGGGCCGCCGTGGTCATCGCCGACACGGAAGGGCTGGACGCGGTCTCCATGCAGAAGGTCGCCGCCGAGTTCGGCGTCTCGGCGATGGCGCTCTACCGCTATGTCCCCGGCAAGGCCGAGCTCGTCGAGCTGATGATCGAGGCCGTCCTCGAATCAGGACCCGACCTGACGGCCGCAGGCCCCGGCTGGCGGCCGCGCCTGACGGAATGGGTCCATCAGTGCTGGGCGGTGTACCGGTCCCACCCATGGCTGCTGACGGCCACCGCGATGCGCCGCCAGGTCATGGGCCCCCACCAGCTGAGCTGGCTCGACTCCGCACTGGCCGCCCTCGCGCCCACCGGTCTCACGGCCGCCCAGCAGCACCAGATCTTCCTCCTCGCCGTCGGCCTCGTCCGCAACACCGCCCAGCAACGGCTCGACTACGACGAGGACCACAACCAGGAATGGAGCCGCCTCACCGGCGAACTGCTCGCACGCCACGCCGACCGTTTCCCCGCCCTCACCGACGCCATCGCCGCCGGCGCCTTCGCCCCCGACGACACCGACCCCCTCGACTTCGGCCTGGAACGCATCCTCGACGGCGTCGAGGCGCTCATCGCCCGCAATGGGCAGGGCTGACAGAGAGCGCCAGCTCCACGAGCCGGTGAAGCCGACGATGTGGACCTTGACAGCAGGGGTCGGGCCCGACGGGTGCTGACCCGGCGGTGCGGTGTGCGCCGTGCGGCATTGCGCTGTGCCCCCTGGGAACAGGTGACGGCCGAGAGATCCACGTGCTCTCGGCCGGGCCCACACTGGGGGTCGGCCATGACGGGTGGGAGTCTGCGATCACGACCGAGGGCGGGGTGCAACACCGCTAGAACTGGGCCCAGTTGGTGGCCCAGTCCGCCGAACGGCCCACGGTGGAGCTGCACTGTGTCACCAAGTGGTCCAAGTTCGACACGGAGGGGCAGGGTGTCTCCATGGACGTACTGCTGGCGGACGTGGAGACGGCCGCGGACTACGCCTGATCCACTCCTGCGGCGGCTACACGACCAACCTTTCCCTCGAGGACCTGTTCGACGGGCAGGCCTGGGATCGTGTACGGCTGAGACGGCCAGATCTGGACCCGAATACCTCTGACTGGCCCTGCCGCTCGTTCCCTATCTGTATCAGTGGAAGTCCGCCAAGCGAGTCCGCGGGATTCAGCTGATGCTCGAGGACCAGAGGGGCTTCAGGGAGAGTGCCGGCTACCCCTACTCCTCCCTCCACGACTACGGAGACCCGTGACTCCTCCCTCGCGTGAACGCGGGGGCTTTTCGCTATGCCGGTGGGGCGTCGCGACGGGCCAGCCCGGCCCGTAGTACGTTCAGGGCGCCCACGGTGTCCGCGTGCGTGTGGTGGCCGCAGCTGACGCAGTGGAACTTCTCCTGGGTGGGCCGGTTCTCCGCTGCGACGTGCCCGCAGGCGGGGCAGGTCCGGGAGGTGTTGCGGGGGTCCACAGCGATCACTTCCCGTCCGGCACTCTCAGCCTTGACGTGCAGGATCGTCAGGAACACCCCCATCCGGCGTCTTAGCCCGGCCTTCGCTGCGGCCCCGTTGGGCAGGAAGCCGCCCGGCCGGTCGGGGTCGGGCTGCGGCTGGGGGGCCTTGACCATGTTGCGGATCTTGAGGTGTTCGTGCGCGATGACGTCGTGCGTACGGACCAAGCCGAGGGCGGTTTTGTGTGCGTGGTCGAGCCGTTGGCGCCGGACTTTGCGGTGCAGGTCGGCGACCTTCTCGACGGCACGGCGGTGGTGGGCGGTGCGCTGGTCGCGGCGCACCCGCGGGAACCGGGCCACTGCCTGCTGCGCGGCTTCGAGCTTCGCGGCAGCCTTCCGCCCGTGACGCGGGTGGGCCACGAACCCACCGCTTGAGTCGGCGAGGAAGTTGGCTATGCCCAGGTCAATGCCGACCACACTGCCCGTCGGAGGCAGCGGCTGCGGCTGCTCCTGTTCAGCGGTCAGCACGACATACCAGCGCCTGCCCTCGCGCTTGACGCTGACGGTTTTGACCCTGTCGGCCACGGGCCGGTGCTGGTGGACCTTGACGTGCCCGACGCCCTGGAAACGGACGCGGGTGACGGGGTCGTGCGGGGTGGAGTCCCAACGGCAGCCGTCGCCGTCCTTGGGGAAGTCGACGGTGTCGAACCAGTTGATGCCCCGGAAACGGGGGTAGCCCGGCTTGTCCCCGGTTTTGATCCGACGGAAGAACGCGGCGAACGCCTTGTCCAACCGGCGCAGCGTGGCCTGCTGCGAGGAGAAGGACCAGCGGCCCTGCCGCTCGGGATCGAAGCCGCGGATGTCCTTGAGCTGCGCCGACTGCATCCCGTACTTGATGCTCATCTTCGAGGCGTGCCGGTAGGCGTCGCGGCGTTCCTGCAACGCCCCGTTGTAGAGCGAGCAGTGATCGGCCAGCATCTCGCCGAGGGCCTGCACCTGGCGGACGGTGGGCCGCAAAAGGAACTTGTACGCACGCATCATCCGGCCCACCCCCTTCCAGACCGGTCCGCTTGCTCAGACTACATTCGGCGTACGTCACCCCGCTCGGAACCCGATCCCGATGTCCGCACTGGGCGTCATGTCGCCCACGACCTCCACGCACACTTGGCGTTTGTCACCACGTTCCGGCAGGACGTCTTCGACGACGACATGCTCATGCGGTGCGAAGTGATCATGCGTGAGGTGTGCGTCGGCTTTGAGGTGGAGCTGCGCGAGTTCAACGGCGAAACCGATCACGTGAACCTGCCGGTGCACTACCCGCCGGAGGTCGCCCTGTCGAAGCTGCTCAACTCCCTCAAGGGCGTCAGCTCCCGATACCTGCGGGCCGAGTACACCGGCCGGCTCAACCGCATCGGCATGGGGCCGGTGTTCTGGTCCCGTTCCTACTTCGCGGGATCCTGCGTCGGAGCGCCACTGACCGTGATCCGCCAATACATCGAGGTCCAGAAGCAGCCCGCCTGACCATCACCACGAGGGCGACGAGACCCACGGTGCTTCGCGCCTCCGTGGCAAGGATTTCTTTCCCTCCCCGGCCAAAGCCGGGGACACCCACGTAAGATCAAGTATGGAACGGATCTTGGTGGTGGGCGTCACCGGCGCGGGCAAGTCCACGCTCGCCCGGACGCTGAGCGGTCGTCTCGGTCTGACCTACCACGAGATGGACGCGCTCTACTTCAACGGGCCCGACTGGGCCGTGAACGACAGGCTGACCGAGGACGTGTCGCGGCTGGTCGCCGAACCCCGCTGGGTCATCGACTCGGTGGGCTATCCGGAAGTCCGTGACCTGCTGTGGGAGCGGGCCGACACCGTGATCTGGCTGGACTATCCCAAGCGCGTCGTGATGCCCCGGGTGCTGCGCCGGTCGCTGCGGCGCACCGTCACCCGCGAGGTCATCTTCGGCGGCAACCGGGAAACCTGGCGGGGCTGGCTGAGCCGGGAACACCCGGTGTGGTGGGCCTGGTCCCAACACGGGGCCCGCCGCCGCGAAGTGGGCCGACGCGCCGCCGACCCGCGCTTCGCGCCTCTCGACACACACCGCTTCCGCCACCCCGACGACACGGCGGCCTGGGTGACGTCCCTCTGATCCGGGACCAGGGCTGACTGTGCGTCAAGCAGGCGTCGCGGACGGGGCGTTGGTACGTGGTTTCTCCTCCGGTCACCGGTTTCCCCGGCGCCGACCGCTTTTGCCCGCAGCACCCGTGGTCAGCGTGGGATGCGTGTGCACGGAATGAAAGATCATGCGGGTGGTGTTGCCGCGAGAGCAGCCGATGCCTTCGGATGTCGGCGGCGCCGGCCTTCGAGTGGCGTGGACGCTGTGAACGTCCGACACTTTGAGCCACGACGCGAGGTGGAGAGTGAGCACCGTCCTGACGCAGCCGCTGACCGACTGGGAGAAGCCCTTGGCCGGGCGCCACAGCGACGGCGCGGTCGAGCCGTGCGCTGATGTCGTCCCGAGTCGAGTGAGCGCCTGACGATGTCCTACGAGGCCACCGACGCCACCGGCGACTACACGGGCCAGACCGCGTGCGGCACCGGCGCGCATTCGCCGCTGCGCGACTTCCTGCGGACCGAGACCGGAAGCGCCGCCGTCCTGGTGACGGCGACGCTCGCCGCGCTCGTGTGGGCCAACGCGGCGCCCTCGGCCTACGAGTCGTTCTGGCACACGCACCTGTCCGTCGAGGTCGGCTCCCACGGCGTATCGCTGCACCTGCGCGAGTGGGTGAACAGCGGTCTGATGACCCTGTTCTTCTTCGTCATCGGCCTGGAGGCGCGGCGCGAGTTCGACATGGGGGAGCTGCGCGACCGGAAGCGGCTCGCCCTGCCCCTCGCGGCGGGCGTCAGCGGCATGCTCGTACCGATCGGCATCTATCTCGCGATCAACGCCGGCCACGGAACGGTGCACGGCTGGGGCGCGGCGATGTCCACCGACACCGCCTTCGCGCTGGGCATGCTGGCCGTCGTCGGACGCCGTATGCCGGCCGGACTGCGGGTCTTCATCCTGACCATCACCGTGGTCGACGACTTCCTCGCCCTCGGCGTCATCGCCGTCGCCTACAGCGACGACATCACCGTGCCGGCGCTCCTCGTCGCCCTCGGCACCTTCGCCGTCATCCTGCTCGTGCGGCGGCTCGAAGTGCGCCGAGGTGCCGTCTACGGGGTGCTGGCGCTCGTTTCGTGGGTCGCCCTGCTCGAATCGGGAGTGGACCCCGTGGTCATCGGGCTCGCCATGGGCATGCTGACGTACGCGTATCCGGCGGCGCGCTCCGACCTGGAACGCGCGAGCGGGCTGTTCCGGCTGTTCCGCGAGCAGCCCACACCCGAGCTGGAGCGTTCCGTGCGCGCCGGGCTCGCCTCGACCATCTCCCCGAACGAGCGGCTCCAGCGCATGTTCCACCCCTGGGCCGGCTACGTCGTCGTACCGCTCTTCGCGCTGGCCAACGCCGGGATCCCGGTCAGCGCCGATCAGCTGGCACGGGCGTTCACCTCGCCCATCACTCTGGGCATCCTCCTCGGCTACGTCGTCGGCAAACCGCTCGGTGTCGTCGGGGGCTCGCTGCTGGCCACCGCGGTCAGCCGCGGCCGGATCCGGATCCCGGTCGGCTGGGGAGCCGTCACCACGGGAGGAACCCTCGCCGGAGTCGGCTTCACGGTCTCGCTGCTCATCGCCACGCTCGCCTTCGACGGCGCCCGGCTCGACGACGCGAAGATCGGCATTCTGAGCGCCGTGCTCTGCTCCTTCGCCGTCAGCTGGCTCGTCACCGTCGGCATTCGGACGCTGCCGCGCAGCATGCGACTGCGGGCGCTGCTCGGCAAGGCGGAGACGATCGTCGACCTGGCCGTCCCCGTCGATCCCGACCGGGATCACGTACGAGGACCACGGCACGCGGCGGTCACCGTCGTGGAGTACGGCGACTACGAGTGCCCCTACTGCGGCCAGGCGGAGTCCGTCGTCCGCGAGCTTCTGGGCGACTTCGGGGACGTGCGCTACGTATGGCGGCATCTCCCGCTGCACGACGTCCATGTGCACGCCCAGTTCGCCGCCGAGGCGGCCGAAGCGGCGGCCTTGCAGGGGCGCTACTGGGAGATGCACGACCTGCTCATGGGCCACCAGGGCGCACTGCGCGTTGATCATCTGCGGGGATACGCCGCGGACCTCGGGCTGGACGCGGAGCGGTTCGAGCGGGACATGCGGGCTCACGCGGGTGCGGCGCGTGTCGCCGAGGACGTCGAGTCGGCGGACCTCAGCAGCGTGGCGGGAACCCCGAGCTTCTTCGTCAACGGGCGCAGGCACCACGGCGCCTACGACATCGCCAGCCTGTCCGCCGCGGTGCGGGCCGCCCGGGAGCGGGCGGCCGTGGCGGCGTAGGAGCACTCTGGCCCGTACCGATTGAACTGGAACGGTCCCTGCACGCGTCGCGTCCTGTCCGGTGGGGGCTACCTGAGAGTAGGCCTCCGGCCTGCGTGGGACTAAGGTCGGAATTCAGGAAACAGAGTGATGGGAGGCGGCCGGTAATGGTGCAGGACTGGGCCGTGATCGGTTGCACGGGGGAGCTTCTCATCGGCACGCGCGGCTCGGCCGGCCCCGGCGAGATCCTGGTGCGGGTCCGAGGCGGATCCGAGACCTTCCTCGCCTGGTCGCAAGAGCCCCTGCCGAGGGGGGCTACCGTGCTCGTGATCGAGTCCCGAGGACCTCGCGAAGTCGAGGTCATGGCATGGGCCGATCCGTTGGAGGCGTTTGGCGGCGACGCCGACGCCGGCTAAGGAGTAGAACAATGTTCGGTTACCGCGTTCCCGCCCCCGATGAGGCGATGCTGATCTCGGGAGGCAGGCGGGGACTGGGGGGCGCGCCGTTCCGAGTGGTGACGGGGCACGGAAAGTTCGTGCTCCCGGTCTTCCGCAAGACCCGCTTTCTCACCCTGTCGATGTGCGAGGCCGAGGTGACGGAGACCTGCGTCACCAAGCAGGGCATCGCACTGCATGTTCGTGCCGTGATCGCGTTCAAGGTCGGCAACGACACCGAGAGCATCATCAACGCCGGACAGCGGTTCCTCTCCGACCAGGACCAGATGTCCGTGCTGACCGGCCGGATCTTCGCCGGCCACCTGCGCGCCATCATCGGTTCGATGACCGTCGAGGAGATCGTCACCGAGCGGCAGAAGCTCGCCGCGGAGGTCCTGGACACCTCGAAGGTCGAGATGGCGAAGATCGGCCTGATCGTCGACTCGCTGCAGATCCAGTCGATCGACGACGGCGAGGTCGGCTACATCGAGGCCATGTCCGCACCGCACAAGGCGGCCATTCAGCGGCAGGCCCAGATCGCGCAGGCCCAGGCCACCCAGGCGTCGGTCGAGGCCGAGCAGGTGGCGGCGCGCAACCAGGCCGAATACGCGCGGCAGACCGCGATCGTGAAGGCGGAGTACTCGGCCGAGGTGGACCGCGCGCAGGCGCAGGCCGCCCAGGCGGGACCGCTGGCGCAGGCGCACGCCCAGCAGGAAGTGCTCGCGGCCCAGACCGAGTTGGCCCAGCGGGCGGCCAAACTGCGCCAGCAGGAGCTGGTGGCCGAGATCGTGAAGCCCGCCGAGGCCGAGGCCGAGCGCATCAAGCTGCTGGCCATCGCCGAGGCGGAGCGGATGAAGATCCAGGCCGAGGCGGCGGCGTCGTACGACCGCGTCGCCCTCGACCGGATGCTGATCGATCAGCTGCCGCTGATCGTGAAGGAGGCCGCGGGCGGACTCGCCGGCGCCAACGTCAACGTCCTGAACGGCGCGGACGGCCTCGGTGAGATCGCGGCCGGACTGGTCGCCCAGGGCCTGACGATCCTGGACTCGGTCCGGCAGAACCTCGACGGTCAGAACTCCGACAGCCGCTCCGAGAAGACCGGCGGCCTGCTCGAGCTGCAGGGCTATCTGCGGACGCCCGAGGCGGAAAAGGGCACCGACGCGAAGAAGCCGGACGACGGGCCTGTCGGCCTCGACTAGCAGACAGGGCTTGCCTGCACGGGCGCGGCAGCGGCGCCAAGGCCGCCCCGGAAGGGCCGTCGAGGCCTGCCGGGCCGTGTCAGGCGAACCAGTCGGGCGTGCCGGCTCCGAGCTGCCGTTGAGGGGAGTTCGGAGCCGGAGCGGCGGGAGGCCTGGACATGAGCCCCCCGGACGAGGGGTCCGAGTTGAGGACCCAGTCGAGTTCACGCTGGAGGCGGCGGGCTTCGTTGCGTACCTGAAGCGGTATGTCGCCGCGTTCGGAGATCAGCTGGGCGTAGATCGGTGCGTCGTGCACGAGTCGCGCTTCCCCTCGGGTGGATGCCTGGCTTCAACTGTAAGGCCGCCGCGTCGCGGCACCGGTCATCCTCCCAGTTCGGCCAGAACCAGACATCGCGCGTCCAAGGGGCGGCACCGACGACGCCGCGAGCGTCAAGGACCGCCACAACTACGCTGTAGGCGGGGGAGATCCGCACAAGCACCCTGTTTGAGACCGGGCCCTTCACGACCGTGCAACGCGCACCTGGCCTTCGAAGCCGCGCAGGTGAGCAGCGGGAGGACCCCGCCCTGATGCCGGGCCTGTCGGAACTGCCAGTTCGCCTGGTGGCTGCAGGCGGAGCGCAACGCGCCGGATGCCCCACCTGAGCACGTACCTCCGAAGAAGCCCGGCGAAGGCGAACAGATGTCACTGATCTGACATCGAGGTGCGCAAGTGGCCTGGAGGCGCTCAACGGTGAGGCCGCTGCACCGGTTCCCGGTGCAGCGGCCTCACGTCACTTGCGTTTCACTTCCTCGCGGACGGCGCGGACGGCCGTGATCGCCTTCCGTGACAGCGGCGGCACCTGATCGAAGAGGTAGCCGAGGAGGGATACCACTCCTGCGATGCCGGCCAAGGCGGCCGTCACCCACTCGGCAGCTTCCATCCCTGATCTTGCGTGGGTGTCCCCGGCTTCAGCCGGGGAGGGAAACGCATCCACGGCCCGGAAGCGCGAAGCGCCGGAGTTCACTGCGTTGTCAGTGGCCTCCGCTAGGTTGATCACACATGGAACGAGGCGGGGGGGTGGGCTGGATGATCCGTGCGTACAAGTTCCTTTTGCGGCCCACCGTCCGCCAGGTGCAGGCCCTCGGCGAGATGCTGCGCGATCACTGCTCGCTCTACAACGGGGCGTTGCAGGAACGCCGCGACGCCTACCGGCACGCCTCGAAGATGAGCATCAGGTACGGGATGCAGTCGGCGCAGCTCAAGGACATCCGCGGCTTCGATCCCGAGCGGCAGGGCCGCTGGTCCTTCTCCTCGCAGCAGGCCACGCTGCGCCGTCTGGACAAGGCGTTCGCCGCGTTCTTCCGTCGGATCAAAACCGGGGACAAGCCGGGGTATCCGCGTTTTCGTGGGGTGAACTGGTTCGACACGGTGGACTTCCCCAAGGACGGCGACGGCTGCCGCTGGGACTCCACCCCGCACGACCCGGTGACCCGTGTCCGCTTCCAGGGTGTCGGGTACGTCAAGGTCCACCAGCACCGCCCGGTGGTCGGCAAGGTCAAGACCGTGTCGGTCAAGCGTGAGGGCAGGCGCTGGTACGTCATCCTCACCGCCGAGCAGCCGCAGCCCGAACCGCTGCCCGCGACCGGCAGTGTGATCGGCATCGACCTGGGCATAGCCAACTTCCTCGCCGACTCAAACGGCGAGTTCGTGCCCAACCCGCGTCACGGACGCAAGGCTGCTGCGAGGCTCGAAGCCGCGCAGCAGGCCCTCGCCCGGTTCCCGCGGGTGCGCCGCGACCAGCGCACCGCCCACCACCGCCGTGCCGTCGAGAAGGTCGCCGACCTGCACCGCAAAGTCCGGCGCCAACGGCTCGATCACGCACACAAAACCGCCCTCGGCCTGGTCCGTGCGCACGACGTCATCGCGCACGAAGACCTCAAGATCCGCACCATGGTCAAGGCCCCCAAGCCGCAGCCCGACCCCGACCAGCCGGGCGGCTTCCTGCCCAACGGGGCCGCAGCGAAGGCCGGGCTCAACCAGTCGATCTCGGATGCCGGATGGGGGGTGTTCCTGACGATCCTGCACGCCAAGGCTGAGAGCGCCGGACGGGAAGTGATCGCTGTGGACCCCCGCAACACCTCCCGGACCTGCCCCGCATGCGGGCACGTCGCAGCGGAGAACCGGCCCACCCAGGAGAAGTTCCACTGCGTCTCATGCGGCCACCAAGCGCACGCGGACACCGTGGGCGCCCTCAACGTTCTACGGGCCGGGCTGGCCCGTCGCGAAGCCCAACCGGCATAGCGAAAAGCCCCCGCGTTCACGCCGGGGAGGAGTCACGCCCGGGATCCGTACATGCGGGAAGGCGATCTCGCCGGAGCGCAGCCAGTTCCCGAAGCGCTGGGTCCACTCCTCCGGCACCTCCGGATGGTCCGCGCCGCTGTAACCGTGCAGTGAGACGCCTTGGTTGACGAGCCGAAAGGTATCGATCTCCGCGGGTGCGCTGCCACCGTCCCGACGCGGCGACAACTGCCCTGACAGTGCGCCGACCAGTGCGAAGCGGGCACCCCGGCGCGCGGCGCGCGGCGCGCACAGCCGCGGCCAGCTGGTCACCGCCCACGCTGTCCACCAGCACATCGATGCCTTCCGGCGCCGCCGAGGCCAGTTGCTCGTCGATCGACCGAGACCCCGGCACCACGACCGCGTCGTAGCCCAGTTCGGCCCGCAGTCGCTCGGCCTTCTCCGGCGAACGGGTGCTCCCGATGACCCTCCCGGCGCCCAGTAGACGCGCGGCGGGTCCCGCCAGCGTTCCCACAGCTCCCGCCGCGCCCGTGACGAACACGGTGTCGCCGGGGCGGACTTCGGCGAGCCGGGTCAGTGCACCGTAGGCGGCCGACCCGGACGACAGGTGGGCCACCGGGTCGGGCAGGGCATCGCCCACCGGAGTGCAGTCGGCCGCCGGCACCAGCGCGTGCACGCGCCACCCGAGCATGTGCGTGACCATGTCCCCCGGGCGCAGCGGACCGCCGGGCGAGGCCGCGACGACCTGACCGACCGCGGGACCGAACAGCGCCTCGCCGACGTGGATGCGGGGCAGCTGTACGCCGTCGGCCTGGCCGCCGATCAGCGTGCGCAGCCCGGGGAACACCAGGAAGTACCGGTTCCGGACGACGACTTGTCCCGGACCGGGGACGGGGACCGGCTTCTGCGCCATCGTGAAGTGCTCAAGCCCGGGCAGCCCACCGGGCAGCTCGGCCAGCAGGATCTCGCGGGACGTGGAGGGCCGGACAGTGGCCATGTCGGGGCTCCTGAGCGGGGTCGCGGGTGAGCGCGGGCTGTGACAGCCGGACCGGTCCGGCTGTCGGTGCGCAGACGCTAACCTCTGACGCGCGCGTCAAGGTCAAGGCGGCTGAGGCGGTTGCGGCCACCCGGTATGAGAGCAACTCCTCGACAGGCGCGGTCGGTTCGCCCCGCACGGCGCGGTGCCGAGTCGATGAGCGGGTGCCACCTACCGCTCGCGTCAACGGCCGTCGCCCCGACTGTCACGCTCGGCGGCAAGTCGGCTGTCCAGGCCCGTGATCAGTGTGTCCAGCGCCAGGCGGAACATGCGGTCCTCGTCCGGGCCCGCGAGGTCTGCGTCCTTGGGTCCGGCTTCATCGGCGGCAGGACCGGGGGGCTTCAGATGGGACCACTGGTGAAGTGAGCCGTTGAGTTCGGCGGTGAGGACACCGATGACGACGGCGACCATCAGAGCGGCGATCTCCGGGACCTCTGCCTGTGGCACCCCGGCAGCGCCCACGATCGCCGTGAGCGCGGTCCAGAAGGGGTCGTCGGGCTGGATGAAGTCGGGCTGGCCGAACGAGTAGGCCATGAGCCTGGGATGGCGGTGCGCCAGCGCCCGGAAATCCGTGGCGAGCAGGCGCACGCGCTCCTGCCAGGGAGCGTCCTCGAGTGTCACGGTGCGGAACTCGGCGCCGACCATTCTCGCCACGCCGTGCAGCACGGCTTCTTTGTTGGGCACGTGGTGGTACAGCGACATCGGGTTCGCGTCGAGCGCGGTGGCGAGTTTGCGCATGGTAAGCGCCTCGACCCCGTCCGCGTCGATGAGCCGCAGGGCGGCGGCGTGGATCCCGGCCTCGGTCAGAGGCACGTCTCTCTTCCTTGTTCCCCGCGAGGGGCGCTTCACCTTTTCCATACCTCGTATGGTACCAGTTCCGTACATTGTATGGAACTGTCCTCGATCGTGACAGTCGCCTGCGCCGCACCGGTCG
Organism: Streptomyces sp. R21; assembly: GCF_041051975.1. Lineage (GTDB taxonomy): Bacteria > Actinomycetota > Actinomycetes > Streptomycetales > Streptomycetaceae > Streptomyces. The sequence goes on along the minus strand of NZ_CP163435.1, from coordinate 604,443 downwards.
TTCGACTTTCCATACGCTGTATGGTACCAATTCCATACGGCGTATGTTTCTGTGGTGCAGCGCGGCATCGACCGGCGCCCTTGCCCATCCCCCTCCACACAAAGGAGCGAGCCATGACCACGTACTCCGCGAACGACCTTCGCCCCATTCGGTCCCCGCGCGGGATCCCCTTCCTCGGCCACACACCGCAGATCCCCAGCACCAACCCGGTGGAGTACTTCGGCGAGCTGTCCAAGCAGTTCCCCGAGGGGCTCTACGGCATGGACATCGCCGGCGTCGAGCAGGTCTTCGTCTACGACCCGGACCTGGTGGCCGAGGTCTGCGACGAGACGCGGTTCCACAAGCAGATCGAGAAGACGCCGCTGACCCATGTCCGGGACTTCACGGGCGCGGGCCTGTTCACGGCCCACCAGCACGAGGAGGAATGGGCGATGGCGCACCGCATCCTCCTGCCGGCCTTCAGCCAGCGGGCCATGAAGGCCTACTACGGACAGATGCTGGAGATCGCCCAGAACCTGGTGGGCAAGTGGGAGAGCCGGGAGGGCCGGCCGGTCAACATCACCGACGACTACACCCGGCTGACCCTCGACACCATCGCCCTGTCGGGCTTCGGCTACCGGTTCGACTCCTTCGCCGAGGAGGATCTGCACCCCTTCCTCAAGGGGTTGCTGCAGGCGCTGGTGGAGTCGCTGCGGCGCTCGCAGGAGCTGCCGATGATGACCAGGATGCGCAAGGCCGACGACAAGAAGTACCGCGAGAACATCCAGCTGATGCGGGACCTGGTCGAGAGCGTGATCAAGGAGCGCCGTGAGGGGAAGGGCACCGGTGAGGACGACCTGCTGGGTCTGATGCTGGAGGCCACCGACCCGGAGACAGGCAAGCGGCTGGACGACGACAACGTCCGCGACCAGGTCGTGACGTTCCTGATCGCCGGTCACGAGACCACCAGCGGCCTGCTGTCGTTCGCCACGTACTCACTGATGCGCAACCCGCATGTGCTGGCCCAGGCCTACGCCGAGGTGGACCGGCTGCTGCCGGGCGACACGGTCCCGGACTACGACACGGTCATGCAGATGGACGTGATCCCGCGCATCCTGGAGGAGACCCTGCGCCTGTGGGCTCCCATCCCGATGATCGGCAAGTCCCCGCTGGAGGACACCGTCATCGGCGGCCGCTACCGGCTGAAGAAGGGAACGCAGGTCAACCTCCTCGAGGGCCCGCTGCACACCCACCCCAAGGCGTGGGAGCGGCCGGAGGAGTTCGACATCGACCGGTGGCTGCCGGAGAACCGGGTCCACCACCACCCGCACGCCTACAAGCCGTTCGGCAACGGTGTACGCGCCTGCATCGGCCGGCAGTTCGCGCTCACCGAGGCCCGGCTGGCCCTCGCGCTGGTGCTGCAGAAGTTCAAGTTCTCCGACGTGACCGACTACAAGATGGACGTGCGGGAGGCGCTGACGCGCAAGCCCGGCGACTTCAAGCTGGTTGTGCGGTCCCGTCAGGAGCACCAGCGCACCGTCTTCGGCGCCGCCGACTCGCAGAGCGACAACACGCAGGCGCAGGCCACGGTCAGTGGTGTCGGGGTGAACCTCACCGTCGCCTACGGCTCCAGCCTGGGCTCATGCGAGGACCTGGCGCGCACCGTCGCCGACCGCAGCGAGCGCTCCGGGTTCGGCACCACGCTCGTGAGCCTGGACGACCTGGGCGACAACCTGCCCACGGAGGGCCTGCTCGTCGTCGTCGCCGCCAGCTACAACGGCAAGGCCCCCGACAACGCCCAGCGCTTCGACGACCTGCTCGCCGCAGGACTGCCCAAGGGGTCGCTGTCCAACGTGCGGTTCGCGCTGCTGGGCGCCGGCAACACCCAGTGGGTGGCGACCTACCAGGCCTTCCCCAAGCGGATCGAGGAAGGCCTGCTGGCCGCCGGCGCCACCCCCGTCATCGAGCGCGGCATCGCCGACGCGGCCGGTGACTTCGACGGCATGGCCACCCGCTGGACGGACACCCTGTGGTCCACCCTCGCCGAGGAGTACGCGGCCGACACCTCCGGTGCGAGCGGCCCGCGCTACCAGGTCCAGCTGCTGACCGAGGCCGACGTACGCCCGGCGATCGTGTCCGAGCAGGCCTACCCGCTGACCGTGGTGGCCAACGAGGAACTCGTGGCCGACGCGACCGGGCTGTGGGACTTCGACATCGAGCCGCCGCGCCCGTCCGCGAAGTCCCTCACCATCGAACTGCCGGAGGGCGTCACCTACGACACCGGCAACCACCTGGCCGTCTTCGCCAAGAACGAGCCCGCCCTGGTCGACCGCACCCTGGCCCGGCTCGGCGTCGACCGCGACCAGGTGCTCCGCCTCGACCAGCCCTCCGGCGGCCGTACGCACCTTCCGGTGGCCACGCCCGTCACCGCCGGCCTGCTGCTCACCGAGTTCCTGGAACTGCAGGACATCGCCACCCGCTCCCAGATCCAGACCCTGGCCGAACACACCCAGTGCCCCTGGACCCGGCCGCAGTTGCAGGCCTACACGGCCGACACCGCCGAAGCCGAGGAGCGGTACCAGCAGGAGATCCTGGGCAAGCGGATCTCGGTGCTGGGCCTCCTGGAGCGCTTCCCCGCGATCGAGCTGCCGCTGGCGGTCTTCCTGGAGATGACGGGGCCGATCCGTCCCCGCTTCTACTCCATCTCCTCGGCCCCGTCGGCCAATCCGCGCCATGTGCGCCTGACCGTGGGCCTGCTGGAAGGGCCGGCGCTGTCCGGCGACGGCCAGTACCGCGGCACCTGCTCCTCCTATATGGCAGGCCTTGCGCCCGGCGATGTCGTATACGGCTACGTCCGGGTGCCCTCCCCGACCTTCGCCCCGCCGGCCGACCCCGCCACTCCGCTGATCCTCATCGGCCCCGGCACCGGCATCGCACCGCTGCGCGGCTTCCTGGAGGAGCGCGCCGCGCAGCACGCGGACGGCACGCGGGTGGGCCTGTCGCAGGTCTTCGTCGGCTGCCGGCACCCGGAGCACGACTACTTCTACCGGGACGAGATGGAGATGTGGGAGCTGTCCGGCATCGCCCAGGTGCACACCGCCTTCTCCGCAGTGACCGGCCACCCGGCCCGCTTCGTGCAGAACGCCCTCGCAGGCGCCGCCGACACGGTGTGGCAGGCCATCGAGGACGGCGCGTACATCTACGTCTGCGGTGACGGCCGACGCATGGCACCCGCCGTACGCGAGGCCCTCGCCGCCGTCTACCGCGAGCACACCGGCGGCGACGACGAGACGGCCCAGCAGTGGCTTGCCCAGCTGGAGGCGGACGAGCGCTACCAGCAGGACGTCTTCGCCTGACCCCCGCACCCCGGGAGGCGTGCGGCACGCCCCTCCTCGGCCGTACGCCTCCCGGCCCCCACGCCACCCGTGCAGCCCCAGGCACCCACCGGCCCGAACCGCCGGACGGCGCCGCTCACAGAAAGCAGATCACCATGGACACCATGCTCGCCGGACGCTTCCACCTGGACAGCAAGAAGTTCGTCGTGGAGGACGTCCCCGTCCCCGTGCCCGGCCCGGGCGAAATCCTCATCGAGGTCAAGGCCGCCGGCGTCTGCCTCTCCGACGTCCACCTCCTTGACGGCTCCCTCGTCCCGCTGTTCGCCACCTCCGACATCATCACCGTCGGCCACGAGGTCTCCGGCGAGATCCACACCCTCGGCCCCGGCCTCAAGCGCGGCCTGACCGTCGGCACCCGCGTCACCCTGGAGGCCGGCAAGAGCTGCGGCCAGTGCGCCGGCTGCACGCGCCGCCGCCCCTGCACCCAGATGCGCACCGCCGGCATCGACTACGACGGCGGATGGGCCCAGTTCACCCTCGCCCGCGAGGACACCCTCATCCCCATCCCCGACCACCTTCCCTTCGACCAGGCCGCGATCATCCCGGACGCGGTCTCCACCCCCTACGCCGCCGTCGTCACCACCGCAGGTGTCCGTCCCGCCCAGTCCGTGGGCGTCTGGGGCGTGGGCGGTGTCGGCGCGCACAACGTCCGCGTCGCCCGCCTGGCCGGTGCCGCGCCGATCATCGCCGTCGACCCGCTGCCCAGTGCCCGGCAGCGCGCCCTCGCCTTCGGCGCGGACTACGCTCTGGACCCGGCCGCCGACGACTTCGCCGACCAGATCCGCGCGGCCACCGGCGGACGGGGCCTGGACTTCGCCTTCGACTGCGCCGGAGTGCCCGCCGTCCGCGAGCAGGCTGCCTCCGTACTCGGCCTGAACGGTTCCCTGATCCTGGTCGGCATCACACCCCAGCCGCTCACCGTCACCGAGGGCCTGACCTTCAACTACCTGTCCAAGCAGGTCCGCGGGCACTACGGAGGCACCCCCGAGTCCGTCGCCGAGCTGGTGCGGCTGACCGCGGCCGGCCGCCTCGACCTGGCCCCCTCCATCACCGACCACATCCCGCTCGCCGACGCCGCCGACGCCGTCCGGCGCCTGGAGAACAAGATCGGCGACCCGATCCGCCTCATCCTCGTCCCCTGACCCCAGTCCAGCGGGACGTCAAAGCCACCTCGGGCAGGGGTGGAGGGGTGCCGGTGCTTGAGGGAGCACCGGCACCCACGGCCTTGCGGCATCCGCCGTCCGGGCACGCGCCTGCACCGCAACACGATGGTTCGCCCGCCTGGGCGCGGAGCGGAACAAGCGGTCAGCGCCCCACACATGAGTCGGCCGGGGACCACAGGCCCACATGACAACCCCGGGTCCCTGTGCCCCGCCCGGCTCCGCACACCCCGTCCCCACCGCGTGGTGCCGGGGCGGTCACCCCCGCCCCGGCACCACACCCTCCGCACCACCGACGTGAGAGAGACACCATGAGCATGACCGACCGCGAACCGCAGGCCCTCGAAGTCCTCGACGACGCCGGGCGAAAGGCGCTGTTCACCGAGGCCCGCACCGCGAACACCTTCGCCGAGGCGGCCGTGGCCGACGACGAACTCGCCATGATCTGGGAACTCGCCCGCTGGTCGCCGAGCGCCGCCAACGGCCAGCCGCTGCGCGTGCTCTTCGTACGCACCCGCGAGGGCAAGGAGCGACTCGTCCGGCATCTCGACGAGGGCAACAGGGCCAAGACGCTCAGTGCTCCGGCCGTGGCGATCCTGGCGTACGACGTCGACTTCCACGAGCAGATGCCGACCGTCTTCCCGGCCCGTGGCCACATGCTGCGAGCGGCGTTCGCCGACCAGCTCGACGCGCGCGTAAGCCTTGCCGCCTACAACTCGGCACTGCAGACCGGGGTCTTCCTGCTCGCGGTCCGCGCGGCGGGACTCGCGGCCGGTCCCATGGCGGGCTTCGACAAGGCCGGCGTGGACGGGGAGTTCTTCGCCGCCACCAGCTGGCGCTCGCAGCTGGTGGTCAACATCGGTCACCCCGGCGCCGACCCGTGGTTCCCGCGGCTGCCCCGCGTGCCCGTGGAGGATGCCGTCGCCTACGTGTGAGGGGGCAAGCCCGGTGGGCAGTGAGCCGATCACCGCGAAGTGATTGACGGGGTACCGTTCCGGGCCCGCACCGGCGTGCCGTGGGCCGAACCTGCCCCAGCGGTACGACCCCCGGCGGACCGTCTACGAGCGGCATCGCCGGAATCCGTGGCTCCGCGACCAGGTGTTATCGCGCATATGGACGTTGCTGTGACCGGATGACACGATGCGCTCCTGTACGGGCCTGATCATGGCCCGGATCAACGGGGGACCACCTTGAAGAAGAAGCGGACCATGTTCACGCTCGCCACCGCCGCGCTGCTCGTCGGAGCGACGGCCACCTCGGCGAACGCGGTCGTCCAGCAAGTCGGCAACTACGCCGTGCAGATCACCAACGGCGTCAGCCTGTCGTACTGCCACGCCTACACCGAGAACAAGACCAACGACACGAACTCCGACATCAAGGGCAAGTTCGACGCGGCCAACGGCTCCACCTGCACGGCATGGCTGGAGCGCAAGCGCTACAACCCCGACGGCAGTGTCCAGCAGGACTGGACGAGGGTGTCGGACGTCTACTCCGTCCAGAGCTGGACGGCGGCGGAGACCGGCTGGCACTGGAACGGCACGAACGCCGGCTCACGCGTCTGCATCATCCGCGTCGACACCGGCGAGCGGGGCTGCTCCAAGGGCGTCTGGTAGGGCGGCACCGTCAACTGGCACACGGCTTGATACCGGCCGTGCGCCCGTCCCGATGAAGGTGCCGATACGGCGGGGCTGCGCGGCGCCGGGTCCGGGGACGTCGACCACCTCGGAACCGGCGTCGCGCAGGACGTCCTCCCCGGCCTGCCTGTCGGGACCGGATCGGGCCATCTCCCATGTTCCGTCGCAGCCCAGCAGATCGGCTTCGTGACAGCACTCGGCATCCTGCTCTCCGCGTTCGTCCTGTCGATCGCCTTGGTGCCCGCACTGACCGTAGTCCTTGGCCGCGGCACCTGGTGGCCCCTGCGCCCGGGCCGCTCCGCCCACCGGCACGGCACGGACGCACCGGCGATCGAGCCCGACCGGATGACGGTCGGCTCAATCGTCGGCGGGCGCTCAGTGCGGAAAGGCGCGAGGCTGCCGCTGGCGTGGCAGCTCGTCACGGAACTCCTCGATGACGGAGCTGATCTGACGGGTGAGGTAGGTCTGCTCCAGCCGGTCAAGATAGAGGTTGCGCTGGGCCAGACCGACGGCGTCCACGCAGAAGTACAACGACATCAGCGGGTTGATGAACAGTTCACTGCGCTTGGTGCGCGCGGTGAACCGGACGTCACCGAAGTCACCGCCCACGGCGGCGGCTATGGAACCGTTGACGATGCTCGGGTACTCCGGCGTGGACGCCTGCGCATGCGCGACGGCTTCGAGATAGAGGGCGCCTTCGCGACTGTCGCGGGGGAGGGAGAACGCGCCGAGATAGGCGCCGTCCCGCTCCAGCGCCGCCAGGTTCTCCAGCACCAGCGCGTGGTTGACCCCGTGGTAGGCGTCCACGCCGAAGCCGATACACGCCACGAGCCGGTGCGGGACGTCGTCCAGCCCGTTGACCGCGGCAAGACTGGCCATGTCCTCCTCGGGAGTGCCGAGACCGTGCTCGTCGCCCCGCATGAGAATGTCGGTGCCGCCGTCCACCAACACCACGGCGTCGACACCGCCGAGGTGGTCCAACAGCGCCCGGTACGCGGCACGCAGCGGCTGCACACCGGTGCGGTTGAGGGCGTACACGGTCGAGGGCAGACCCTGGAGTTCGAGCCACTGCGCCAGGCTGCGCTCGGGGAAATAGTCACCTCGCACTGCGATGTCGGGGCGGACCGCGGCCACGTCCTGATCCAGCCATACGTCGAGATCCAGGCCGCCCAGATCGGCGAACGAGAGGTTGGCCAGGTGGACGTCCTTGCCCTCGGCGCGCAGCGCCAGCGCCAACGGAAGCCCGGCATAGATGTCGAAGCCGCCGCCGGCACCGGCGATCAGGACGCGCTGTGCGTCGCGCAGGCGGGTGAACAGGGCGGGTTCGCGGAGGGAGTACACCGGGGGACCGTAACAGGCCACCTCCCGCACAGGCGTGCGGAATTCCGTGCCGCGGTCGCGCCTCAGTGGGATCGTGATGCGTCGCGGCGCTTGTGACGCGTGCGGGCCAGGTCATGGGCCGTACGGAGCAGGCCGCGGATCGCCTCCTCGGTCCGCGTGCCCGGGTTCACCACGGCCAGCCACCCGAGGCTCCCGTACACGGGATGCGCCATCACGGTGTCGGGCGTGCTCGGGTCGACGCCGCTCACCGTGCCTTCGCGGGCATCGTGGCCCGTCCATCGGACGAAGGCTTCCTTGCCTGCGTTGACATTCAGGCGGAAGGCGCCGGGCCGGGACAACCGGGAGGCACTGTCGTCGGGGTAGTCCTTGGTCACGATGGTCGCGAAGGGCTGCGCGGTGCTCGGGACCGTGCCGTCCGGTGCGAGGTAGAAGAACACGTCGCCCCAGGCGATCTCGGGTGAACCGTCGCCGGGCGCGGGCCTGAGAGTGAGTACTCCCTCACGGACCTTGAGGAACTCGATGATCTCGTCGATGCTCATGTGTTCCAGCGTTCCATTGAAGTGCTTGTGGAGACTCTGGTCCGAAGAGGCGAGGTAATCCATTGGAAAGTCTCCACTCGGTCCGGCTCAGGACCGTCGATGTCGCGCGGCGGGCCGGGTGCTCCGTGCAGCAGGTGCGCAACCTCGAGCGCGACGGCGTACTGCCGCCGGCGGCGCGCACCGCCACCGGCTACCGCACCTACGACGAGTCCCACGTGCGCTCCGCGCAGGCCTATCGCGCGCTGGCGGCCGGCACCGGCCCGGTCGACGGCAAGAACATCGTCCGAGCGGCGCACGCGCACCCGGCCGCGGGCCTGTTCGCGCTTCTCGACGCCGCACATGCCCGACTCGACAAGGAACGACGAGACCTCGAACTGGCCAGGGAGGCGGTGCAGGCGATCGCCCTGGAGCCGATCGACGACGCCCGGCCGTCCGATGCCATGACCATCTCCGAACTGGCGGACGCGCTCGGTGTCCGCCCCTCGACCTTGCGGCACTGGGAGGCCGAGGGGCTGGTGACACCCGGCCGAGGCCCAGTCCGCGGAGCACGCAGATACGCGCCCGGCGAGGTGCGGGACGCGCGGATCGTCCATCAACTCCGCCTGGCCGGATACCGGATCGCGGCGCTTCAGGCCCTGATGCCGCAACTGCGCGGCGCACGCCGCTGGGACGACGTGACGTCCGGCCTGGCTGCCCGCGACGCGAGTATCGAAGCGCGCTCGATGGCTCTCCTGGAGGGTGCTGCCGTGCTCTGCGCGCTGATCTCTGCGCGGGCTGCGTCGTCGTAGCTGCGCGGGAAGAGGCCGGGCCTGCCAGGCCCGGCCCCCGTTGCGGCGCCCCCGAACCGGTGGACGCCCCCATGCAGGATGAGCTGCGGGCGCCGGAGTCAGGCCCCGGCCAACAGCACCCCCAGCGCCTCCGCCGTGTCCGGGTGCCGACCGACAAGCGCCACGCCCGACGGGTTGGGATCAGCCGTCTCCCACGTTCCGTCGCAGCCCAGCAGCTCCGCCACCGCGTCGCAGGTCGCGGGATGGGCGGCGAGCAGCACGCCGGCACGCCCGGCACCGGCGTCGCGGGTCGGCGGTACGGCTCCCGTGTCCGCCCGGTCGTGCCACGGCGGCACCCAGGTGTCCAGCGCCGCGAGCCGGCCGGGGAAGATCCGCCCGGCCTCGCGGATCAGGAGGGGGGCCAGCTCGGCGCCGCCGGAGCGCAGGGTGGTGATGAGGGTGGGCAGCCACGGCAGCAGCACCGGATCCGGCAGCCGGGCGAACGCGTTGGACACCGCTTCCACGACGAAGTCGGCCAGCTGCGGCACCGGTTCCAGCGCGTGCAGGAATCCGCTGAGGTAGCGCGGATAGGCGGGCACCACCAAGGGGTTGCCCAGCAGTTCGTCGCAGCGCGATCCGAGGTCCGCGCGCGAGAGCTGCCCGAGGTGCACCTGAGCCGCCCACAGCAGCGCCACCTTGGAGGGTTCCTCCGGATGCGACTGCGCGAACGCCAGCTCCAGCTGGGTCCGGTCGCAGCCGAGCGACAGCGCCAACGGCTCCATGCTGAACAGGAAGCCGAGCATCGCGGCGACCTGCCTGACGGTCGCGTCCTCGTCGGTGAACGCCGTCGGCAGCAGGGTGCAGTAGTGCGCGTAACCGGTCTTGACGAAGGACTCGATCCACGTCGGCAGCACCGGCTCGCTGGTCCGGTAGTACGCCAACAGCCGGCGCGCTCGGCGCAGGACCTCCGGCGCACCGTCGACACTGCGCTCGTTCGACAGCACTTCCAGGGCGCGCGTGCCCAGTTCGTCGGCGAGGCGGCGGCTGCGCAGATACAGCGTTGCGTCCTCGACGGCCTGAAGGACGGTTGCCGCGGTCGCCTGCGGAGCGTACGCCGCCCGCCGCAGCCGCTGCTCCAGGACCTGCTCGATGCTGACGCCCTCGTAGCCCAGCTCGATGAGTGCCCGCTGATGGGTGCCCAGCGCGAGATCCCACGATTCCTGGATGGGTCGCTCGCCGAGCCGCCGCTCACCCATGATCGGCCGCGCGGCGCCCTGCGGCATCAGATGACGCAGCATCCACAGGACGTCGGAGCACCGCTCCAGTTCCGGCTGGGTGGCCATGTCGAGCAACGCCCGCTGCACACCACGCTGTTGGAGCTTCAGGTTCAGCGGCGCGAGGCGGTCGTGCACATCGCGCGCCAGCGGCGGCAGCGCGTCGTAGCCGACCTGGCCGATCCGGTCGCCGCCCATCATGATCTCCACGAGACGGCGCACATCGCGCCGGCCCGGCACGGAGTCCTTCTCGATGCAGGTGATCGCCGCGTCCTGGAAGTCGTACGGCGTCGGCCTGGCCCGGTCGCGCATTCCGGCCAGCAGGATCGACGTCTCGAACACGGCGATGGCGTCGGCGGTGGAGGCGAGGTACCCGGCGCGGCGCGCGGCGCGCACGATCTCCACGGACCAGCCGAGCAGTTCGGCCTCGTCGAGCCGGTCGAGGACGGGAGGGTGTTGCAGGAATCCGGTGAGTTTGTCCGAGGGGGAGTCCGTCGCCACCAGGGCGGCTGGCGCTGCCGCCTTCCTCGGTTTGGTCGCCTTCTTCGCGCCCGCCTGTCCCGCGAGCCGGAACGGCTGCACGCGCGTGCGCCTGACGTTCTTCGCCCACTGGGTCGCGGCGATCGACACCGAGCCCGCGGCGAGGCCGAACTGCGCCTCGATCGCCGCGTGGCTGGACGGGATCAGGCCGTGCAGCCACTTGCTCGCACTGGGCGCACTGATCTCGAAGGTGTCGGTGCCGTGGACGCCGAACTCCTCGACCCGGCTGGCCGCGTGGAACGCGCCGCAGACATACAGGCAGTCCGCGGGATCGGTACCGGACGCGGTGAGGTGTTCGCGCATCCTGGTCCACATGTACCGCTCGCGGTCCTCGTCCACGCGCACCCGGTGTGGATCGCCGGGTGCCAGGCGCCGGAAGAGGCTGCCGATCAGGAGCATGACCTGCCGGTAGGTGTCGTGATCGCTGTCGCCGAGCGGCAGTTCGACGTACTGGTGCCACCACTCCGACCAGTGACGCACCCGGCCGTGGTGCAGCAGGTGCTCCTCCAGCTCGGCGAAGCGCGGCCGCAGGTCGCCGATCTCCACACCGACGGCGTCCCCGTGCAGCGCGGCCTCCTCCTCGGCCGGCGGCGCGTCCGGATCGGCAGGTGCTGTCTCGCGCGCGTCCCACTGGAACACATGGTCCGAGGAGCGGTCCACGAGGATCAGCTCGACGCCCGGCGTGTCCAGCGCGTACGCGATCGCCTGGTACTCGGCCGACGCCTCGGTGATCGGCGCCACCACCGACAACGGCGCCCATTCGGCCGGGAAGCCCTCGACCTCGCTCGCGAACGCCTGCACCGCGACCGGGAGGCGGCAGTTGCGCAGCTCGGACAGGAGCGGCGCCATGTCCTCGCACAGCTCCAGATAGACGACCTTGGGCTGCTTCTCCCGCAGCCGCCGTGCCATCGCGATCGCCGAGGCAGGGGAGTGGTGGCAGACGGGGAAGATCTCCAGCGGTTCACGTACTGCGCGGTCGACGTCGTCGACGAGGCCGAGAAGAATGCCCTCCAGCGCGTCGGGCCCGTCGGCGAACGCCGTGGCGGCCTCCTGCAACTGCGTGCGCAGCGCTGCGAAGGACGACTCCTCGTGCACGACCGGGCTCACGAGAGGGTCGCGATCGCGTCGCGACCGCCCTCCAGGAACTCCGGCCAGGACCCGCCCTCTTCGTTGCTGCGCGGCTCGACGACGCCGTGCAGGTACTTGTTGAGGATGGCCAGGTCCTCCGGCTCGCGCCGCGCCAGCGATCCGACGAGCGAGGAGGCGAGGGTGTGGGCGGTCAGAGCGCGCTCGCCGAAGAAGTTGCTGTGCAGGATCGCGTCCTCGAGCACACCGATCTGCTCGGCGGTGGACAGCGCGGACTCCAGCTTCTCGTCGTCGCTGCCTGCGGCGGCGGCAGAGGCGCGCAGGTCGGCGAAGCTCTGCAGCAGCACGTCGAGCAGCGTCGGTGGCACGTCCAGCTCGATCTGGTGGCGGCGCAGCAGTTCCTCGGTGCGGAAGCGGACGATCTCGGCCTCGCTCTTCTTGTTCGTCACCACCGGGATGCGGACGAAGTTGAAGCGGCGCTTGAGCGCGGAGGACAGGTCGTTGACGCCCCGGTCGCGGCTGTTGGCGGTGGCGATGACCGAGAAGCCGGGCTGGGCGAAGACGATGTTGTCGCTGTCCAGCTCCGGGACGGAGATGTACTTCTCCGACAGGATCGAGATCAGCGCGTCCTGAACATCGCTGGTGGAGCGGGTGAGTTCTTCGAAGCGGCCGATCGCGCCGGTCTCCATCGCGGTCATGATCGGGGAGGGGATCATCGACTCCCGCGACTGGCCCTTGGCGATCACCATGGACACGTTCCAGGAGTACTTGATGTGGTCCTCGGTGGTGCCGGCCGTGCCCTGCACCACCAGCGTGGAGTTGCGGGAGATCGCGGCGGACAGCAGCTCGGCCAGCCAGCTCTTGCCGGTTCCCGGGTCACCGATCAGCAGCAGGCCACGGTCGGAAGCGAGCGTGACGATGGAGCGTTCGACGAAGCTGCGGTCGCCGAACCACTTCTGCGAGATCTCCCGGTCGAGACCGTCGGAGCGCTCGGACCCGAGGATGAACAGGCGGACCATCTTCGGCGACAGACGCCACGAGAACGGCTTGGGACCGTCGTCGACGGACTCCAGCCAGTCCAGCTCCTCGGCGTACTTGATCTCTGCGGGGGCGCGCAACAGCTCGGACATGTCAGGGCCTTTCTGAGCAGCATCTGAAAAGGAGTCTGAATCGATGTCTGACGCGACATCGCAGCGGTGAAGTCCTAGGCGAGGAACGTCTTGAGCTCGTGGACGAGCTTGCGGATGTGTCCGGAGAGCACCGGCGTACCGAGATCCTTGAAGCGCTCGCGGAACCAGGGGTTCACGCTGCCGCGGCCGGAGCTGGTGATCGAGCCGACCGGGATGAACTTGGCGCCCGAGCGGTGAATGGCGGCCATGCTCTCGAACAGCGGCTCGGTCCGCCATTCGTAGAAGTCGGAGATCCACACCACGACGGTGTTGCGGGGCTCGGCGATCTTCGGCTGGGCCAGCGTCATGGCGACCGTGCCGTCGGTGCCGCCGCCGAGGTTCGTGCGCAGCAGCGTCTCGAAGGGGTCGTGCACCCACGGTGTGAGGTCGAGCGCCTGGGTGTCGTACGCGATCAGGTGGACGTCCACCTTGGGGAGCCCGGCGAAGATCGACGCCAGGATGGTGCAGTTGACCATCGAGTCGACCATGGAGCCCGACTGGTCGACGACCACGATGAGCCGCTGGGGCGTCGTCTTGCGGGCGGTGTGCCGGTAGTAGAGGCGGTCGACGTACAGCCGCTCCTCTTCGGGGCTCCAGTTGGTGAGGTTCTTCCAGATCGTGCGGTCGAGGTCCAGGTTGCGGAACACCCGCTTGGGCGGGATCGAGCGGTCGATGGCGCCGACCGTGGCCTTCTCCACCTGGGTGCGCAGCACTTCGGCGACCTCGTCGACGAAACGCCGGATCAGGGCCTTGGCGTTGGCCAGGGCCACGCCGGACAGGTTGTTCTTGTCGCGCAGCAGCTGCTCGATCAGCGACATGCTCGGGGTCAGCTGCGCGGCCAGCTTGGGATCGGCGAGCACTTCACGCAGGTGCATCCGCTTGACGAGGTCGGCCTCGATGGCGCCGAGTTCCGGGCCGATCGCCGGGATCAGCCGGCTGAGGTCGGGTGTCGTACCGCGGCCGCCGGTGCCGGTCGGACTGACTCCGCGGCCCCCGGCGCCTCCCGCACCGCGACCGCCGCGCAGTTCCCCGGGCTTGCAGCCGAGCGCACGCTCCAGCCAGCCCGCGTCGGACTGCCAGCGCGACAACTGCCCGGCGCTGACCGTGCCGGAGCCGGAGGCGAAGACGTTGAGCAGCACCTTGGATACGAGCGCCGCGCGCCGCACCTCCGCGGCACGGTCCCGGCCGCCGTCGCGGTCGCCGTCGTCGTCCGATGCGGGCTCGGGCACCATCAGGCCGTCGAACTCGGCCGCCAGGTCGGGGTGTCGCTGCACGATCGAGTCGACGGAGGCCCCCGGGTCCAGCAGCGCGGGCGGCAGGCCGATGTCCTCGACGACGGCGAGGCTCGCCGATTCCAGCGTCGCCTGCTCCTCGGGGTCGAAGAGGCGGGCGAGGAGCCGCCAGTACAGGACCTGACGGCGGTTGTCCTGGGAGGCCGCCTCGGGACTCTCTTCGGTCGTCGGATCGGTCATTTCCGCAACAGCCTTCCGGCACGCTCGCGCAGCACCGCCACGGCGTCCGTGGCGGCCTTCTCGGCTTTGACACCGGCCTTGTCCGTAGTGCCCCCGGCCCACGCCCCGGCATGGATCGCGACTGCCTTCTTCCGTACGGTGGTTTCCACGGCGAGCGGCTGGACGGTGAACGCCCCGTCGTCCCAGCGGACCAGGCCGATGCACGTGCTCGACGCCGCGACGGCCTGGGACGTGAGCGGTCCGGCGGCCGGAATGCGGTCGGCGTCGACGGACAGGTGGTGTCCGGCGATGCTGAACGTCAGGGCGTCGTCGTCTCCTCGGGAGGCGTAGCTCTCCAGGAACACCGGTACGGCGATGCGCGCGGGGTGCCGGTCCAGGGGCGCGGTCGCCGAGGCGGTGGCGGTGGGCAGGACGACTCGGGCGGTGGTGAAGGCGTCGGCCGCTTCGCCGGTGCGGGCTTGCCCGTCGCTCCAGATCAGGTCGCCCTCCGCGGTGATCGGCATGTCCGTGAGATCCATCGCGCGGCCTTCGCCGACGGCCGTCAGCAGCGACATGTGCGGGCGCAGCAGCTGCCAGACTCCGGCTCCGACGACCGTGTCCGGCTTCGGCGCGGAGACACTCGCACGCACCAGGCGGGGCGTGGTGCCGTCGGCGGGCTCGAACACCGCGTGGACCTGGGCCTGCGCGGCGGTCGCGTGCTCGTGCAGGTCGACACCGAGGGGCAGCAGGCGACCGGTGGCCGTTCCGACCGCGGACGCGTCGCTTGCGCCGGGCAGCGTCAGCAGCATCGCGCGCGACCACAGGTCGGCCCACCGGCGCGCCGGGATGTGCTCCAGGGACGCGCCCGGGCAGGACGCCGCGAGTTCGGCGGCGAACCCGTCCAGGAGCGTCGCCAGACGCCGCAGATCCGGATCCGGCAGCATCGCGGAGACCACCTGCGCCGATGCGGAGACCACGTCATGGTCGATGCCCTGCCAACCCGAGCGCGCCAGATCGGACAGCCAGGAGCGGGCGGCCACAAGCAGGTTCACCGCCTGCTGTCCGCCACGTCCCGGCCCCGGCGCCTGATCGAGAGACCGTCCGGTCGCCTCTGCGACGCGGCTGATCAGCGCGTCGTGGACGGAGCCGAGGAGTGCGGTGCGGGCAGCGGCCAGGGCGACGAAGTGGTCCTCACGCGCGGCTCCGGCCGCCGCCTTCTCGGCCGCCTCCGTGACCTTGGCGGCCAGCGGCGTCCCGGTGACGGCGTGGGCGAACGCGGCGAGCCCGGCGGCCTGGGCGGGCTGAGGACGGAGCAGGCCGGTGACGAGGGCCTGGTCGAACGCGTCGACGGCAGCGAGTGCCTCGTCGAGTCCCTCGACGGTTTGGGAGAGCAGGCCGATGCGTTCCCCCACGCTCGAATCGAGCTCGCGCGGAGGGACCCCCATGGCCACCGCTCTCGTCGGAAACCACTGCATCTCCGGCAACGGGGCGGTGGTGGGGGCGAGTTCGAGGTAGGCGAGGTGGCGCAGGAACCGGCTGAAGACCGGCGCGGCGGCCTTGGCGTCCGCCTGCGCCGGGCGGGTGTTGAGCATCTCGGCCGTAAGGGTCCCCGCGTTCGACTCGTCGCCCACGACCTCGACCCTCAGGTAACGGGCGACGCGCTCGACGCCGTACTGCAGCACCGCCTCGTTGATCAGGGCCCGGATGTGATTGCAGAACCCGCCGCGCGCGCCGCCGCAGGGGCGGTTGTTGTTGGTGCTGCAAGCGAACGCGTACGTAGCCGCCGCGATCGACGACACATACACCCGCTCGATGTCCGACCCGCTGGACACCACTCCCTGCAGGCGCCCGTCGGCCAGTTCGACGAACGGAACCTTGCCCAGCTTGCGCGGCCGCGCGGGCGGTATCACCCGCGCCGCACTCGACCTCTCCCAATCCGACAACGCACCATCTCCCATGCACCAGAAGGGCTTCCACACCACAGCGGCGGGACACGACTGAACATAGTGGCGACCACTGACAACGCCGATCTCCGTCATGGACGGCGGCGCGCGGGAGGTGAGGCGCATCCGCGGCGCGCGCCTGAAGTCCGGCCGATCAGCGGTGCTGCGGCGCCGGCCGGCGGCAACCGAGCTCCCGGCTGCTCCAGGACAATGGGCTGATGACGACGCCTCAACTGGTCTCGGCGAGCGAGCTGGAGCGCACCTCCGTGGTCGCCAACAACACGATGAACCGCGGGCGCGGACTGGCCGGGGTGAACAGCTACGCCCGTGAGCTGGGCCTCGACCCCCTCGCCCACTTGTCGGCCCGCCCGGCCGCCCCGTCGTGGCTCGACCTGTGCAGCGGCGAAGGGCGCGCCCTGCGCGAGGCGGCGACCGCCCTGCCCGCCGACGCGGTGCTCACCGCCGTCGATCTCGTGGGACCGCTCGTCCCCGTGCCGGCACCGCCCACGCTGGAGGAAGTCGTCGCGTCGGTCGCGAGTTGGGCGCCGCAACGGACGTACGACCTCATCACGTGTGTGCACGGCCTGCACTATGTCGGCGACCAACTCGGCCTGCTGGTCCGGGCCGCGTCCTGGCTCGCTCCCGACGGGCTGCTGCTCGCGCACTTCGACCCCGACTCGGTCCGATGGGCCGACGGCTCACCGGCCGGGCGGGCCGCCGTGGCCGCACTGCGCACGGCCGGATTCCGCTACAGCGCCCGCCACCACCGGCTCACGCTCGAAGGTGCGCGACAGGTGGTGCTTCCGCTCGGTTATGTCGGCGCCGACCCGGGCGCCGGCCCGAACTACACGGGCCAGCCTGCGGTCGGCTCGCACTACAGCCCCTGCTGAGGACGGTGGCAGGGATTGCTGCCGGGATTCATCCGGTCATCGGTTCGCCGCGGGTGATGTGTGGCCGTGCCCACCGCGGCGAACCGACGTCACGTCAGCCGTCGATGCGGTGCGTGGTCCAGAAGGAGGTCAGGTCCGTGGTCGTGGCGGCCTGGGCGGCTGCCTTGAACTCGGCCGTGGTCGATACGCCGTACCAGTGTGAAGTGGCGTAGTCCTTCAGGAGTTTGGCCATCGCGGTGTCGCCGAGGACGCGCCTCAGGTCGTGCAGGGCGCACTTGCCGTAGCCGTAGACGACGGTGGAGTACCGGGACGAGTGGGCATCCCAGTAGGCCATCGAGTTGGTGATCTTCTCCGCCGTCGAGGCCCACGAGACGCTGCTCCAGCAGCTGGTGCCGGTCTTGCCCAGGGCCAGGTCGGTGGAGTAGTCCGTGAACGCCTCGTCCAGCCAGGGGCTGTTGTACTCGTCGTCGCCGACGATGCCGTACCACCACTGGTGACCGATCTCGTGGGTGAGAGCCGTGGTGCTCACCAGGTCGAGGACGAACCCGGGGTACTCCATGCCGCCGAACCAGTAGTTGTTGTCGATCACGGCGTCCAACTCGCCGTACGGGTAGGCGCCGAACCGCGCCGCGTGGGCGTCCACGGCGGTCTTGGCGGTGCTGAGCATCGACTGGGCGTCGGACGAGGTGATGCCCGAGACGGAGTAGATGTTGATCGGGGTGCCGGCCGTCGAGGTGCCGGAGATCTTGGTGAAGGGACCGGCGCCCCACGCGAAGTCACGCACCTTGGACGCGGTGGCTGTTGTGACGGTGCGCCCGCTGGATCCGGGGGTGTCGACCGAGGTGCCGGTGGCCGGGACCAGCAGGGTGCTCGGGTGGTCGAGCGTCACCTTGAAGTCGGCGGCCAGTGAGTAGAACGACTCGCCGTTGTTGGTGTACGGATCCAGGTGCCAGCCCGCCGCGTCCTTGACGGCGAGCACGGGCAGGGCGTTGCCGATGAAGCTGAAGGCCCCGTCGTGGCCGAAACGGTCGGCGCCGCTGGGAACGGTGATCCCGAGGTCGAAGCCGATCGTCGTGCTCTGCCCCTGCGCCAGTGGCGTCGGCAACGAGATCTGGAGCGCCGTGCAGCCCACCGAGAGCGAACCCGCGGTGCCACCGGTGACGTTGCTGACCGTGATCGGCATCGCGGAGCAGGTGCCGTGGTAGTTGTCCCACAGCCTCAGATAGACCTCGCTGAGCGCGGTGGAGGAGGCGTTGGTGAAGGTCGCGCTCTCGTGGCCGTTCCACACGGTCCCGCTCGTGTTGCTGGTCAGGTTGACCGTGTACGACGGTGCCGCGGGCGTACGCGTGGAGTCCGGGGGCGGGGTCGTGCCGCCGGAGGTGTCGAGGGCGATGTCATCGAGGACGAAGCTGGTCTGGAGGCTGGAGTCCTCGGTGCCGGTGAAGGCGACGGTGACGGTCTGGCCCGCGAACGACGACACGTCGAACGACTTCTGCACGTACCCGGTGTTCTTGTTGAGGTTCGAGTACGTCGCCAGTGTCGTGCTGCCGATCTTCGCCGTCATCTTGTCGTACGCGGTGGACGAGGTCGTCTCGGCGGTGTCGATGTGCAGCCAGAAGGTGAGAGTGGCGGCGCTGCACCCGGACGGGATGGTGACGCTCTGGGAGAGCGTGTCGGTGTGCGTACCGCCGGTGCCGTCCAGCCACGCGAAGCTGGTGCCGCCGTGGGCGGTCTGGCCGGTGCGGTTGGTGATGATGCCGGTCGAGGACTGACTCCAGGGCGAAGTCCCGCTTTCGAAACCGCCGTTGGAGACCACCTGGGTCGGCGTGCACGCGGCGGCCACCGGGAGGGTGGGCGGCGCGGCTGCGGCCGGGGTGGCGGGGAGCAGGGCGGCTGCCAACGCGGCGACGGCGAGTGCGGTCGCGGCGAGGGTCTTGTGGGGGGTCGGTCTCACACGTAACTCCTTTGAGGCGGCCGGGATTCCGGCCTGCTCGGTGGCCGCCCGGCCGGCTTGGGTGCGCCGGTGGACAGCCGCGGGTTGCGCGCATCGCTGGGGCGATCGCGAGGTGAGATTTCAGCCGTGTCCCCTGGGTCAGGTCGACGGCTGCCGGAATCCTGACAGACATGACCGGAACATGCCATCAGGGGCGGGTAAAACTGCTCGCGTTCCGGAAGGGGGATCGGCCCGCGGGTTTCCGTCCGTGCCTGCAGCGGGGAGGCGGCGGCCCCATGGTCGGCGGCATGACTGCGGCGTGAATGACGGGGGTGTGGGAGCTGCCGCCTGCGGCCGCGCCATCCGGTGGTGCGGCCGCAGGCGGCAGCATGGTCGTGCGTCTCCGGCTCAGAGTGTTGCCGCGCCGCGGTGGCGCTAGTTCAGGGTCCAGACCTGGTTGGGCTGCGTACCACCGCCGTAGCAGTCCCATATCTGCAGGAGCGCGCCGTTGGCGGAGCTGCCGGCGTCCAGGCACTTGCCGGACCGGGGGTTGGTGACGGTGCCGTTGGCGTTGAACTGCCACTGCTGCGCGCCTGTGCCGTTGCACGACCAGAGCTGCACCTTGGCGCCGTTGGCCGTGGAACCGGCGGCCACGTCGAGGCACTTGCCGGAGTGCGGGTTGACGAGGGTGGCGCCGGTCCGCGTCCACTTCTGGTTCCAGTCGGTTCCGCAGTCCCACAGTTGGACCGGGGTGCCGTCGGCCGTGCCCCGGTCCAACTGTGGGACTGCGGCCGCTCTGCTATGTCGCCGACCGGTGCGGACTGACCGTTCCCGGGGTGCTGCGTCATGTCAGTTCCAAGGCCGGCCTGCTCATCGCCGTGCTGGAACACCGGGATGTCGAGGACGCCCGGTCGCTTCGCGCGCAACTCGGTGTCGGTGAGCACGAGGTGCCGGACGAGTGGTCCGTCGACGGCCCCGACGGAGTCGGCCTCAGGCAGTTGTGCGCGGCGACGATGCGGCGCAATGCGGAACAGCCGGAGATCGTACGGCTGTTCACGGTGCTCGAGGCCGAGTCGTTGAGCCCGAGCCATCCCGCGCACTCCTACTTCACCAAGCGGCAAAGGCAGGCGACAGCTGCCTTCGCGTCCCTGGCCAAGGGTCTCAGCGACGACCCGGACTCCCTCGCCCGGCACATCGTGGCGATGATGGACGGCCTGCAGATCCAGTGGCTGCGCACTCCAGAGACGTTCGATCTGGTCCGGGAGCGGGAGGGTCGCCGCCGAGGTGCTTTTTGGCGGACCGGAGGGTGGCGCTCGGTCAGTTCGTGCCCTTGGCTGAGACTGCGGACGAAGGCGGCGAGGCTCGCGATTCGTGCCGTGGCGTCAGACGGCCGTGAGGACCTTGGCCTTGGCGCGCTCGTACTCGTCGACCGTCAGGTCTCCGTGGTTCTTGAGCTCGGCCAGCTTGGTCAGTTCGTCGGCGCTCCCGCCCGTCCCGCCGCCGGAGCCGCCCGTCGCGGCGGTCTCGCGCACGTAGTCGCGGAACGCCGCCTCGGACTTCCGGGCGTGCCGCAGCTCGCGCTCGCCCATGCCGCGCCCCCGCGCGATCAGGTAGACGAAGACGCCGAGGTAGGGGAGTACGACGGTGGGCCTTCATCGGCGACATCCACCGGGTCCAGGTCGACACCGGCGCCCAAGGACTCCGGCCACTGTCGTGGTGGCCCCCTTCAGCCTCCGCCCGAGGGGGCTGCGCCGCCTCACCCGGCCGGGGTGACGTCGCTCCAGCAGGGCCAGGATTGTCGCTCCCGGCAAGGACGGCACAGGCAGCCACGCCCCGGTGAACAGGGAGAACGTGCCCAGAGCCGCCCACCCGGCCGCGGACGGTGCGTGCACCCCGGAACCGTCACGCCGATCGGCCGCGGACGGATCGCCCGCGCGAGGTGACCCGTACAGCACGTACGATCATGAGGAAAGGGATGTGCAGAAGATGCTTATTTGTACCTGCCCCCGAACCTGTCCCGGTGATGGCCATGGGTGAAACGGCAGGCTCCCGACCCGGAGCCCGCGCAGCGGGAAGCGAGCCTTTTCCCGCCTCGTCCGATCCGCCGTCGCGGATGCTCACGCCGTCCGGTGCCCCGCTCCTCTCCACCCGCTTCGCCATCCCGACGGTCCCGCCGACGTTCGTACGACGATCACGCCTCACGGAACGGCTGGCCGACGGCGTGAACCGGCCGCTGGTGCTGGTCAACGGCTCGGCCGGGGCGGGCAAGACGCTCCTCGTCGCTGACTGGCTCCGACAGCGCCGGGTCTCGTGGCCCACGGCATGGCTGACCGTGGAGCCCGACGACAACGCCCCGGGAATGTTCTGGGCCTACGTTCTGGCAGCGCTGCGCCATCATGGACTGGATCTGCCGCCCGACATCGGCAGCCCGGCACGCGCCGACGAGGTCGACCAGTTGCTCCTCGCCCGCCTCGCCGCCCATCTGAGCGGGCGCACGGACCCCGTGCTGCTCGTTCTCGACGAGTTCGAGCGGGTGCCCTCCCCGGAGATCGCCGGCCAGCTCGAGTTCGTGCTCCGCCACGCCGCCGCCGGGCTGCGCCTCGTCCTGGTCAGCCGGGTGGAGCCACTGCTGCCGCTCCACCGTTGGCGTGCTGCCGGCGAGATCGCCGACATCCGCGGCGGCGATCTGGCCTTCACCGCGCAGGAAGCGGCCGTACTGCTGGCGCGTCATGGTCTGAGCCGGCCGGACGAGGCGGCACGGACGCTGACCGAGCGCACCGAGGGCTGGGCGGCGGGGCTGCGGCTGTGCGCCCTGGCCATGCAGGAGGCGGACGATCCCGACAGGTTCCTGAAGGAGTTCGAAGCGGGACACAGCACGGTGGCGGACTACCTGCTCGGCGAGGTGCTGGCCAGGCAGCCCGCGCAGACCCAGGAGCTGCTGCTGCGTACCAGCGTGCTGGAACGGACCCACCCCGACCTGGCGAACGCGCTGACCGGCCGTGAGGACAGCGAGGGCATCCTGATCTCGCTCGAGCGGGCGAACGCCTTCGTCACCGCCGTCGGACACTCCTGGTACCGGCACCACCCTCTCTTCTCGGAGATCCTGCGGGCCCATCTGCGCTTCCGGCATCCCGGGCTGGAGGGGGAGCTGCACCGCAGGGCGGCACGCTGGTTCTGCGATGCCGGGCAGTTCACCGACGCCCTTCCGCACGCGGTGGCGGCCGGGGACTGGGAGTTCGCCGCCGCCCAGTTCGTCGACCAGCTCGCGATCGGCCAGCTGTTCACCGGCCTGGACGCCAACCGGCTGGGAGAGGTCTTCTCGGCCATGGCCCCCGATGCCGACGGTCCGGCGCCGGAGCTGGTGCGCGCCGCACGGGATCTCGCCCGCTATGACGTCACGAGCGGCCTCGCCCATCTGGAGCGGGCCGAGGAGTACCTCGCGCACGGGGCGCAGGGCAGCGCTGCCGCCCGACTGAGCCACGCGTTTCTCCGTGTTCTGGCGGGCCGGCTGCTCGGCTCGGCAGCCATGGCCCAGACGGCCGCGAGGGATGCCGAGCAGCTGGAGCGCCAGGTGCCCGCCGAGCGACTGGCGGACCATCCCGAACTGCCCGCACTGCTGCTGACCGGTCTCGGCTCCGCGGAACTGTGGGCCGGGCAGCTCGACGCCGCCCGCGAGGCACTGTGCGCGGCGGTCGAGGCGTCCGGACATCCCGGCACGGCGTCGTCGGGGCACGAGGCGCTCGGCCGCATCGCCCTGATCGACTTCCTGCGCGGGTGGCCCGGGAAGGCCGAGGCCTCGGCGCGCGAGGCCGTCGCGGTGGCGGAGCGGGCCGGGCTGCCCCTGCCGCTCTGCAGCGGCGTCGCCCACCTGGTCCTGGCCGCCACCGCCATCGACCGTGACGAGCGGGCATCCGCCCGCGCCGATCTCGATCGTGCCGCCGCATCCTCCGGCGCCCACGACGACCCCGTCGTCGCCGCCGGAATCACCATCCTGAACTCACGCATGCTGCTGGCCGAAGGCGACCCGGAGGGCTCTCTGTACGCGCTGACCGGCGCGGAGGACCGGTCCGCCGCAGGCGTGCGCTCCCCATGGGTGCGCTCTCGTCTGGCACTGGCCCGGTCCCACGCACATCTGGCCCAGGGACATCCCGAAGCCGCGCTGGACGCACTGGACGAGGCGGTGACCGAAACACCGGACTGCGCCGTCATCGCGGCGCGCGCCCGGATCGCCTCCGGTGACAACGGGACGGCGATCGACATCCTCGACTCCGTCCCCACCGATCCCGGAACCGGTCCCGCCATCACCGTACGGACCCTGCTTGCCCGGGCGGAGGCCGCGGACTGCCAGGGAGACACGGTCGCGGCACGGTGCCTGGTCGTCCGCGCGCTGGGTCTCGCCCGCCCCGAACAGCTGCGCCGCCCCTTCCTGGAAGCCGGGCCGTGGCTGCGCCGCGCCCTGCACGATCCGCTGGTTCCGGCCCACGACTGGCTTCCCGCCGAGCCCTTCGCCACCCCGAGCGCGCGCCCCGCCGGGACGGTGCAGGTTCTCGTCGTGGAGGCGCTCAGTGCGCGTGAGCACGACGTGCTGGAATGCCTGGCGCAGGTGATGTCGACCGACGAGATGGCCGCCGAGCTCTACCTGTCGGTGAACACCGTCAAGACCCACCTCAAGAGCATCTACCGCAAGCTGTCCGCGAGCCGCCGTGGCGAGGCGGTGCGGCGGGCCAGGGAACTGGGGCTGCTCTGAACCGGTCGCTGGTACGGCGGGCTGATGCGTCCTCCGGCCGTCAGGTCCCCAGTAGTTGAGACTTGGCGGCGGTGAACTCCGCCTCGGTGAGCAGGCCTTGGGTGCGCAGCTCGCCCAGCCGGGTGAGTTCGTCGAGCAACCCGCCGCCGGCCGACGGCTGTTGGGGCGGGGCGGGGTCCTGCGCGGTCGGCTGAGCTGCCTGCTGCGCCTGCCGTACAGCTTCCTGCTGTTCGGCTTCCTGTTGCTGTGCGCGGGCCGTGCGGCGGCCGGCGGCGTACGCCGTGCCTCCGACCAGGGCTCCGCGCAGCAGGGGACGAGCAGGGCGTGCGAAAGGCATGATGACGCTCCTCCGGGTCAGGCAGGCTGTCCGGTGGCCGCGGCCGACAGGTCGGCCTCCGCCTCGGTGATCTGCTCGTAGGGGATGCGGACGCTCGCCACGAGACGGCCGTCGTGACGGCGTACCTCGGCGGCGACGTCGCGGGCCCAGACGTTCTCCACGAGCAGGGCCAGCACCGTGGCGTCGGCGTCCATCAGGGTGGCTGTCTCGCCCACGTCCTCGACGCCGACGAGACCGAGCGTACGGCGGGCCACGATGTCGGCCGCCACGTCCCGCAGATCCTCGATGTCCGGTTGTTCTCCACGTTGCGGCAGGTCGGCCGCCACCGCACCACCTGGCATGGGTGAAGGGCGGGAGCTCGGGCACGGAAATCACCCGCTCCGAGTGGCCAACGGGCGGCGGAGGCGCGACTCACCCTCCGGCGTCCGTCGGCGGTGCATCGGCGTGCTCGGCGTGCAGGGCGGCGCGGCCACCGGCTGCCAGCAGGGCGACCAGCGCGAGCACGGCGAGGAGGATCAGCACCAGGAACAGGACCGTCAGCGCCGTCGGGTGGTTCCACAGCGCGAAGACCAGCGCCACGATGAGCAGGGCCCCCACGGTGATCCACCGGCGGTGGGCCTGGACCCAGGTCCCCACCGGCCCGGTGCGCACCTGATGCTGGTACGCCCACCCGGCCGCGGAATCGGCAGTGCGCTCGGACGCGCCGCGCACGGCGCGTGGCAGGCGGCCGGGGCCGATCAGATAGGCGCCCAGCGCGATGACGACGCCCAGGACGATCGCGGTGCGCAGGCTGACCCGCAGAAAGTGCAACAGCGTGTCGAAGATGGCGGCGGCCGCGTCCTTGGACTGCACCTGTGCGGGGAGATGGTCGAGGTAGTAGCGCCGGGCGATCACCAGCACGATCACCACGAGCAGACAGGCGAACGCCCCGCCGAGCGCCGTACGGGCCAGCGCTCGCCGGCGGCGGTGGGCCAGCAGGACCCCGGCCGCGCCGATCAGCACGGTGAGCGGCAGGATCCAGTTCCCCATCACGTCCAGCAGGTGCGCGCCCTTGCGGATCTTGCCCAGTTGGTCGGACTGGAACAGGACCATCTTCTTGTTGACGTCCGGGATATGACTCGCGGGAGACAGTCCGGCGTCCACGAGGTCTTGCTTGATCTTTTCCACCGCGGTGCCGACGTCCAGGGTGACCGTGCCCTCGTCGACGCCGATGGCACCGCGCCCCTGGCCGGTGAGGGCGTGGACGACCGTGGAGTGGGCCGTCCGGTTCGCGCCTGTCCAGATGGCGGCGAACTTGTCGCCGTGGATGAACCGGGTGGCCACCTTGGTCACCGACTGCTCGACCGCGGAGTCGAACTGCGGAGCCAGCCCCTTGACGGCCTGGGCGGCGCGCGGTGGCAGGCCCTGGGACTGCATCCAGGCGGCGAGATCCGAGGTCACCTCGCGGCCGTCCACGCGCACATCGACGGCCTCTACGGTGCGCCTGACCGCGGCGTCCTGGATGGCCGGGTCGGTGGCGAGCGGGGCCATCGTGGACACGTACCGGTCGGTGTCGAGGGCGATGTCATGCACCCACACGGTGATCAACGCGATGGGCACCAGGATGCAGGTGAGGACGATGAGCACGGCCGAAGCCGTATTCCGGGCGATCCGTGCGGCCGGCCCCCCGCGCCGGTGGCCGTCTGCCTCGCCGACCGCGCTCTCCTTGGGCGGGGGCTCAGGAGTCGTCGGCTCGTGCGGGCTGGTCATGGGTCGCTCCAGAGCTGCTGAGGCTGGTGGACCCTTTCATTCCCTCCTCTTTACGGCCCGTCGGCATGCCTGGTGGGCCGTACAGGTGAGGGGGAGCAGACCGCCGTATTACGGAGAATGACGCGCGGCCGCTCCAGACTCCAGCGGTACGCGAGGTGGGTGCTCTGGGCTGAGTCCAGCATGGGGGTATGACCGTGGGACGATCTGTGGGTCGGGTGGGCACGTTGACAATCGGCATCCGCAGGGGCGGGATGGCGTCCGGCATCGCACAGTCAGTCGGTGGCGGCTCAGCTGGGCCGATCCCTACGGACCCGGGCGCGTATGCGGCGGCTGGTGTCCGCGAGCCGCTCCCGGTCGTCGCCCGCTATCAGGATGTGGCCCCACCGAGGATCAGCCGGTCCCGGTCCTGGGAAGCGGCAGGCATGACCGACTCGTACGAACTCCGGGAAGTCCTCGAGCCACGAAGCGTCGGCCAGGCTCTCGGGCGTGGTGTCCTCGGCGGTGAGGTGCAGGGTTCGGGCGACCTGGCCGCGGACCTCTCGGCGCTGCGTGGCCAGCTGCCCGGCGCGCTCCGCCCACCCTGCTCCCAGCACCAGCTCGTACTGGTCCCATCCGGTGGTCAGCGCGGCGATGACGGGGACGGTGTCGCCGCCCGGCCTGGTGTGGGTTTCGATGAGCTGGGGTTGGCCGTCGTGGAAGGCGATCTCCGTGTGAGTGGCCGCGTACCGGACGCCGAGGGCAGCCAGGCACTGGCGTGCGTACGCCACGAGGTTCTCCCGGATCTCCGGCTCCAGCGCGGCGGGGCTTTCGTGTTCCAGTACGACGAAGTGCGGCGGGCCGGAGAGAACTTTCCCCGTGACGGCGACGGCGCGGAAATCCGCGCCGTCGTGCATCCCTTCGACGGTGTACTGCGGACCGTTGAAGCACGACTCCCACATCAGGGAGCCGTCGGGTACGCCTTCCTCAATTACCTCTTGAAGCACCTCTTTGAAGGACGCGGGGTCGTCAAGCCGCCGAACTCCCGCGCTGCCGCTGCCGGCGATCGGTTTCACGATCAGCGGGTAGGCGTCGGCGGGCGGTGTGTCCCGCTCCAGGAGACCGAAGGGCAACTGCGTCACCTCATGGGACGCCAGAGTGCAGCGCATCAGGTACTTGTTCCGCGTTGCCAGCACGGCGGCGGGCGACGGTCCGGGAAGTCCTACGGCAGCGGTGACCAGGGAGGCGGCGAACAGCCCTCCCTCGGTGAAGGAGTAGACGCCCGCGTAGTCGAAGAGCCGAGGCACTGTCAGCACACTCTGGGGATCACTGACATAAGGGCGCCGGTGAATGTGGCGTGCCCGGCCGGCATCCGGTCCCGGCTCCTCGCCGTCCTCCAGGACAACGTCGAACGGCACGCCCAGCCGGGCCAGTGCCGAGTATGCCTCTCTGGGACGCGAACCGATCAGCAACGCGTGCAACGGAACCTCCATGCGCCAGGCGGCTGTTCGGGGTCATGCCCATCCTGCGCGCACCTGTCCGTCGGCAAACGCCGCGGGCGTCGACGGCTGAGGGCGGACCGATGAAATGGGGGCTCCCTGCCCGCGGACCGGGGCGCTGGCTCGCCGCCGGCTCCTTTGCCGGGGCGGCCGGTCTCGGCTCGGTGGTCCCGTTCACCGCCGTCTACTTCACCCGCTCGGTAGGTCTGGGAAGCGGAGCGGTGGGGCTCGGAATGTCCCTCGGCAGTGCCCTGGCCGTCGCCGTGCTGGCGCCCGCCGGACGGCTCGCCGACCGCGTCGGCGCGCGGGTGCTGTCCATCGTCGTGTCGCTGGTGGCCGCGGCTTCGATGGCCTGCTTCCTGCTGGTCAACTCGTACGGCGAGTTCCTGGTCGTGGCGTGCCTGGTGACTGTCGGTCTGGGCGTACGCCGCGTCGCCGAGAACACCCTCATCGGCCAACTCATGGACCAGGACTCCCGGGTGGAGTTCAAGGCGTACCAGCGTTCGGTGTACAACCTGGGCTTCGCCGTCGGCACCCTGGGGGCGGCCGTGCCCCTCCAGATGGGGACCCAGGCCGCGTATGCCGGGCTGATCACCGGTGGAGCGCTGCTCACGGCCACCGTGGCGCTGACCACCTTCCGGCTGCCGTCGACGGCCTTCCCGTCGGCCAAGCCGTCCGTGCCGGCTACAGCACGACTGCAGCATCGCTTTGGCGGGCGTGGCCCGCGCGACGGACCCTACTTGGCCGTCGCGCTGCTGAGCGGACTGCTCGTCGTGCGCAACAGCGTCCTGACGATCGCCGTGCCGCTGTGGGTACTCGGCCACACGGACGCTCCGCCCTCGACGGCCGCCCTGGTCATCGGGCTCAACACCGCGATGGTCGTCCTGTTGCAGGTCAGTGCCTCCCGCCGCGTCGACTCGCCGCGCGCCGCGGTGCGTGTGAACACCCGGGGTGCGCTGGCCCTGCTCGTCGGCTGCCTCTTGTACGGAGCAGCCGGGCAACTGCCGCTGGTCCACACCGTGGTGGTCCTCGTGCTGGCGACGGTCTGCTTCACCTATGGGGAGATGTGGACGTCGGCTGCCGGCTGGTGCTTTGCCTATGACCTCGCGGACCCACGTGCCCCGGGCGCGTATCAGGGCATCTTCGGCATGGGCACCGGCGTGGCCGACATCGTAGGACCGGTGACCGCCACGAGCGTGGTCGTGGCCCTGGGGATCCCCGGATGGGCCGCGGTCGGCGTGTGCTTCGTCGTGGCGGCCCTGCTCACCGGACCCGTGGTGGAGAGGTGCCTGCGGCGCCGCGCTCCCGCCCATCGTCCCCATCAGGCGTCTTCTGCAGACTGTGAGGCATCACCGTGAGCCGTATCGTCATCCTTGCCGAGCAGAGCCTGCGGCCCCATGTACCGAAGACAGCGATCGGTGTGCTGCGCTACCGCACCGACGAAGTCGTGGCGGTGGTCGACAGCAGCAGAGCGGGGGAGGACGCCGGCGAGGCACTCGAACTCGACTTCGGGCGGCGTATCCCCGTGGTGGCGAACATCGGCGAAGCCCTGCAGTGGCAGCCGGACACCGCCCTGGTGGGGGTGGCACCGGCGGGAGACGGGCTCGATCCGCTGTGGCGTTCCTGCGTGCGCGACGCCGTGGAGGCGGGGCTGGACGTCGTGAGCGGCCTGCACCATATGTTGTCGGAGGACGAGGAACTCGGCGCTCTGGCCAAGCTCAGGGGAGTCACTCTCCACGACGTACGCAAGGCGCCGGCGACAGGGCGCATCGCCGGCTACGAGCGTCACCGCCCCGGCAGCCGGGTGGTACTGACCGTCGGCACGGACGGCTTCGCGGGCAAGATGACGACGTCTCTGGAACTGCACGCGGAGACCCGGCGACGCGGTCTCGACAGCTCGTTCCTCGCCACCGGGCAGACCGGAATCATGATCTCCGGGGACGGCCTGCCCGCCGACCACATCATCAGCGACTTTCTGCCGGGGCTGGTGGAGCGGCACGTACTCGACCACGCTGCCCGGCACGACTGGGTCTTCGTCGAGGGACAGGGGTCGTTGAACCACCCGGCGTACTCTGCGGTGACCCTCGGGCTGCTGCACGGGGCGCTGCCCGATGCGATGATCCTCTGCCACCAGTCCGGGGCGACCTCGGTCAACGGCATCCCTCACTGCCCTCTGCCGTCCCTGACGGACGCGGTGCGGATGAACGAGACAGCCGCGAACTGGCTGCATCCGCGCGGCACGAGCAAGGTGGTGGGCATCGCGCTGGCGACATGGCGGCTGACGGAAGCGGAGGCGCGACAGGCCGTACGGGATGCGGAAAGCGAGACGGGACTGCCCGCAACCGACCCGTGGCGCCTGGGCGTTGGTCCCCTGGTCGACGCGCTTTCGGCGGTACCGCCCGCTGCGTGAGCGGAGGCGTCGCCGTCAACCGGCGCCGCTGTGGGTCACGTCCGGTCCGGCTCGACGTCGTAGAACCCGTTGCGCTCCCACGCCCGGATCGTGGCGTGGTCCCGCTTCAGCACGGCGCGGTCGGTGTGCACCAGGTACAGCGCGCCGGGGCGGGTGAACAGGTCGCTGGTGCGACGGACGGGGTCCCCGGCGCGACCGACCGGGGCGAGGAGGCTGTGGAAGGAGGGCAGGCTGCGCATCCTGGCCCAGTCGAGATCGGACCGGAGGGTGCCGCTGACCGGGCAGATGAAACTGACGCCGAGGATCGGGCGCAGCAGCGGGGTGTCGCAGAGCGCAGCCAGGGCCAGGAAAGCGGGATCCACCAGTGCGTGAACGGTGTCGGCCACCAGGTTGCGTCCCGTGGCCCGGGTGGTGGCCGAGATGTCGAGGGTCCCCTGGAGACGGGGTGCGGTCTCGACGAGACGCGGCCCGTCCGTCGTGACGATGACCTCGGTGTGGGCCGGTCCCCAACGGATGTCCAGCGCGTCCAGGATGGACCGGACGTAGTCGATCACGAGCCCGACGCCCGGCTGATCGGCTGTCACCAGTTCCGTGTAGTCGTACACCGGGGCGCTGCCGACCAGGGTCTTTTCCGAGCGCCAGACCTCCGACACCCGGTGGCGCCCGTCCGCGCTGATGGTGTTCACCATGTACTCGTCGCCGTCGAGATGCTCCTGGAGCAGGACGACGTCGTTGACCTCCCCGTAGATGGTGCGGCTCGCGGTGAGGGCCTCCACGGCGAGCGCCACCTGCTCCGGGTCGTGGCACACGGACACGCCGTCGGTGCCACCACTGCGCAGCGGTTTGACGACCACCGTCCCACCGTGTTCGGCGGCGAGGCGGCGGGCCTCGAGAGAAGAACGGGCCGATGCGAACCAGGCAGTGGGCACGCCTGCCTCGCGCAGCGCCTGCTGCATGGCCAGCTTGTCCCGGCGGGCGGTCGAACTGTCCGCCGGATTGCGCTCCTTCAGGCCGAGGAGGTCGGCGAGCCGGTCGGCCGTTCCGGTGCCCGAGTCGGTGCCGGCGACCACCCAACCGATGCGGTACGGCTTCAGTTCGGTCAACAAGGCCGCCCAGTCGCCGCCGAAGGAGAGGCAGTCGAGGTAGTTCTCCGGCGCGAAGGTGCGCAGGTGCGCGGCGGAGCGTTCGGTGCGGTTCTCCACGTGCACGGCGTTGATGCCGAAGGCGGCGAAGGCCGGGGCCAGGAGCGCGCCGGTGGAGTGGCCGTCGACGATCACGGCGACGCGGTCGTTCATGCTGTGGATCGGCACGTGTTCACCCCGGTTCGGGAAGGACGGCGGCTTACGGAGTGGGCACCGCGGCACGGGTCCACACCGGACGGGGCACCTCGAACACGAAGCTGACCGCGGTACGCGGCTGGTCCTGTGTGAGGTTGGGGGCGGAGCGGTGCAGGATCAGACCGTCGAAGACGACAGCCGAACCGCTGCTCAGCGGGAGCGAGACCGGCGTGACTCCGGGGAACACCCGGCCCGGGTCCACCTGCGGCTCCACCGCTTCACTCGCCGGGAGATCGTCGCGTTCGCCGGTGTGCGGAAGCAGACCGTGCAGATGGGACCCGGGGACGAACTGCAGGCAGCCGTTGCTCTCGGTGGCGGCGTCCACGGCGATCCAGACGGTCATGACGCTGCGGTGGCCGGTGTCGAAGCCCGGGGGAGCGAACGCCATGTCCTGGTGCCACGGCTTCTCGGAGCCGACCTTGGGCGGCTTGGCCCACAGGAAGGAGTTGACCATCCGGACCGGGGCGCCCACGGCCGGTGTCACGACGGAGTCGACCAGGTCCAGCCTCTCCTGCAGCTCCGAGAAGTACGGCACATGGGCGTGGATCCGCTGGACCGAGCGGAGCAGCCCGGGTATGGGGGCGATACCTCGCCGCCAGGCCGCCCAGCCGCCGACACCGGAGGCCTCCAGCACGAAATCCCCGCTCGACTCGGTCAAGGCACCTGCCAGCTCGTGCAGTTCGTCGACGGCTCGGCGCAACCGCCCCAGCTCGTCGTCAGGGACGAGTCCGGGCAGCGACCGGAACCCCTGCGTCCGTAAGTCGTGAAGCTCGGTGACCTGCATCCGACACCCCCATGAAATCGAGATCCATTTCTTCTCAGCAGGGCGAGATTAGCTTCTCAATGTTAATTCCGACCAGGTCGTGGGGCGCTCCAGAGACGCTCCAGAAGTGCTCAAGGGACCGTTGACAGGGTGATAGCAGAGGTACAGGCTGAAAGGGCGGCGTGAGGAGAAATCTTCCCCGCGTCACCTTTCCATGCAAGGGAAGGAGAGGTGATCTGCCATGTCGGAGAAGGACTTCATGGGTACTCGCGAAGAGTCCCAGGACACCACGAAGTGGTAGTTCACGCGAAGGCGTGAATGAGGTAAGACCGCATTTCGCGTCTGCCCGTACGGAATTGAATTCCGTACGGGCAGCGTCGTCACAAGGAGGCATGGATGATCGGTCACCTGATATCGCACACGATCGAATTGCCGGTCGACCTGTTGGACATCGATGACTCCGACGACACTCGCTACTGGGCGTCGATCCGTTCCGTCGTCGCCCGGGCAGAGGAGATGGCAGGCTCGGCCGACGGCATGCTGCTCCTGGTCAGTCTTGTCGCGAAGCACCCCGAGTGGCCGGTGCGCGCGGCCGCTGTCCGGCTCCTCGCCACGCATCACCTGGGCGATGCCACGGCGGAGTCCGCCGTGGCCGCCGGTACCCACGATCCTGTCGACTGGGTCGCCTTCACCGCCTTGAAGGTCATCACCGACCACCGGATCCGCACCGCCGTGCCCGACCTGATCCGCATTTCCGGGTGGCCCAGCAACTTCACGCGTTCCGAATTCTCCAGGAAGCCGGTCGGCTGCGGAGCGGCCTTCACCAAGCGGGCGTTGCTCACCATCTTCGGCACCCGGGACACGGCTGAACTCCGCCGACTTGAGGACGATTTCTTTTCGGACATGCGGGAGCGCGTCGCGGCACAACGGAAGCGCCCGCGAAAGAACACCGACGTGGTTCTGGTGCAGGCCGGCCCCTTTATCGCCGGTTCGCCGAACACCGATTCCGGCCCGTTCCGCATGACGCAGGACGACAGTGTGCTGCGCGCCGTAGACCTTCCAGCATTTCTCATCGATCGCACCACCGTGACCAACGCGCGGTACAGGGAGTTCCTGGAAGAGATCGGGGATTCCGCCGAATTCGACCACCCGGACCAGCCGACCGACCGGTCCCACCGGCCCGTGCACTGGCACGACGCAAGGATCAACGCGCCCGGGATGCCGATCGTCGGCATCGACTGGTACGACGCCTACGCCTTCGCGAACTGGGCGGGCGGAACGCTGCCGAGCGAACTCCAGTGGGAGAAGGCCGCGCGCGGCGTCGACGGCCGCAGCTACCCGTGGGGCGAGTCCTGGGAGCCGGAGCGGGTGAACTTCGTCGAGCGGACGTACGGCACCGAGGTGCACGACCTGGACTCGCTGGAAGCCCTCCTGGTCACCACCACCCACGACGACACGCCCCCGCACCCCCTGATGGAGTCCGACAGCCTCCCCGAGGGCGCCAGTCCGTACGGGGTGCTGCACATGTCCGGCAACGTGTGGGAACTGACCCGGACGAACTTCTACACCGGTGACGACATGGACCCGTTCTTCAAGGGACGGCACCCGGCGGAGTTCATGAACCGCAAGGACGCCTTCCATGTGCTGCGCGGCGGTACATGGACCTCTCCGCAGGCGTGCCTGACCACGTACTACCGGGGCAAGGACCTCATCACCGACCGCCACAACGAGGTCGGCTTCCGCTGCGCCTACGAGGTGACCGGCTGATGCGGCTGACATCCCTGGGCCATGCCGCCGTCCTCGTCGAGACCGGCAGCGAACGCATCCTCGTCGACCCCTGGCTGACCCAGCGTCTGGACCGCTTCTGGGAGCACCATCCGGCCCTGCCGGACGGTCTGGAGCACGTCCTGGACGAGGGGGTGGACTGCATCGTCTTCAGCCACCACCACTTCGACCACCATCACTTTCCCTCGCTGGCCCGGCTCCAGGACGGCGTCGACGTCGACTTCGACGACAGCCCGCGCCGCGCTCCGGACATCACCTGCGTGTATCCCGTCGGGCGGGTCCCCCCGACGCTGACCGCCTCCGGGCTCGGCCATCAGGCCATCGCCTGGACGCTGCGCCGACTCGGGTTCGAGCGGCTGCACCCGGTGACTCCCGGGGACACGGTCACACTCGCCGGGGCGACCCTGCGCACCTTCGTCTCCGACGTGCCCTTCCCGGAGATGAGCGTGCTGATCGAGACCGCCGACGGCACGGCCATGCTGTGCGGCGACTCCCTGCTGCACGACTCCACGGTGGAGTTCCTGGAGCGCCCTGAAGCGCCGCGCATCGACATCGCGTTCGTGCCGGCGCACAGCATCTCGCCGCCGGGAGTCCTCACCGAACGCAGGCCGCTCATCGACCCCGAGGCGCCGCTGGCCCGAGCGAGGGCCAACTTCGACCGCTACACCGACGTGCTGTCGGCGACGACCACCGTGCCCTCGTCCTTCGGCTGGAAGGTCAGCGGCGACGGCGAACAGGACTACACGTGGTGCAACCGCACCATCTTCCCGTTCAGCCCCACCGACGCCCTGCGCCGACTGCGCGAACGCGGCCGTGACGGCCTGCTGTGGGGGCCGGGCCAGGTCATCGAGGTGTCGGACGGCAAGGCCGTACTCACCGACGACGGCCTGATCCCGGCGGACGGCTACGACTTCGACAGCGTCTACGCCGAGGTCGCGTTCGACCCACAGGCGCATGTCCCGGCCTTCGACCCCGCAGCCGACCGCTACGGCCGGCAGACGCGCGGCTGCGAGGAACTCCTGGGAGAGCTCCTCGACCGGCTCGTGGCCACGGACTTCTGGTATCGGGCGCTGGACAGCGGGACCGCGCAGCACGTCATCTCGCTGCACGAGGACGGCGGCACACAGACCGCCTTCCTCCTCGACCCGGTGGCCGGTCGGATCGTCCGCCTGGGGAAGGGGGCGGCGCGCGAGCACCTCTTCGGCGGCGAGAGCTGGACCGAGATCGCCGCGTCCACCCTCCAGGCACTGCTCGAAGCGCATCTGCTGTTCGGCAGCTCCTACAGCCTCTGGGCGAGCAACAGCAATCTGCTGTCCGCGGTCTTCCACCACCCCTCCTACTACACCCGCCATGTGGAGCGCGAACTTCAGGAGTCGGACGGCACATGAGCGCCCCGGACGTCGTCGCCCTCGACCACGACAGCGCCTGCTTACGCGGCAACCCGCTGGGCGACCCACACCGGCGCCGCGTCGAGGTGCATCTGCCGCCAGGCTACGACGAGACCCGCCGATACCCGGTGATCTACTGGCTGACCGGCTACGGAGCCCGTCCCACGCTCACCGGGCAGGCACTGGCGTTCGGCGACTCGCCCGGCGGGCTCATCCACCGGGCGATGGCAGACGGCCGAGTGCCGCCCGCGCTGCTCGTCGTACCGGACTGCACCACCGCCTACGGCGGATCGCAGTTCATCAACTCCGCCACTTCCGGCCGGTACCTGGACCATCTCGCCGAGGTCGTCGCGGAAGTGGACCGACGGCTGCCCACACGGCCGGACGCCACCTGGCGCGCCGTCGCAGGCAAGTCCAGCGGCGGATACGGAGCGCTCGTCGCAGCGATGACGACCGACCTGTTCGGCGCGGCACTCGCTCATTCACCCGACGCCGGCTTCGAGTACACGTATCTGCCGCTGCTGCCCCGCACCCTGGACGCCGTGGCCGCGGCGGGCGGCATCGACGCACTGCTGGCCCGCCGCTCCGACGGCCCGCACGACGCGACCTTCATGGTGGCGATGAGCATCATCGCGATGGGCATGTGCTACGGCGACAAACCCGGCCTGGCACCGGCGGAGGCCCTGCCCTGCGACCCGTCGACCGGCGACTTCCGCGACGAGGTCTGGCACCGCTGGCTCACGCACGACCCGGTGCGGATGGTGCCGGCCCACCGCGACCGACTGGCCGCTCTGCGGCTGCTGTACGTCGATGTCGGCGCCCGGGACGACTACGCCATGCACTGGGGGGCGCGAGCGCTGCACTCCGCCCTCGACCGCCACGGCGTGCGCCACATCTACCGGGAACACGAGGGCGGCCATCACGGGATCGAGACCCGGTTCGCCGACTCACTCGCCGAACTCACCCAGGTGTGGCGATCCGGAACGGAGACACGCTGAATGTGCGGAATCGCAGGCTTCATCAGCCTGGACGGGCCCCGCGACCGACCATGGCTGACCCATCTCGGCACGACCTTGACGACAGCCATGGCCCACCGCGGCGAGAGCGCCGCGGCCCCGTACGTCTCGGCCGACGGCACGGTGATGCTGGCCTGTGTCCGGCTCGCCGTACGGGACCGCTCCGCCGCGGGCGACCAGCCCATGGCCAGTCCGGACGGCCGGGTCGTCCTGGTGCACAACGGAGAGGTGTACGGGTCCCGGTCACCGGCACCGCCGCCCTGGCCCACCCGCACCTCCTGCGACACCGAGTTCATCCTCCAGCAGGTCAGCCGCGCCGACGATCCCGCGACCGTGCTGCGGCCGCTGGACGGGATGTTCGCGCTCGCCTGGCACGACAACCACAGCGGACGTACCGTCCTGGCCAGGGACCACTTCGGGATCAAACCTCTGGTCTACACGTACACCGACGGGGGTGTGCTGTTCGCCTCCGAGCCGGGAGCCTTGCTGAGCACCGGTCTGGTGGCGGCCGAGACGGACCCCGAGGAGTTCGTTCTGCGGGCCTGGGTCCGGATGGACGCGGCCGACGACCGGACCTGGCTGCGCGGCGTACGGGCCCTGCAGCCCGCCGAGTACCTCGTACTGGACCCACCGCACGCGCGCACCCATCGCTACTGGCTGCCCGAGCCCGAGGACACCCCGGTGACCGCCGAGGAGATCAGAGCGGCCTTCGACGCGTCGGTCAGCCGGGCGAGCGTGTCCGACGTCCCCCGCGCGGCGGTGCTCAGCGGCGGCGTGGACAGCTCGGCCGTCCTCGCCGGCCTGCGCGCCGCGGACGTCCCCGCCCACCCCTACGTACTGCGCTACCAGGACGGCATCGGCGGCTCGGGCGACGACGTCGAGCACGCCCAGGTGGTGGCGCGGCGCCTGGGGCTGCCCATGACGGTGTGTGAACTGGACCGCGAGACCGCCGCCGAGCTGGTCCCGGCTCTCCCACAACGGCTGATGCGCCCGCTCCTGCACGGCGCCGAACTGGCCATGCACCGCCTCTACCAGAAGGTCGCCGAGAACGGGCAGGTCGTCGTCTACTCCGGACACGGCGCCGACGAGATGTGGGGCTACCAGGACGGCCGCTACTTCCCCGTGGTCGACCCCGCCGCACCCACGCACGTGCACGGCCGCCACTACCTGACCCACCATCTCCATCCCGACGAACGCCCCGCCTGGGCACGGCTGGTGGAATGGCTGGCGCAGGGACTGGACGTCGACATGGCCGCCGTCCGCGAGCAGGTGTGGGAACGGGTCATGGGCGAATACCGAGCGCTGGACACCCTCGACCCGGTCAAACGCGGGCGCCTCCATCTGATGCGGCGGTTCCTGGTCTACGTCAACGACATGGTCGACGCCACGTCGTCCACCTTCACCCTTGAGGACCGGCCCGTCTTCCAGGACGTGACCCTGGCCGAACTCGCCTTCCGCTGTCCCGAGCACCTGAAGAACACCGGTGAGCCCGGCAGCCACAAGGAGCTGCTGAAGTCGGCGCTGACCGACCTGCTGCCCACCTCCGTGCTGCGCCGGAGCAAGCAGGGCTTCCCTTCGCCCACCGACACCGGCTACCGACGCAGACTCCTCGACCTTGCCGACGCGCACGGACGGCCGTTCGGCCTGCCTCCGCTTCCGCCGGGCCTGAGGGAAGAACTGGGCGTGGGCGAATGGATGTTCCTCGCATCCAGCGCCGCCTGGCTGGAGCACCTCGGCACGCTTCGGACGGGCCACACGGCGTCCGCTGCGGGTGCGATCCCCCTGGGCGCCGGTATCGGCGCCGCCCCATGACGACCGACATCAGGAGCCAGAGTGAACAGCCAAGCCGTACCAGACGTGCCCGGTTGGGTCTGGAGGACTGTGCCGGAAGCGGCGGATCTGCCTTCGGCTCCCGCAGCCATGGAACCGGAGAAGGCCCAGGAGTGGTGCAACTTCGTGCTGTGGCGCCCGACCGAACTGCCGGAGGACTGCGAGGTCGCCTGCGGCACACTCCGGCAGGAGGCGCCCGCCGGGCGTAACGGGAACACCGCCGGACGCACTCCGTGGAGCCCCGCCAATCCGGCCGCATACCGGACGGAGATCGCCGGGCGGGAACGGCGCTTGCGCATCAAGCAGTTCCTGTACGACTGGGCCTTCCCGGCGGTGGACCACCCCTGCCTGTGGGGGAGCGAGGCACGCCCCTTCGGTATCGGTGATGGCCGGGTCGTGTGGCTGGGCACCGACTACCTGCGCAACGTGGCCGCCAGTGCCCGCCTGGCCCGTACCACGATTGAACTGTCCGTACTGGACGGCGAGTTCAGCGACGAGGAACTCGTCTCGATCTACCGAGGACTGCGGCCGGCCGACGGGGACGCGGTGCAACGTGTGCTCTGCACCCCCTTCTCGGAGCTGAGCTACTGGGCCCGCCACCCGGTCGACATGGTCTCGGTCCCGACCGGCGTCTTCGTCTTCCACCGGCAAGGCGGGCCGAACGAGGGCGAATGGCTGTCTCCCGAGGCCGTCCCCGGGTTCCTGGCCGGACACGGCGTGCCCGAGACAGTGCTCGGCTTCCGGGCCGACAGTGCCGCGATCTTCGCGGACGGCGAAGGCCGACGCGAACTGGAGGTGGTGTACAGCTCACCCGCCTCCGGTGGCAGCGAACTCCGGCTGATCGTGCAGGCCACCGGGCGGGGCCGACTGCAGTTCCCGCCACGCCCGGACAAGCACCCGGCACAGACGGAGACGCTCGAACTGGCCGGGCACACCATCCATCTCGGCTACGTCCACGCGGACTTCGGCGCCTGCGACGCCCAGTGGCAGGACACCGCGGCCGCCCTGGACCTGAAGCTGCTGGGAAGCGCCGGGGCGGCCCTCGGCAAGGACGGGTTCCTCAGGCACGTCGAGCAAGTGATCGGGCGGCTACGGCTGTCCGGTGACTCGGAGTTGCTGCGATGAGCGAGGGCGCGCCATGACCACGCAGGCGATCGCGGGCAGCGGGACGAGCGACGAACGCCGGATCCTCGACCCGTCCACCGGGCACCCCGTTACCAGCCTGCCGGACACCGGCGGGCAGGAAGCGGAGCACCTGCTCGCACGGGCCGACGACGCCTTCCGCAACGGGTGGGGCACCGCCTCACCTACGGAACGGTCGCGTCGGCTGCACGAGTTGGCCGGCCTCCTGCGCGACCGACGCACCGAGTTCGCGACGCTGGAACGCATGAACGCGGGCAAGCCCACCGCGCGTGCCGAAGGCGAAGTGGACTTCGCGGCCCAGGTCCTGGACTGGTTCGCGACCGTCGCGCGATACCCGGTCGGCGAGGTACATCCGGCAGCGCCCGGCAGGAGGACCTACACCGACCGGGTGCCCGTCGGGGTGTGCGTGGCGATCTGCCCGAACAACTACCCGCTCCTGATGGCCGTCTGGAAGGTGGCAGCCGCGCTCGCGTACGGCAACACGGTCGTCGTCAAGCCTGCGCCCGAGACCCCGCTGTCCGTGCGCCGCCTCGTCGAACTGGCCGGCGACATCCTGCCGGACGGTGTGCTCGGCGCGGCGTACGGCGGTGCGCGCACCGGCCGCCGACTGTGCGGCGATCCCCGGGTCGGGATGGTGTCCTTCACCGGCTCCACGGCCGCGGGGCGCGAGGTCGCCAAGATGTGTGCCGACGGCGTCAAGCGGGTCGCCCTGGAACTGGGCGGCAAGAGCCCCATCGTGGTCTTCGCGGACGCGGACCTGGACACGGCGGCCCAGGCAGTGGTCGAGGGATTCACAGGCAACACCGGCCAGATGTGCGTGGCCGCCACCCGGCTCATCGTCGACGAGACGGTGCACGACGCGTTCGTGCGCAAGGTGGCGGAGCGGACGGCGGCGCTGGCCGTCGGAGCACCGGACGACCCGGGCACCGACCTGGGGCCCCTCATCACACGCGCGGCCGTGGAGCGGGTGGAAGCCGTGGTGGAGGAAGCCGCGAAACTGGGAGCCGCGGTGTGGCTGCCACCCGGCGAGAAGCAGGTGCGGCCGGAACCGACCAGCGCCATCGCCGACGGGTTCTTCGTCAACCCGGTGATACTGGACTCGGCGCCGTCGCACAGCCGCGCCTGGCGCGAAGAGATCTTCGGCCCCGTGCTGTCCGTCGCACGGTTCGGGACCGAGACGCAGGCGCTCGCCCTCGCACACGACACTCCTTACGGGCTGTCGGCCTCCGTGTGGACCTCGGACGCGGGTCGCGCCGAGCGTTTCGCGCAGGCGCTGCGCGCCGGCATGGTCTGGGTGAACACTTGGGGCGACACCGAGGAGTCCGTCAGCGTCGGTGGGATGGGCCAGTCCGGATACGGCCGCGAACTGGGCCTCCACGCGGCCGACGGTTACACCCGCACACGCGCCGTCTGGATCGCGCACCCTCCTGCCGGAAAGGGGTAACCCCCGTGGCGTACGACGTCGGAGACCAAGACACGGCGGCCGGGCTCGACTTCCGCAGCGACACCCGGACGATGCCCGACGCCGAGATGCGTGCGGCGATGGCAGAGGCGCGCGTCGGTGACGACGTGTACGGAGACGACCCCACGTCGTCCGCGCTGGAGCAGGAAGGCGCCCTGCTCCTCGGCACGGAGGCGGCCCTGTTCGTCCCCACCAGCACCATGGCCAACCTGCTTGCCGTACTGGCCGCGTCCGGCCCCGACTCGGCCCGACCACGGGTGATCACCGGCGCCCACAGCCATATGGCCTTCCTGGAGGACGCGGGGCTACGGCAATTCGCCGGAGCCGACCTGCTTCCCCTGGCCCAACAGCCGGACGGATTGCCGGACATCAGCCGACTGACTGAGGCGCTCACCGCCCTGCCCTCCGGCGGGCCACGGCAGCCCACCGTCGTGTGCGTGGAGAACACGAGCATGATGCACGGCGGCAGTGCCCTGGAGGCGTCGGCCGTGGGAGAGGTGGCTGATCAGGCCCGTCGGCACGGGGCGCATGTGCACCTGGACGGCGCGCGACTGGCGAACGCCGCGGTTGCACTCGACGTCCCGCCCGCGGAACTCGCACGGCCCGCCGACAGCGTGACCTTCTCCGTCTCGAAGGGCCTGGGCGCGCCTGCCGGTGCACTGCTCGGCGGGTCCTCCACGTTCGTCGCGCGCGCCCGCGAGCTGCGGGAGAGACTGGGCGGCACGCTCCATCAGGCAGGAGTGCTCGCGGCGCCCGCGCTGGTCGCCCTGCGGCGGCTGCCCGAACTGGCCGCCGATCACACCACCGCAGCGCTCCTGGCCGACCAGCTCGCCGACGTGCCGGGCGCCGAGGTGTCCTGGCCGCCGCATCCGACGAACATCGTCATGGTGAGATGCTCCGGTCTGCCTGCGGCGCAGTTCGCTGAACGGCTCGCCGACCGGGGAGTGCGAGTGCTGCCCCTTCCCGACGGCCGCGTCCGCTTCGTGGTCCACCGGGCGCACGACGCGGACTCCGCGCGCAGCGCGGCCCGAGCCGTGGCGGCCATGATCGGTTCCACGGCCGTGGCGCAACCAGGGCGCCACCCATGAGTACGGTGGTCGGCGGCCGGTCCAAGTCCGTTTAATACGACCGGAGTTCACCGGATTTCATAGGAGGAGGACAGATGGCTGCCGAAGCACCGCGCGAGTTGGCCGAGAGGCTGCGGGACACACGGAAGAAGTTGGACGAGGACGTCGACGTATGGCTGTCCAC
Organism: Streptomyces sp. R21; assembly: GCF_041051975.1. GTDB lineage: Bacteria > Actinomycetota > Actinomycetes > Streptomycetales > Streptomycetaceae > Streptomyces. The sequence continues at coordinate 562,649 of NZ_CP163435.1, read as the reverse complement.
GGCGGACGCGGAGGGCCATCCGTACCTCGTCCCCGTTTCCTTCCTCTGGGACGGCACACACATCGTCGTCTCCACCGTCCGGACATCACCCACCGGCCGCAACCTGTTGGCCGGCGGCCGCGTGCGGCTCGCCCTCGGCCCCACCCGTGACGTCGTCCTCGTGGAAGGCACCGCCGAGGCGGCGGATGTGGCCGCGCTGCCTCCCGGCACGGCGGACGCCTTCGCCTCGAAGACGGGGTTCGACCCGCGCGAACTCTCCAGCCCCTACCAGTACTTCCGCATCCGCCCGGAGCGGATCCAGGCCTGGCGCGAGGCCAACGAGCTCGCGGGGCGCGAACTCATGCGCGAGGGGCGCTGGCTGGGCTGACGCGGGGGGTCACAGCTACGAGGGTCGGGCCCCGAACTCCGACGCCTTCGGCGCCCGTCACAGCATCACGTGCTTGACCTGTGTGTAGTCGAGCAGGCCCGTGAGGGAGAGGTCGCTTCCGAAGCCGGAGTGGCGTACACCGCCGTGCGGCATCGCCGACACCATCGTGCCGTGGGTGTTGACCCAGACGATGCCGGTCTGCAGCGCGCGGCTCGCCCGCATCGCGCGGTCGTGGTCGCGGGTCCAGACGCTCGCGGCGAGACCTTGGGGGACGTCGTTCGCCATAGGGAAGGCCGCGGATTCGTCGGCGAAGGGCTGGATGGTGACGACCGGGCCGAACGCCTCGCTCCGCGCGATCTCGTCCTTCTGCCGCGCCCCCGCGACCACCGTGGCCTGGTGGGAGTGGCCGGGGCGGGAGAGGGCCGCGCCGCCGGTGACGACTTCGGCGTGGTCCGGAAGGCGCTCCAACAGGCCGCATACGGAGGCGAGTTGAGCGGCGTTCGCGAGGGGGTCCGAAGTCCGCGTGGACGTCGTGGGGGGGGGCTCCGGGCAGGAGCCGTGCGGCCCGGCGGGCGAAGGTATCCACGATGGCGTCGTGGCTGCGGTGGTGGACCAGGATCCTGCTGGCGGCCGTGCAGTCCTGCCCCGCGTTGCAGAAGGAGAGGACGACAACTGCTCGACCGCGTCGTCGAGATCGCCGTCCTCGTGTATCAACACCGGTGCGTTGCCGCCCAGTTCGAGATGGAGCCGCTTGAGATCGGGGGCCGCGGCGGCGATCTCTCGTCCGGCCCGGACACATCCGGTGACGGCGACGAGGCGGACGTGGGGGTGGGTGACCAGGGACCGCCCGGGCCAGGAGGAGAGCCGAGGACGACGTCGTATCGGACGGATTGAGGACGACGGTGTTGCCGGCGGCCAGCGCGGGCGCGATCTTCCACGACCGCGTTCCTGCCCAACGGGGCCTCCTCCAAGGCCGGACTCAACCAGTCGATCTCGGATGCCGGATGGGGGGGTGTTCCTGACGATCCTGCACGCCAAGGAGAAGTTCCATTGCCTCTCGTGCGGCCATCAGGCGCACGCGGACATGGTGGGCGCCCTGAACGCTCTACGGGCCGGGCTGGCCCGTCGCAAAGTCCAACCGGCATAGCGAGAAGCCCCGGCGTCCACGCCGGGGAGGAGTCACGTATCCGGCGACCCACTGGTCGGAGCCGCAGACGTAGAACGGCGGTTCGTGGGTGCCGTGCAGCGGGCCGACCGCCATGACCTCGCCCGGCGGCCACTGGGTGACGTAGCCCTGAGTCCACAGGTCGGTGCCCCACGGCCGCAGATGGCAGGCGGTCGGTCGGAGTGCCTCGTCGCCGAACATGGCGGCCATCTCGGCCAGTGGTTCGGGGGTGCGCAGTTGGGCCGTGTCGCCGGGGCCGAACCAGTGCGGCGGCTCCCCGGCCGAGCGGCCCTCGGGTGTGGCACGGGTGATGCGGCCGGGTTCGGCGACGTGGCTGGGGACCAGTTCGAGCCGGAGTTCCTTGGCGAGTTGGAGATAAGCGGTGTGTCCGCGGCCGACCACTTCGCCACGGAGTTGGACGGTACGGCCGTCGGGTGTGCGGGTCTGCCCGACCCGGCCGCCGACGCGGTCCCGGGCCTCCAGGACGAGCACGTCGGTGCCGGCGGCGGCAAGGTCCCCGGCGGCGCAGAGCCCGGCCAGCCCGGCGCCGAGCACGATCACGTCGTGATGCTCGGCCTCCCGGACACCGTGCCGACAGACTGAACTCCCGGTCCGTCGGTGCCCGAGTCGCCGGAACGTACTGCGACGGGAACCGCGACCTGGCCGACGTACTGCGCTCGTGGCTCCAGGAGTCCCACGACACGGCAGGTTTCCAGAGAGAGACGTGATGGCCGAATGCCGTCTGTTCACGGTTGGTTGAACGCCAATATGGTGTGCGGCCTTCGCGTTGTGGGGGGTCTTGTGAACGGTCTCCGTGCGCTCATCGTCTGCCTTGTGATCGCGTGTGCCTCGGTGGTGTCGCCGGCCTCGGCCACCACGAGGGCCGCAGCTGTGACGCCGAGCTGGTCGGCGCTGCCCGTGCCGACGGCGGCCCCGCCGGTCACCGTGTCCGATCTCGCCGCCCGCGGGCCGGGCGAGGCGTGGGCGACCGGGTACGAGCAAGCCGCGGACGGACTGCGGCCGATGCTGTACCGCTGGGACGGCACGGCATGGAGCCGGGACGCCACGTTCCCCGGCGCGGGTGAGCCGGGCTGGCTCGGCAAGGTGGAGTTCGTCGGCGACGAGGTGTGGATCTTCCACAACCACGCGGGCGCGGGAGAGATCCTGCGCCGGTCGGCGGGCGGGTGGAGTGCGATCCCGCTGCCGGGGACCCTGTGGACCTACCAGGACTTCACCGCAGTGTCCGGTGGAGCGTGGGTGGTCGGTGAGGACGACACCGGGCTGAAGGTGCTGCACTACGACGGTTCCGGCTGGACCACCCAGTCCACGCCGGACGGTGTGCTGTTCCTGATGGGGGTCACCGCGCGGACGGCCACCGACGCGTGGGCGTGGGCGGACACCAGCACCGGTGTCGCCGTCCTGCGCTGGAACGGCACGCAGTGGCGGGACGCGAAGGTGCCGCTGCCACCGAACAGCAACGTGCACACGATCATGCTCGAACCGCACGGCCGGGCCACGATCGGCGGCAGCCAGTACACCGACGGCGTGGCCCGCACCTACTTGATGACCTTCAACGGGCACGCCTGGCGCACCACTTACCCACCGCTGGGCGACACCTACACCGCGGGCATGGCGCGCGGCCCCGACGGCGCGCTGTGGCTGCCGGTGCGCAGCGACCGCGCGTTCCAGTCGAAGTACGCCCGGGTCGACGGCATCCGCACCACCTTCTCCTACGGTCCGGAGCGCACAGACGCGATCGACGTCAAACCGAGTGCACTGACGAGGGCCGGATCTTCACTGATCTCCTTCGGAACCGTCGAGATATACGGCTCGAAACCGAACCTGATGAGCGAGCGGCTGGGAGGCTGACCATGACACGCAGACTTCTCGTCGCGGCCCTCGCCGCAGCCATGACCCTCATCACTCTCATCACCGTCATGACCTCGGCCGCGGCGGAAACCCTGTCCTGGCAGCACGTTCCGGTCCCGGCGCAGGTACGCCCACAGGCCGGGCTCAACGAGGCCGTGGCGTTCGGGCCGGACCGGGCGTGGGCGGTGGGGGCCGACGCCGTCGGCCGCGAGGCGCCGGGCTTCCCGCTGATGCTGCGCTGGGACGGCACCGCGTGGCAGCGCCAGAGTCTGCCCGGGATCGGCTGGCAGGGGGAGTTGCTGTCCATCGCCGCGACCTCATCGACCGCGGTCTGGGCGGTCGGCCGCGACTCGGCGGGCGGCGCCCACCTGCTCCGCTTCGGCGGCACCGCCTGGTCCGAGAGCCGGCCGCCGCACGGTGTCGTACTGACCAAAGTCGTCGTCGGCGGCGGTGAGACCTGGCTGATCGGTTCGCGGGACGGCGCGCAGGTATTGCTGCGCTGGGACGGGCGCGGCTGGCGGGACGTGCCGGTGCCGCCGGGATCCGTGTACGGCCTGCACATCCTGGCGGCCGACGACGTCTGGGCGGCAGGCACCACCGACTCGGTCGCGACGGTGTCCCACTGGAACGGTCAGGTCTGGCAGCAGACGATCGTGGACGGGTTTCCGCGCTCGGCCGTGAGCAGCGTTCTGGCGGTGTCGCCGACGGAGGTGTGGGCGGGCGGCACGGCCGGGTTCGTCGGCGGCCCGCCGGGCCGGCCGATTCCTCCCTTGCTGGTCCGCTGGGACGGGCAGGCGTGGAGCCATGTGACCGTGCCCACCGATTTCGGCTCGATCAGCTCGCTGGCGCCCACCTCGTCCGGTGCGCTGGGCTGGGTCTCGGTGGCCCGCTCGCAGAAGTGGGGCCCGCCCGGCAGTAATCCGCCGCTCGTCCCAGGGCCGGACTTCCTTGCCTGGAACGGACAGTCGTTCACCGAGTACAGCGAACCGGCGGTGGCGGGGGAGGGCGACTCCTCGGTGCTGCGGCTGGCCCCGGTACCGGGCACGACGACGGTCTGGTCGGTCGGCCGAGCCGACGGTCCCGAGGGCACCTTCGCACCGCGCATTCTGCGGTTCGGCTGAGTACGCCCAGGGTTCAGCGCGGATTCACCCAGCCCGGTACCCAGGTCCCGGCCGCGTCCTGGCCGGCCGTTGCGGCGGCGAGATGGTCGCGGAGGGTGGCCAGCGCCGGGTGGGGGTTGTCGCGGTGCCACAGGAGCGAGTGCGGGTAGACGGGTGTCGGATCGGTCACCGGGATACGGCGCAGGCCGTGGCCGGCGGGCCAGACCAGACGGGTGTGCTCGCCCATGAAGGTGGCCAGGGCCGGGGTGTCGGCGACGGTGTCGAGGAGCGCGTCGGAGCCGAAGTTGGGGCCGGTCGCCTCGATGGTGAGGCCGAACTCGGCGACGAGGTCGTCGTAGTAGGCGGTCCACTCGGTTCCGGGGGCGAGGCCGGGCATCCAGATCCGGTGCCCGGCGAGCTGAGCGACGGTCACCGAGCGGGCGCCCGCCAGTGCGTGGGCGGGTCCGGTGAGGAGTTGGAGCGGCTCGTCGAGCACCCGGACGGACTCGATGTCGTCGGGAAGGGGCCGGCCGGGCACGGTGACGGCGCGGAACGACGCGTCGATCTCACCTGACCGGATGGCGGCGACGGCCGTCTCGATGTCGAACAGCCACATCACGTCGAGCTCGATCTCGGGGTGCGCGCGGTGGAAACCGCGCATCAGGCCCGACGCCGCGCCGCGCGAGGCGATGATGTCGACGCGCAGCGGACGGCGGCCGGTGCGCACGGATGCGACCGCGCGCTCGGCGACGCGCAGCAGTTCGCGGGCATGGGGCAGGAACGCCTGCCCGTCGATGGTGAGCTGCGCACCGCGCGCGGTGCGGGTGAACAGGCGCACGTCGAGGTCGCGCTCCAGCGCGGCGATGCGCTTGGAGACGGCCTGCTGGGTGACCGCCAGTTCGGCGGCGGCCTCCTGGAACTGCCCCGTGTCGGCGGCGGCGACGAAGGTCCGGACGGTGTCTAGGTCCATGCCGACACCCTAGGGGTACAACCGTTGGTTGTGGCCGGCCGCTCTGCGGTTGTTTGATCCCTGGTGGTGGTGCTCGCTTTGATACTTCCGATCGCGGATCGGTTGTGCGGAGCGAGTGGTGGGGGAGACGGGCATGGGGAGCGGGCACCGGCTGGGGCAGCTGCGCGGACATCGGCTGGGGCGGCAGTTCGGGTGGCTCTGGGGAGCGTACGGGACCAGCGCGCTCGGGACATGGCTGGCCTTCGGTGCCTTCCCGCTCATCGCCGTCCGGGTGCTGCACGCGGGACCGGCCGAGGTCGCCGCGCTCGCCTCCGTGGGGTCCGCGGTGGGTGCGGCCGTGGCGGTGCCGCTCGGCCCGTGGGTGGAGTTCCGCCGCAAGCGGCCGGTGCTGATCGCAATGGACCTGGTGCGGTTCGCGGCGCTGCTGACGATCCCCGGCGCGTTCGCGCTCGGCATGCTCACCTTCCTTCAGCTGCTGCTGGTCTCGGTCGTCGTCGCGGCGGCCGACATCACCTTCCGTGCCGCCTCCGGCGCATACCTGAAGACGCTGCTGCCGACCGAGGACCTACTGGTCGCCAACGCCCGGTTCGAGTCCACGGCCTGGACGACCACGATCATCGGACCGCCGCTGGGCGGCGCGGCGATCGGGCTCCTCGGCCCGGTCGCGACGGTGGTGGCCGACGCGGTCAGCTACCTGCTCTCGGCCCTCGGTATCCGCGCGATGGGCAGGCACGAGCCACCGCCCAAGCGCCGGGAGGGCACGCGCATGCGGGCCGGGGACCTGCTCGACGGGTGGCGGTACATCCTCGCCGACGCGTCGCTGCGTCCGCTGTTCTTCAACACCGCCCTGTTCAACGGCTTGGTGATGGCCACCCAGCCGCTGCTGGCCGTCCTGATGCTCGGCCGGCTCGGGTTCACACCGTGGCAGTACGGTCTCGCCTTCGCCGCGCCCTCGATCGGCGGGCTGCTCGGTTCACGGCTGGCCCGGCCGCTCGTCAACCGGTTCGGGCAGAACCAGGTCCTGGTCGTCGCAGGCTCGCTGCGGGCCGTCTGGCCCGTCGGCCTGGCCTTCCTCGGGCCGGGGACCGGCGGGCTGCTGCTGGTCATGGGCGTCGAACTCGGACTGATCTTCTGCTGCGGGGTCTTCAACCCCGTCTCCGCCAGCTACCGCCTGGAGCGCACCGCGACCGACCGGGTCGCCCGCACGCTGTCCGCCTGGGCGGTGACGACCAAGGCCTCGACCGCGCTGCTGACGGCCGCCTGGGGCGTGCTGGGCGGCCTGCTCGGCCTGCGCACGGCCATCGGTCTGGCCGGGGTGCTCCTGCTGGCGACCCCGCTGCTGCTGCCCCGCCGCGCGGCAGCGCTTCCCTCCGAGCCGGAGCCGGCACCGAACCGCGCCTGACCGGCCCCCGCCACTCCGGGACTACGAACGGCAGGTGCCGCACTGCGAAGCGCTCGTCACCCGGGCAGCCATCACGCTGTCGGGGAAGGCCGCGGTCCGCTAGGCAAGTTCTTGGGCGAATCACGCCTGAGGTTTGTGCCTCCGGATCCATGGACGGAAGCGGAGCTCTCGGGCGATGTTCACCAGCTGATTCCCGCCGCCACCGGCAGGTGGTCGCTGCCGGTGGCCGGTAGCAGCCAGGAGCTCTCCGGTTTCACGCCACGGACCAGGATCTGATCGATCCGCACCATCGGGAACTTCGCCGGATAGCTGAAGCCAAAGCCGTCCCCGGCCTCGTCCTGGGCCGAGTCCAGCTGCGAGGTGATGGCGTCGAATGCGCGGTCGTCCGTGGTGCCGTTGAGGTCGCCGAGCAGCACCACCCGCTTGTTCTGCTCGGCGGCGATGGCCTCGCCGAGCGCCTGCGCGTTCCTGTCCCGCGAGTCCGTCCAGAAGCCCGCCCGGGGATTCACCCGTACGGACCCCAGGTGGGCCACATACACGGTAAGGGGCCCCTGGTCCGTGGCCACCGTGGTGCGCAGCGCCCGGTTGTAGGGCAGCTTGACGTCGGCCGACTTGCTGTCCCCCAGCGGCCCGACGTCCTGCTTGATGTCCACCGGCCGGGTGTCCGACAGCGGCAGCTTGCTCCACAGCCCGACCGTGCCCTGCACCGAGTGGTACGGGTACGCCTTCGCCAACTCCTTCTCGTACGTGCCCCTGGCCTGCGAGGTGATCTCCTCCAGTGCCAGCACCTCCGCCCCGGAGGCGGCCAGGTCGCGGGCGGTGCCGGCCGGGTCGGAGTTGTCGGCGCCGACGTTGTGGCTGACCACGGTGAGGTCGCCGCCCGGGTGGGACTTGTCGCCGAGCAGCCCGCCGAAGAGGCTCAGCCACGCCATGACCGGCAGCAGCAGCGCGACCACCGCGGAGGCGGAGCGGCGCCACAGCGCCCCGGCCAGCAGCACAGGAACGAACAGGCCGAACCATGGCAGGAAGGTCTCCACCAGGCTGCCGACGCCCCCGTAGTCCGTGATCTTCGCGTGCAGGAGCATGAGCAGGCCGAGCAGCAGCGCCAGCGCCGCAAGCACCGGGCCGCGCTTCCAGGGGCCCGGACGGGAGCCGGCGCGGATCAGGCGGCGGACGCCCGCGCGCCAGGTCCCGGCGCCGGAGTCCCGGCGGCCGGCGCCGCCTAGTCCGATCTCCGCCGTGTCCACCTGCGCCATCGTCTGTCCTCGCTCGCTGCCGGTCACTGCTGCATCCTCGGGTCTTGGGTGGGGGTGGCATACATATGCGGGCAACCGTGATCCATGGCATCGGTGTGCAGTTCGTAGTGCCAGGGTTCGTTGAGGCATATCTGGCACAGCCCGTACTCGGCGCCATGCCTGGACAGCCGCTCCGTCGCATCGGAGTGCCCGATGTCGACCGCGTCCCCCGACACGTGGGGGGACGTCGCCGCAGTGGCCACCCATCGGGCGGCCTCGTCCTCGGACCCGTATGCCGAGACCGCCTCGCGAAGAAGCTGATCTTGGTATTCCGGGGAACGCCAGCCGCTGTTGACGTAGAAGTCGACTCCGTCGGCCTCGTCAGGCGCACCACGGTGCTCACTGCGATGAGTGTTCAAGAGTGACGCGGAAGAGGAGGGCGGTGAGGACGAGGACCGCGATAACCGGTAGCCGAGGGCTGCGATGATCACCGCTAAGTCGACCATGAGGCCGACGAGAAGGTGTCGGCGAATCCGGCGGGTCTTTGTGCGTGCAGATGGAGAGGTTCGAGGCATACCGCCAGTCAAGGCAGCACGGTGTTGCCGGCACGTATGCGGTTTTCGATATGCCGACGATATGCGCCGACTCGTAGCCTCGAAGCATGCGTGTGTTGATTGTCGAGGACGAACCGTATCTGGCGGAAGCCATCCGCGATGGCCTGCGCCTGGAAGCGATCGCAGCCGACATCGCAGGTGACGGTGACACCGCTCTGGAACTGCTGAGCATCAACGCCTACGACATCGCCGTCCTCGACCGCGACATCCCCGGACCGTCCGGTGACGAGATCGCCAAACGCATCGTCGCCTCCGGCAGCGGCATGCCGATCCTCATGCTCACCGCGGCCGACCGTCTCGACGACAAGGCTTCCGGATTCGAACTCGGCGCCGACGACTACCTCACGAAACCGTTCGCACTCCAGGAACTCGCGCTCCGGCTCAGAGCACTCGACCGTAGACGCGCCCACAACCGGCCACCCGTGCGAGAGATCGCAGGTCTGCGACTGGACCCGTTCCGCAGAGAGGTCTACCGGCACGGCCGCTACGTCGCGCTGACCAGGAAGCAGTTCGCCGTGCTCGAAGTCCTCGTCGTCGCCGAGGGCGGGGTCGTCAGCGCCGAGGAGCTGCTGGAGCGGGCCTGGGACGAGAACGCCGACCCGTTCACCAACGCCGTGCGCATCACGGTCTCGGCACTGCGCAAGCGGCTCGGCGAACCCTGGATCATCGCCACCTTGCCGGGCGTCGGCTACCGCATCGACACGCAGCCGGACGCCGGACACGAGGGAGGCGAGCGTGGATAGGACACGTGGGATGAGCGTTCGCCTCAAACTCACCCTCAGCTACGCCGGGTTCCTCATGCTGGCCGGCATCTTGCTGCTCGCCGCCGTGTGGTTGTTCCTCCTGCGTTACGTCCCCAACCGCGCGATGCTCACCAACGCCGATGACGACAGACTCACGGATGGTGTGTTCCCCATCCGGTCCGTCCTCCTGAATGTGTTCGCACCGAGAGCAGCCGCAGTGATGGTGTTCCTGCTGGTGTTCGGCCTCGTGGGAGGGTGGATCCTCGCCGGCCGCATGCTCGCCCCCCTGACCCGGATCACCAACGCCACCCGCATGGCCACGAACGGATCACTCTCCCACCGCATCCGGCTGCCGGGCCGCAAGGACGAGTTCCGCGAATTCGCCGACGCCTTCGACACCATGCTCGAGCGGCTCGAAGCGCACGTCGCCGAACAGCAGAGATTCGCGGCAAACGCCTCTCACGAGCTGCGCACCCCGCTGGCGATCTCGAAGGCGCTCCTCGACGTGGCCCGCACCGATCCGAACCGCGCCGACGGCGAACTCATCGACCGCCTCCACGCCGTCAACACCCGAGCGATCGACCTCACCGAGGCACTGCTCCTGCTCAGCCGCGCCGAGCAGCGGTCCTTCACCCGCGAACACGTCGACCTGTCCCTCATGGCGGAAGAAGCGACGGAAACACTCCTTCCCCTCGCGGAAAAGCACGGCGTCAGGATCGAGACCAGCGGCGAGATCACCCCCACGATCGGATCACAGGCGCTCCTGCTGCAGCTGACCACGAACCTCGTGCACAACGCGATCGTCCACAACCTGCCCGAACGGGGCGCTGTCTGGGTCAACACCAGCGTCGGCCCCACGACCGTGGTGCTCACCGTCGAAAACACCGGCGAGCAGGTCACCCCAGAGCTGGCCTCGACACTCACCGAACCCTTCCAGCGCGGCACCGAGCGCATACGCGCCGATCACGCAGGCGTCGGCCTCGGCCTGGCAATCGCCAAAACCATCACCCACGCACACGACGGAACACTCACCCTCACCCCGCGCTCCGCCGGAGGCATCCGCATCACCGTGGAACTGCCCGCGACAGGGCAGGAGTCCGAAATCTCCGCAGAAGGCGCCGTCGCTATTTAGGAACACCGAGTTCACTCGGACAGCGATCGTCACCGGCATGGTGACGTCGGTCTGCTGCGCGGCTGCCCGGCCACGGGAAAACCGGGTGGGACGGCCCCTTCGCCGGTGCGCTAAAGGCTCACTTAAGCGCTTCTCGCCGCGGTCCTCTGCGCGACGTAGCATCTTTCGCAGGTGGCTGGTGCTGACATTTGGGGGACCCTTGGAACGACCTGACGACCGCCTGGCATCCGCCCTGCGGTTCTCGACGGAAATCGTCGCCTGGGTGGCCACCCCGTGGGCGTTGTCCCGCTCCTCGTGGGTGCTCGCCGTGCTGTCGGTGGTGGTGCTGATCGGTCTTCCGACCGTCTTCGGCACACCGGGCGACAAGCCGATGCAGCAGATGGTCGCGGTTCCGGGCGTGGTCACGATCCTGCTTGTGCTGCTCCAGCTCGTCGCAGCCGTGGTCTCCGCCTGGGTTGTCTGGCCCACGTGGGCGGCAATTGTCGTGTCTGTCATGGCACTTGTCTGCCTCTTCACGGAACGCGAGCGTTGGCGGTGGCTGCTGTCCCGTGGCCGATGAGGCGGTTCGGTCAACAATGCTCCACGATCGGTGAGTTCAATCTTCGGGTGGGTCACTCGACGGCATGGGCCGTCGACGGCGCCATGGAGCCACCGGGCGTCCCCCGGCAACGCGAGGTACGTCCGCATGCTTCTTAGCGTGAAGCCCGAGATCTGAGCTCGCCGAACGTGCGGGTGATGGCACGGCGCGGGTGTCGTGTGCTCGGCGAGGTGGCCCGAAAGAGACGGCCGGCGGCACGGTCACAAGCGCCAAAGGGGCCTCAACGCCTCCGAGACCATGGGTGCGTTGGGTGCGTTGGGTGCGTCAGGAAATGAGTGTGAAGCTCGCCCGGTAGACATAGCCCGGCATGGCGGGGGTCCACGCGAAGCCGTGCCCCATGGTGAGGATGTCTGAATGTCCGTCGGGATGGTCCAGGTCGTTCATGACGTAGCTGATGGAGTACGAGATCGTGGCCGGAGTCGACCCCGACCACTCGTAGCAGCTGAGGTTCACCGGGTGCTCGTCGAAGTCCCGCACGGCCGTGGGGTTGTCCGGACTGAGGTAGATGTGGCGGATGTACTGCGGAAACGCGGACCAGTCCTGGCAGATGACCTCGGTTGTCTGAGGCGTGGCCGAGGCGGTGGGAGCCGGGGCTGTCAACGGGACGCCGAGGGCGGCGGCAACAGCCAGCAGAACAGCAGGTCTACGCATGGTCAGCTCCGTGGATATGCCGATGGGCCACTCATTGTGACAATGACCGCCGTCTTCCACAGGACGGATTCGAGCCGCTTGCCTTGATGGCCCGTCAGTACTTGACCGTGATCGCGTCGATCATCTACTTCTTGGTCTGGCTGGGGGCGACAGCTTCTATGGACCCGAGTCTGATCACCGTCCTGGTGACTTTCGTGGGTGGGCCGGCCGACGGTCGAACTGAGCATCTGCCGCTGCCCGAGGCGACGGGCAAGGTCACCATCGATGGGGTGACCGACTACCAAAGGACGGTCGCCGACGAATTGGCAGGCTGGCAGCGTGCCCTGGCGCACCGGTCCGAGCTGACGATCCGGTCCACGTGGACGCAGACCACCGCTTCTTTCCCGACAACGGCCAACCCACCCCGGCGGAGTATGCGAGTCCAGGACATGTTGACCCCGCGGTCGTGGACGAGCTCGCGACCTGGCTGGCGCGACGGTAGAGGCGGGCATGCCCTTACGGCTCGGTCGGCGCATGCCGTGGAGCGGGCGATGCGTGCTCAGTTGCCGGGCGGGCCGGGGGAGCGGGGGCATCGGCAACACCTGGTCGTGGCAGTGCTGCCGGGCGGAGCCCCCTTGCGCGGCGGGGTGAGCGATGCGGCGCGGCGGTGGCGCCGACGGATTCGCGCTGCCCTGTGCCGCACGGCCGACGCACGTGTGGCGCCGGCCGTGCGGGGGCCCGGGACGGTCAGTCGTTGTTGTCGCCGTCTGTCCGGCCGCGCTGGCGCAGTGAGATCCGGTTGCCGTCGGGGTCGATTGCCTCGATGCGGATTCCGAAGGGGTAGTCCTCCGGTGCGCTCTGGTCGAACTGCACTCCGCGGTCGCGCAGTATGACGAAGTCCTTCCTCAGGTCGTCCGATTCCAGGAAGACCGGGCCGGGCGTGGCGCCGGGCTGCGCCTCGGCCGGCTGTCCCGCGGCGGCCGGGTGCGGCCACAGGACGCACTCGAGGGGGCTGCCGGGGATGCCGACGGTGAGGAAGCGTCCGGAGGGGCCTCGGTAGTCGATGCGCTTTTCCAGTCCGAGCTGCTGGGTGTAGAACCGCAGCGCGCGGTCCTGGTCGGTGACGTAGAGCGTCACGTACATGACGTTGGTCAGCATGGTGGTGTCCGTCCTGTCTCCCGGTGTGAGGGACTTCGTGGCGAGGGTGGGCCGGTCGCGGAGTCCGGGCCGGTTCTTTGCCCCCGCAGGATGGGGTCGGTGTGGCTTTGCCACCTCCCTGACGGATCCCAGCGGGGGAATGTGACGGCAGGCGAGAACGAATTTTGCGGGCCGCGGGGTAGAGGAGCCTGGACGAGCTGGGCAAGAGTCTGGCGTGCTCCCGTCATGCCGCGCGTCCTGGCCCTGGCGGGTGCACTGCCCGACCTGCTGATCGTCGTGCTGACAAGGCGTCCCACCCAGCTTCCGGGAAGACGGCGGTACGTCAGCTGCTGCGGGAGGCCGAGGAACGGTGGCACGGCCTGTTCGCCCGGGACGGCAGACGCCTGGAGTGCGCCGCACGGGACACAGCGGCCGATGCCCTGGTCCTGGGCGTGCCCGTGTCGGAGGTGCTCGGCATCCTGCTGGACAACGCCCGGATACACGGGCGCGGCACCGTCCGGATCGCTGTGCGGGACCTGGACGGTGCCCTCGCCTTCGACGTGAGCGACGTGAGCGACGTGAGCGACGTGAGCGACGTGAGCGACGAGGGCGCCGTGGCGGGCGAGCCGGCCTGGCTGTTCGACCGCGGGCACAGCGGGGGCGGACAGGGAGCGGGCATCGGCCTGGTTCTCGCCCGGGACCTGGCCGTCCCGCTCGGCGGCAGGCTCTCCCTGACCAGTGCTTACCCGGCCACCTTCACGCTGATCCTTCCCGTCGATCAGGACGAGGCGCAAGGGGCGCCTGGGTGAGACGGCCGTCTCGCATCGTCTTCCCGGTCGCGGCAGCTCGGGGATGCGCATCGCGAAGTGGCTCGGCGGTGCGGTGTGGATCGGTTCCCGGCACTGATGTACCCGAAGATCGCGTGCTGGCACCACGTGAAGCCGTCCACGCACGTCGTGCCCCAGAACCAGCCGTGGACCACCACGCCCCGCGCGTGCCCGGCCCGGTCCAGCGCCTCCTAGCCCCTGACAGCGGTCAACACGTTCTCCTCGAAGGGGCCGCCCTTGACCGTGACCTCCTTCACCGTGCCGATGCCCTTGACGTAGTACTTGTTGTCCACGACCCCGGGCTCCAGCGGCGTCCATTCCTTCGTGCGCAGGGCCCCGGTGAAGGTCTTGTACGGGACGGACACGCGCGAGGTCAGGTCCAGGATCTGGAAGCGGTCCTCCGCCTGGCCGGGGTAGTACTCCTGCTGTCCGGCGGCGCCGGGGACGGGGTGGGCGGGCAGGAAGATGCCCGGGCGGGCGCCGTCACGGCCGGCGCGCCAGGTGCCCTCGGTGGAGAGCATGTTGCCGTGGGCATCGAGTTCGGCGGTGTCCTCGCCGAAGTACCAGACGTTTCCGGCGGCGTCCTGGGTGTAGTAGTCGCGGGTTGCCTCGTGGAGAGTGCGGCCGGTGTAGAGGCGGTCCTCGACGACGCGGCAGGGGATGCCGGTGATCTTCTCGGTCTCGCGGGTGGCGGTGAGGTACTCCGTGGACTTGGCGCCGTCCTTGATGCCGCTGTAGACCAGCGTCCGGCCGGGCGGCAGCGGGAACCACGGGTTGTCGACGGTCGCCGAGAAGCTGCGGGGAACCGGGCTGGTCGTCGCGGGCGCCGCGGAGCGGTGGTTCGAACTCCCCGAACTCCCCGAACTCGACGAACAGGCCGTCAGTACGCCCGTGGCCGTGCAGCCGGCGGCGACGGTGAGGACCAGTGCTCTGCGTGCCATGCCTTTGCCGATCATCGGGACTCCCTCGTGGAACTGTGGCTTCGAGCCTGCTCGCGCGTGGCTAAGGGGACCCTGAAACGGCCCCCGCGAGTCCCCGAGGGGGCTGCTCTGGTGTACTCAGCGTCCCCTTAGCCACCCCCGCTACGCTGGACACAAGCGGGGCCTGCGCGAGGAGGCGCCATGCGGATTCTCGTGGTCGAGGACGAAGCGCCCATGGCGGAGCTGCTGCGGCGCTGTCTGGCGGAGAACGGCTTCGCCGTCGACGTGGCCGCCACCGGCGAGGACGGCCTCTGGTACGCCGGGGAGACCGACTACGACGTGATCGTCCTGGATGTGATGCTGCCGGGCACCGACGGATTCGGCGTGCTACGTGAGATCCGTGCCGCCGGCCGGTGGGCGCCCGTCCTGCTGCTGACCGCGCGGGACGCCGTCGAGGATCGGGTGCGCGGACTGGATCTGGGCGCGGACGACTACCTCGTCAAGCCCTTCGCGCTGGCCGAGCTGCTGTCCCGGTTGCGCGCGCTGATGCGCCGGGGCGCCCGTGAACGGCCCGCGGTGCTCACCGTCGGCGACCTCACCCTCGATCCGGCGACCCGTTCCGTGGCTCGCGACGGAACTCCGGTCACGTTGACGGCCAAGGAGTTCGCGCTGCTGGAGTGCCTGATGCGGCGGCCCGGCCAGGTGTTGTCCAAGGCCGAACTCATCGAGCACGTATGGGACTTCACCTTCGACGCGGACTCGAACGTCGTGGAGGTGTACGTCGGCTACCTCCGACAGAAGATCGACCGTCCTTTCGGACGACAGTCGCTGCGCACCTCCCGGGGCGCCGGCTACTGGCTGAGAGACGACCGCAGGGAGCACGCGGATCATGCGCGGCCCGTCAGCTAGGCTCCCCGTCCGGCTCCGCCTCACACTCGCCTTCTGTCTGGCGATGGCGGTGGTGCTGACCGCGCTGGGCGCCTTCCTCTACACCCGGATGGGTACCGAGCTGACCCGCGCAGTCGACCTCGACCTACGCGCACGGGCCGCGGCTACCGTCAGCTCGCTGGCCCAGCGCGAACGGGCCCCGCTGGACGCGGGCCGCGGACTCATCGACCCCGACGAGTCGTTCGGCCAGATCCTCACGCCGCACGGCGACGTCGTCGAGACGACCCCGGCCGTCGCGGCCGCTCCCATGCTGCCGCCGGGCACCACACGAACCGTCACCAAGCCGGTCTTCCTCAGCCGTCATGTCGTGGGCATCGACGACCCCGCCCGGCTGCTCGCCCTGCCCGTTCGCCTGCCGGGGACGGTCGCACAGCCCGCAGTTCTCGTCGTCGGTGCACCGCTCGGTGACCGCGCGGAGGCGCTGGACCGGCTGCTGCTCCTGCTGCTCATCGGCGGCCCGCTCGCCCTGGCGGCGTCCTCGTACGCGGGCTGGCTGCTCGCTGGCGCGGCCCTGCGACCGGTCGAGCGCATCCGCCGGGAGGCCGCCGCGATCTCCGAGACCGAGCTCGAACGGCGCCTTACCGTCCCGCCGACCGGGGACGAACTGGCCCGTCTCGCGCGCACCCTCAACGCCATGCTCGCGCGCCTCCAAGAGGCGCTGGAACGCGAGCACCGCTTCATCGACACCGCAGGACACGAACTGCGCACTCCGCTGGCCCTGCTGCGGGCCCAGCTCGAACTGGCCACGGCTCGCCCGCGCGGCCGCACCGAACTCGAAGCCGCCATACGCTCCGCCGCTGCCGAGACCGACCGCCTCGTCGGGCTCGCCGAGGATCTCCTTGTCCTTGCCCGCACTCGACAGGGCCGGCTCCCGCTGCGCCGCGAACCGGTGTCCCTGCCGCGGCTGCTCACCGACGCGGCCGAGGCGTTCCGCGCCCGCGCCACCGCCGAGGGCTCGACGGTCACCGTGGAATGTGCCGACAGCCGCGAAGCGACCGCCAACCTCGATCCGATACGGCTGCGCCAAGTCCTGCACAACCTCCTGGACAACGCCCTGCGACACTCCGGCCCCTCCGGACCGGGCCGCATCACCCTCGGCGCCGAACACGCGGACGGCGTCGTGCACTTGTGCGTGCACGACCATGGCCGGGGCTTCCCGCCCGACATGCTCGCCGGGCCGCCGCAGAACCCGAGTCCTGACGGGGGTTCCGGCGGGCTCGGCCTCGCCATCGTCGGGACGATCGCCGCGGCCCACGGCGGCCAGGTGAGCCTCGCCAACCACCCGTCAGGCGGGGCCCTCATCACCGTAAGCCTGCCCACCGCGTCAGCGCAGTCCGGCGGTGCCAGCGCCGGAGTGCAGCGGTCGGCTCGCGGATCGGACCAGCCGAGGTAGCCGACGAGCGTGGCGCACACCGCTGCGGCGAAGGGCGCGGTGGTTGTGAAACCGATGCCGAAGGGCACGTCCATGCCGAGCCGGTCGGTCAGCGAGGCGCCGAGAGGGCGGGTGCGGAGGTACGAGGCTCAGAACGCGGCGACGGCGTTGAGCCAGGTGAAGCGGTGTAGCACGCACGGTACGAGATCGCTGCGCCGAAGAGCAGTGCGGAGTCCACGAATCCGACGTCGAAGCAGAAGCCGGTCAGGCGGGATTACGACCGCTCGGTGGCCGGCAGCGTCGGGAACGCCTCGCGCAGAGCCTCACGCGAGTCGCGGATCGGCTCGACGCCGACGGCCGACCAGCGGCCGTGGCCGAGGACGCTCTAGGCGGACCGGGGAGGGCCGGGGCGGGCAGACGAGGAGGCCGCGGAGCGTGTCGGCGACCGCACGATCGTCGCGCACGCAGTTGGGCGCGCCGCGCCAGCATCCGCCGGTGCGTCCGGTCCGGCCGCGTTGGCGGCACCCGGCGGGGAGGTGCCGCAGCGGGTGCGGGCCCTGCTGGCCCCGCCACCCCCACACAGGAGCCTGCCCCTGGTGGCGGATGGCCTGCTGCTGGCCGCGTGCTGCGCGAGCCTCGCCAATGCCGCGTCCGACAGTGATCGGATGGTGGACAGTGCCGAGTGCGCGGCGCAGGCCGTGACTGCGAGCGGACCATCGGCGGCGGACCACCCGCAAGGGCCCGACTTCCGGCGGAGGGCTCACGATCGCCCGGACGTTCAGGAGGACCGCCGGTAGTGGGGCGATGCCGGGGTCTGGCAAGGGAGCGGGGCAGCTGCGCTGGTTCAGGTCGCGAATAGCCCGCGGCCGAGCCAGTCCTTGCTGTCGCGGACTCCGGGCAGGGCGCAGAAGTAGCCGCCGCCGGTAGGTGAGATGTAGTCGACGAGGGGTTCGTCGATCCCGCGGTCGTAGTTGTAGCCGCGGCGCCAGGATGCGGGAGGCGCCGGTGGCGATGGTGCGCGGGTTGGCGAGGCGTATGTGGGCGTCGATGGGGATCGTCGTGCCGTGCGGGTCCTTGGCGTAGTGCGGGATATCGGTCTCCTTGGCGCCGTCGAGCGGAGCGCCGGTGTCCTTGCGGCGGCCGAACATCTTCTCCTGCTCGGTGAGCGAGACCCGGTCCCAGAACTCGACCAGCATGCGGATGATGCGGATGACCTGGTAACTGCCGCCCCTGGCCCAGTCGGGCTCGCCGTCGGGGTCCCCGACCCAGATCAGGCGGCTGGTCTCGCGAGCCGAGGTGACGTCGGGTTGGCGATGCCGTCCTTGAAGCCGAGCAGGTTGCGCTGGGTGCCGGTGCGGCGCGGGGCGTTCTGGCAGCCGTCGATGCGCCACTTGATCTGCATGGCACTGTGGGTGTGCCGGGCGATGTTGCGCAGCGCGTGCAGCACGGTGTCCTGCCTACCGGCGCAGATCTGCAGCGAGAGGTCGCCGTTGATTAGGCTCTTTGGATTTCGGCAGATTCGCTCTGCCCACCACATATTTGGTTGTTGAACCGTGTGGGGAAAATTACGAGCAAGAGCACGTGTGAGTGGCCCGGTCGCGGATGCTTGACCTCGTCGATGCTCGTCTAGGCTGACACGATGGGGGTCGTGTGGGAGCGGTGGGGCAGACAGCCGGTGTGGGCGAGGTGGGCGCTCGCTGTGTACTTGATCGGGTTTCTCGTAGGGACTCGCACTCACGTTGTTGATGTGGCCCGGGACGGTGTCCACGCGTATGCGATGTTCCCTCAGGTGCCCTTGCAGGTGTTCTTCGTCAGCCTGGTGGTCCTCGATCCGCTGGTCATCGTGCTGGTGGGACTCGTACGGCGAGACGGAATCTGGCTGGCGGGCGCTGTGATGGTGCTGGATGTGTGCGGCAACTGGTGGGGCAACTGGCACTGGTTCCACGATGATCCGTCGAAGTTGCTGGTGCTGGTGCCCCTCACCCTCTTCGGCATGTTCGTCCTCCTGTCCGTAGTGCCCCTGCATCGCGCGGTGGCTGAGACGGCGGGCAGGTCCGAGATGTCCCTGCCGTCTGCGTGACAGGGCATGTTGCGGCGCCGGCGATGCGCGGCGAGCAACCGGGAGAGGTGCACCACGATGTAGCGCGGGACATCGAGCGTGGCAGCAAAGGTGACTAACGTGAAGCCTCTGTTCAGCGGACGATCTTGTGGTGAGAACCGTCCTACCAGGGGCTCCCCGTGCGTCTGCTCCGTCGCCGACTGGGAGCGACATGTCAACGAGCAACGCTCTGCCATCGGGCAGGGGGTTGCTCGAGATGGTCTGTTTCAGGATGCCTTTTGGTCGGCGGGTTTCTCGATCTCGGTGGTCACCCGTGCTCCTCGGAAGAGCACCGGGAGCCACAGGAGACATGCCAGCAGAGGGACCGCGGCGTAGGTGGCCATGCCCACACTGGAGCCCAGCCCGTCCATGAGCGCGCCCAGGACGAGATAGCCGATGCCGATGAGCGCCGACTCCACGAAGGCGATCATCGACAGCAGGCTCGCCCGGTGGCGCGACGGCACGGCCTCGTTGAACACGTTGTCCACGATCACGGCGGTGATCTCGGGAATCCCGACCAGGACCAGGAACGCGGCGATGGTGACCCAGACAAGGCCGAGGCCGCTGAGGCCGAGTGCCGCGGCGAGCGTCAGGAGAGACACCGGGACGATGACCCGATACCCGATGCGCCGATCCGCGCGGTCCGACAGCAATGGAGTGAGCCCGCCAACGAAGAATCCCGCCGATATGACCACGCTGACCCATGCGGTGCCCGCTCCCTGATCGGAGAGGGTCTTCTGCGTAAAAATGATGTACGGCGTCAAAGTCGCATGCATCAATCCGGACACCACGACAAGCGTCACGAGCGCCGGCGTGCCGACCCGAAGCATCGCCCGCCACGCTGTGGCGTCGCCGTGCCCCTCCTCGGCTCCGTCCTGCTCGTCCACCGCGTCCGCGCCGCGGATCTCGGGCACCCGTGACATCAGCACCACCACGGCCAGGACGAGGCACGCCGCCGAACCGACGTAGACGACTCCCCAGGAGATCTGCTGCAGTTGGCCGCCGAGGACGATGGCGGCTCCCGAGGTGACCGTCCCGAGCGTGGTGAACCGGGACTTGATCTTGACGTAGCCGGCCGTTGCGCCACGACGCACGAGCAGGTCGTACAGCAGGGCGGTGTCCGAACCGGATACACACGCCATGCCCACGCCCTGCCCGATGAACAGCGTCAGGAACACCCAGTAGTTGGAGAACGTCCCCTGGCCGAGCAGACATCCAGCTATCAGCATCTGGCCGATCACGATGCTGGCACGCCTGCCGATTCGGTCGGCGATGAATCCCGTCGGCAACTCCGCAAGTCCGCTGACCAGGTAGAGCAGTGTCTGAAGCAGGGCCACTTGCCCGGCGGAGAAGCCTCGCTGCTGAAGGAAGAGGACGAATACGCCGCGCTGGAACAGGGTGTTGGCGAGCACGGCGTATACGTAGAACGGGCGCGTGACACTTCGTGCTGCATCGTCGACCGCAGCCGACCCGCCAGGGGCCTCCGTGGTGCTGGTCATGCTGCGGGCTCCCTGGTGACTCCGGTGATCATTGGTGTTGGGCCTCCGCCGCCGCCCGGAACCTCCAGTCCATACTTCGCGCAGGATATGGGGCCCGACCATCCGGGAACCGTTGCCAGCGCAGCGGTCATCTTCACAGCCCGCAAGCACGGCCTCAACCCCATTACCGCCCTGCGCGACCTCTTCGCTGGAAACGTCCGGCTGCCGCCCGCTCACACGTAATCAAGCACCTGAGCAGTCACCCTCGATCCACCGCGTGAACTCCGGTGATCCTTTTCGGCCGGTTTCGGGAGACTTCTCCAGTCCGAGGCAGCGCGAGTCGCCGGGTGGCCGTCCGGGCGGGGTCTTTCGGGTCGTGGGCGCGGGCAACGCCGACCACAACGCGGCCTGGAACATCTGCACCTGTACCGGACGGGCCACGCGCTCATCCCGGCTGCCGGGAGGGCAGTCGTCAGGCGCGCTCGCCGCGTCAAGTCCGCCACCGCAAGGTAGGCAGAAATCTCCTCTGCTTTAGCTGGGAGAGCACTTCAACGCCGGGTCAACTGGGAGTCACACGATCTCAGTCGAGGCCGTCCGCTCCTCGGTCCCGCACGAGCTGATCGGCACCCGGGTCTGGGTCCGCTTCCACGGCGACGAGCTGATCGTCACCGCGGTCGGCGGGGACGGGGCGGCCCACGAGGTCGCCCACCACCGTCGCGGCCGGCCGGGCGACCCGTCTTGGACGCGCGCAGCACTACCCGCCGCACGACGGCACTCGCACCCCTGGTGGGGCGCATCGGCGTCACTTGACCTAGAGCGCCCTCCAAGTCGTAGCGTCCCGGACATGACTACTCCTCAGCACGCCATCGGCTCCGGGTTCGATGCCAGCAGCACCGCGGCTGATGTGCTGCGCGGGATCGACCTGGCCGGTCGGCTGGCCGTCGTCACCGGCGGTTACTCCGGGCTCGGGCTGGAGATCACCCGTGCGCTCACCGCCGCGGGCGCCCATGTCGTCGTCCCCGCGCGCCGCCCCGACGTCGCCCGCAAGGAGCTGGACGGCATCGAGAACGCCGAGGTCGACGCCCTTGACCTCGGCGACCTCGACAGCGTCCGTGACTTCGCCGAGCGCTTCCTCGCCACCGGCCGGGCCATCGACATGTTCATCGGCAACGCCGGCGTGATGGCCTGCCCCGAGACTCGCGTCGGCCCCGGCTGGGAGGCCCAGTTCGCCACCAATCACCTCGGCCACTACGCCCTGGTGAACCGTCTCTGGCCGCTGCTGAAGGCCGCCGCCGACGGCGCCCGCGTCGTCGCCGTCTCCTCCTCCGTGCACCGCCGCTCCGCGATCCGCTGGGACGACATCCAATTCGCCACCGGCTACGACAAGTGGGAGGCGTACGGGCAGTCCAAGACCGCCAACGTCCTGTTCGCCCTCCACCTGGACACGCTCGCCCAGGAGTCCGGCTCCGGCGTCCGCGCGTTCTCCCTTCACCCCGGCGGGATCCTCACGCCCCTGCAGCGCCACCTGCCACGCGAGGAGATGGTCGCGGCCGGCTGGATCGACGAGGAGGGCAACCTGACCGCCTCCCACTTCAAGGCCCCCGAGCAGGGCGCCGCGACCGCCACCTGGGCCGCGACCAACCCGAAGCTCGCCGGGATGGGCGGCGTCTACTGCGAGAACAGCGACATCGCCGAATCGTTCGACCCCGACATCATGCCGGCGACCACCGCCGGTGTTTGCGACTACGCCGTCGACCCCGAGCAGGCCGCCCGCCTCTGGACACTCTCCGCGGAGCTGACAGGCGTCAACGCCTTCGCCGGCTGACAAAAGATCAACAGGCCCCGCCGAACGTGGCGTTCGGCGGGGCCCTATGCGCTGTCGCCGCTCGGAGAAAGACCCGGTTCAGCCTCCGAGGCGGTGTGCAAGGTGGAGCAGATCCGCCAGGTGCAGCACCCGTCCGTCGAAGCCGGGGAGGGGGACATGGAGCGGCTGGGTCCAGCGGGCGGGGATGGCATCCAGCCCGTGGTACGCCCCCGCGAGGCCGCCGGTCACCGCGGCGACGGTGTCCGTGTCGCCGCCGAGGTCGATCGCCGCGCGTATCGCGTCTTCGAAGCTGGTGGTGGTGCGCAGGGCCCAGACGGCGGAGCCCAGGCAGGGCCAGACCGCGCCGTTGAACTCGGTCGCCTGATCGGGGTGCCAGTCGGGCGCGAGGACGGTGGCGTAGCGGCCCCGGTGGTCGGGGTGGACAAGAGTCAGGATGTCCGGGAGCGCGGTGAGGGGGTCCGTGTCCTCGAACGTGACACGGATGAGTTCGTGGAAGATCGCGGTTCCTTCCCAGGCCGCGCGGTCACCGTGGGTGAGGGCAGAGATGCGGCGGGCTGCGTCCATGGTGGCTTCTCGGCCGGAGGCCGCGAAGTGGACCGCGGAGGTTGATGCCCGCATCAAGGAGCCGTTTCCCGCTGCTCGTTGGTTGACCTGGAAATGAATCGCGGCGGCGAGGTCCCAGGGCATGCCGTTGGTCAGGACGTCTTCGGTCTGCAGGCCGATGTCCTTGGGGCCCGATGCTGCCCACCGCTGGAAGCGGGCGAAGATGTCCGGCAGATCCAGTCCGCCCCGCTCCAGCAGCGACTCCGCGACCAGGACGGCCATCTGCGTGTCGTCCGTGGCCTCACCGGGGTCCCAGCCACCGCCTCCGCACATCTCGCCGCCCACACCAGGCGCGGGAAACCGCGCGGAGAACGCTCCCTGGGGACCGAACTCGAAGGGGCCGCCCAGCGCGTCACCCACCGCTGAGCCGACGACCGCGCCGGCGGCCCGCTGAATCCGCTTCATCCGCGCAGATTATCTGTGCCGCGCCGGCGGCCGTGCGGCCCTGTTTCCTTCTTCGGCTCCCTGAACCATCGCCAGGCCACCTCGCCGCCCTGGACCACATCCTCGCCGACGGCGACCGCCTCGCCCCCGACGACGAGCACTTCCGGTCCCGCATCCCGCCGCCCGCACAGCCCGCGCCCGGCGAGAAGACCAGCGGGCGCACGGAGGCGAACCTGCGTCGGCTGCGGCAGGAGAACACCGACCTGCGGCGCACCCTGGAGCTGTACGAGGAGGCCACCCGGCAGGTCGCGCTCGAAAACGGCGCCCTGCGCCAGGGCGCCGCCGTCCTGCCTCTGCCCGTGCGCGCCTGACAGACCCTGAGGTGCCCGTCTCATACGAAGACCGGACCTAGCCGACGGCGCTTGGCGACGAGCGGTCGCTGTTTCACGACACGGGCACCGCCGATACTGGTCTCCGGACGCTTGGCGTTGATCCGGCGAAGAGCGGCCGGAGACTCGTAGACCCCTCACCGCTGCGTCGTGATCGGCGAGGGCGGCTGTCGTCGTGAGGGTGCGGTCAGGCCGCGAAGGAGGCAAGCAGCTCGTTGTACTGCTTGGCGGCGGTGGCCAGGTCCTCGTCGGCGAGGCCGAAGGCGGTGCCGTACAGCTTGACCATCGGCTGGATGTCGAACTGGCACAGCCGCAGGGTGGCGTGCCAGTTGCTGAGAAGCGTTTCGATGGTGGCCTGGTTCGAGCCTTCGGGGGTGTAGTGGTCGGCGGGGACGCCGGCGGTGACGGCGACGATGGCCTTCTTGCCGGCCAGCTGCGAGGAAGAGCCGTCCATGGTGAAGGCCCAGCCGAGGGTAAAGACCCTGTCCTGCCATTGCTTGAACAGAGGGGTGGTGTTGTACCAGAACACCGGGTGCTGGAAGACGATCACGTCGTGTTCGGCCAGCAGGGCCTGCTCGGCGTCGGCGTCGATCTGGAAGTCGGGGTAGGCGGCGTAGAGGTCGTGCACGGTGACATGGGCCAGGTCGCGGACGGCGTCCACCAAGGCCTTGTTGGCCTTCGACTGAGACAGGTCGGGGTGACCTATGACAAGGAGAACCTTGGACATGATGAGGAACCTTTTCAGTGATCAGTGAATGGGTGTACGGATGCGGGTTGGCCGGGCTGGTCAGGAGAAATCGCCGGGGTGCGGGATCACCGGTCGATGCTGGCCATGTTCGCCTCGTCGTGGCGCTCGCCCGCGGCCGGCGCGAGGTTGTTCAGGCGGTCGAGCTGAGCGGGGGTGAGTTCGATGGCGTCGGCGGCGGTGTTCTCTTCGACGCGTGCGACCCGCCGGGTGCCGGGGATGGGGGCGATGTCGTCGCCGCGGGTCAGCAGCCACGCCAGCGCGGTCTGCGCCGGGGTTGCTCCGATCTCGGCGCCGACGGCCTGCACTTCGTCGACGATGCGCAGGTTGCGCTGGAAGTTCTCACCGGTGAAACGCGGGTTGGTCTTGCGCCAGTCGTCGTCGGCGAAGTCGTCCACCGTGCGGATCTGCCCGGTCAGCAGGCCGTGCCCGAGCGGCGAGTAGGGAACGAATCCGATACCGAGGTCGCGCAGCAGCGGGAGGATCTCGGCCTCGACGTCGCGGGTC
This sequence comes from Streptomyces sp. R21, assembly GCF_041051975.1. Taxonomy (GTDB): domain Bacteria; phylum Actinomycetota; class Actinomycetes; order Streptomycetales; family Streptomycetaceae; genus Streptomyces. Next base: position 537,591 of record NZ_CP163435.1, on the reverse strand, counting down.
CACAGCGAGTATTCGGTCTGCAGCGCGGCCACCGGGTGCACAGCGTGTGCCCGGCGGATCGTCTCGGGACCGGCCTCGGAGAGGCCGATGTGGCGCACCTTGCCCTCGGCGACCAGTTCGGCCAGCGCGCCGACGGTCTCCTCGATAGGCGTGTTCGGGTCGACGCGGTGCTGGTAGTACAGGTCGATGTGGTCGGTGCCGAGCCGCAGGAGCGAGCCTTCGACCGCGGCCTTCACGTTGCCGGCGCTGCTGTCGATGACGCCGGGGCCGTCGCCGGCGTGAGAGACAAGACCGAACTTCGTCGCCACGACGACGTCATCCCGGCGGCCCTTGATGGCCTTGCCGACGATTTCCTCGCTGTGGAAGGGGCCGTAGATCTCGGCGGTGTCGATGTGGGTGACCCCGAGGTCCAGCGCCCGGTGGACGGTGCGGATCGACTCGGAGTCATCGAGCCCTCCGCCCGTGGTGTACGTCCCGGCCATGGTCATGGCTCCCAGGCCGATGCGGGAGACATCGAGTCCGCCCAGTGATACGTGCTGCATCAGGTACTCCTTCGTGACGGCCGTCAGGCCGGTCGGTGGTCATGATCAGTGGGGTGTGCCACTAGCTGATGGGCCGTGCTTCGGTGGTCCGCGCTGCGGGCGCGGGCGCTGTTGCCGGGTGGCGGATCAGCGCCGTAGGTGCACCCGGCGGCTGCCGGCCGCGGCCGCAGCGTGGTGCTCAGGCGTGGGCGTCGTCGTAGGTCAGGGCGCTGCCCAGTTCGCGGGAGGCCTCGGCCTGGGCGAGGAGTTCCTTCGCCTTGGCCTCGGCGGCCTCGATGGCGTCCGCGCCGGCGACGAAGCGCTGCAGGGGCTTGTCCTGTCCGGCGATGGTGAGCAGGGCGCGGGCGAGCTTGGCGGGGTCGCCGGGCTGCTGGCCGTTCATGCTCTTCATGCCCTCGATCCTCGGGGCGGTGCGCGGGGCGTAGTCGTCGATGGACAGCTCGGGCCAGTTGGTGGAGCCGTCGACGAGGAGTTCGGTGCGGAAGTAGCCGGGCTCCACGATCGTGGTGTGGATGTTGTACGGCTCGACGTCGTAGCGCAGCGACTCCATCCAGCCCTCTTCCGCGAACTTGGAGGCGGCATAGGCGGAGGTGAATTCCATGCCGACCAGGCCCGCGGTCGAGGTGATGGTGATGACGTGGCCGGCACGCTGGCGCCGCAGGATCGGCAGGACGGCGCGAGTGACGTTCATCGGGCCGAAAACGTTCGTCTCGAACTGCCGGCGCATCTGCGCGGGCGAGATCTCCTCGAAGTAGCCGGTGTAAAGGTTCCCGGCGTTGTTGATCAGGACGTCGATGCGGCCGAACCGGTCGACGGCTGCCCGCGCGGCGGCCTCGGCATCCTCCAGGCTGGTGACGTCGAGCCTGGTGACCAGCAGGTTGTCCTGCGGCCCGCCCAGCGTTTTCTCGACCTCCTCGGGGCGGCGCCCGGTGGCGACGACCTGGTGGCCTGCGGCGAGGGCCTCGCGGGCGATGTCCGTGCCCAGACCGCGTCCGGCACCGGTGACGAGAATGACCTTGCTCATGGGGGTTCCTTTCAGGCGCCGTGATCCGGCACCCGCTGTGTGCGGGGTGATGCATGCAGCGCCGACAGCGCCGCAGAAAGGGCTGGGACCGGCGGCACAGGCGCCGCCCTGTCCGGGCCGTTCACACCGCCGTGGGCGGTGCACCACCAACAAAACCCGGTGTCACGCGAGTGTGGGAGTCTCTTATGAGGGGGTCACTGACAGGGACCCCCAACCTGGCGGAAGCGCTCGTAGAGTGAGGCGCATGGCAGGCAGAAACGACCCACAAGACGGCAACCGCGACATCCGTGACGATTTCCGCGCGGAGATCCGGGAATTCCTCGGCACGCGACGGGCCAGGGTCACCCCCGCGCAGGCCGGACTGCCCCTCTACGGCGGAGAGCGCCGACGGGTCACCGGGCTGCGCCGCGAGGAGGTCGCCCTGCTCGCGGGCATCTCCAGCGAGTACTACACCCGGCTGGAGCGCGGCAACGCCACCGGCGTCTCCGAGAGCGTCATCGACGGCATCGCGCAGGCACTGCAGCTCGACGAGGCCGAACGCATCCACCTGCTCGACCTCCTGCGCGGCGCCGGCACAACCCGGCCGCGACGCCGCCGCCCGGCCCAGCAGCGCATCCGGCCCGCGGTGCAGCGCGTCCTCGACTCGATGGCCGGCACACCTGCTTTCATCCTCAGCGGACGCGGGGACATCCTGGCCGCCAATCACCTCGGGCGCGCCCTGTTCTCACCGGTCTACGCCGACCCGGCACGGCCGCCGAACAACGCCCGGTTCGTCTTCCTCAGCCCGCACGCGACCGAGTTCTTCCGCCACTGGGACGAAGTCGCGGGCGACACGGTCGCCATGCTGCGCGCCGAAGCCGGCCGGGATCTCTACGACCGGCGGCTGACGGACCTGATCGGGGAGCTGTCGACCCGCAGCGAGGAATTCCGGCGTCGCTGGGCGGCCCACAACGTCCGGATGCACACCACGGGCGTGAAACTCCTCCACCACCCGGTCGTCGGTGACCTCGACCTGCCCTTCGAAACTTTCCCGCTCCCCGACGGTCCCAGCCAGTTCCTCCTCACCTACACCCCCGAGCCCCACTCGCCCTCGCAGGACGCCCTGAACCTGCTGGCCAGCTGGGCGGCGACCAACGACGACATCGAGCGGTCCGCGCCGGCAAACGACTCCCAGTCCGCCGACTCGGCCGAGACACCCGACTGAACGACGAGCCGCGCGAGTCGATCTGCGGCGGGTCATGCCGCAGGGGGCGAGAACGGCAAGCTGCCCAGGCGTGCGCCGTCGGGGACCGGCTCAACCGTCTTGGTGCGGAAGAGGAGTTGATGGCGGACAGGCCCGCTCTGGTGACGGTGTCGCCGTCGGGCCGGAGGGCGACGCCGTCGTCTTCGGCCGGGAGCCGTCGATGGTGGCCAGGGCGGAGATGCTGGGCCAGCGGGGGGCACCGGTTCGAGGCGCCGTGGCCGGCTGAGCAGTGGCGGCGTGACCATCGGGCCGAACGGGGCAAGGCGACGCGGGAGTTCGACGACTTCGAGGGCTTCGAGCCGTTCCAGTGTGCCGCTGGGCTCTTGGCGTGGAGTGTGCGGTTAACGGCAGGGAAAGTCGCGGCGTAGTCCAGTACAACCAACCGTCTGTCTGGTGAGTCGTACGGGGCGGCGTGAGGACGTATACGCCGGTGCCGTATGGGTGTTCCGCTCCCAGGCCGCCGGTGTCACGGCCAAGGGCTTCTTCTCCGTCTACGTCAGGACAATCATGGCTTCCCGTTCCCTTCCCCGGCGCCGCAGACGGCTCGTCCTCGCCACCGGTATCGCCCTGGTCGGCGGTGCCGTGCTGGTTCCCGTCGTCAACGCCGCCGCCCCGGCCGCGACGACCACCGTCACCACGCCGAGCGCCAAGCGCCTGCACGACGACTTCAACGGCGACGGCTACTCCGACGTGGCGATCGGCGCGCCGGGCACCGCGTTGAAGGGACAGGCGAAGGCGGGGGCCGTCAGCGTGCTGTACGGCTCGTCCAGCGGGCTGTCGACCTCGCGCAAGCAGGTGCTGACCTGGCCGAGCCGGTCTACGGCGCAGCCGCAGACGCGCTACGGCAGCGACCTGCAGAGCGGCGACCTCGACCGGGACGGCTACGCCGATCTGCTCTCGCTCGTGGACATGTCGCCGGTCAGCGGCTACGACGGACGTTTCCTGGCCGTCAACTGGGGCGGCCCCAAGGGGCTGTCCGCCACGCCCGTCCTGCTGAGGAACGTGCCGGCGAACTCCCGTGGCGCCTTCGTAGTCGCCGACGTGGACGGGGACAAGAAGCCGGACGTGGCGGCGTGGGGCGACGACTATGGCGATGAGACCACGCCGGGTGACGGCTCGGTGCTGCACGGCCCGTTCCGGCGGGACGGCGCCAGCGCGAGGACGACCCGGTTCACCCTCTTCCCCGGCGAGGAGTGGTACGCCCTCGCGATGGCCGCCGGTGACGTGACCGGCGACGGCATCGCCGATCTGGCCGTCAGTGCCCGGCAGTTGGACGGCGAGATCGGTACCGGCGGGGTGGCCCTGCTGGTGGGCGGTCCTTCCGGGTTCACGTACAAGGGCCTCCTCAAGGACGCCCAGGGCCGGCTCATCCGCGGCGACGACGTCGAGATCGGCGACCTCGACAAGGACGGTCACGCCGAGATCGTCGTCGGCCACTCCGTCGACGGCACCGACTACGACGTCGGCCTCCCGATCAAGGGCGGTGCGATCGCCGTCGTTCACGGCGGCCCCAACGGCGTGTCCACCACCCGCAAGCCGGTGTGGATCAACCAGGACACCGCGGGCGTACCGGGCGTGGGGGAGTGGCATGACGGCATGGGCTCGGGCCTGTCGATCGGCGACACCAACGGCGACGGCTACCTGGACGTGGCGACCGGCCTGCCCGGCGAGGACTTCGACGGCCTCACCGATGCCGGCACCGTGCTGGTGCTGCGCGGCAGCGCGAACGGTCTGACCACCACCGGCATCAAGTCGTTCAGCCAGAACACCGCCGGGGTACCCGGCACCGCCGAGAAGCTGGACCGGTTCGGCAGCGAGACCGCCCTCGTCGACGCCGACGGCGACAAGAGGAACGGCCTGGTCGTCGGCGACTGGGCGGAGAACGCGAACAACGGTGCCGCGTGGGTCTTCTCGGCCACCTCCAGCGGCGTCACCGCGAGCGGTTCCTTCTCGTTCGGCCCGTCCACCATGGGCCTGCCCGCGACCGGGGCCCTGTTCGGAGCCTCGGTGGCCGACTGACGGCGACTACATCCCCGTACGAACGCAAGGTCTCTGCCCGCACATCGTGACTCCTCCCGGGCGTTCATGCCGGGGAGGAGTCACGTCGAAGCGTCCTCCGCATGGAGCTGACCGACGATGCCGCCCGGCGCAGGGTGCTGGGTTCTGGGTTCCGGGTGGTGACGCCGGCGCCGCGCCGGCCGAACGCGCGCATCTTCCCAGCCCCGGCCGGGGAGGAGGTCCGGCGGCGTGCGACCGGCAAGATCAGAGAGAGCGGGCCTGGTGCGGCCTCGCGGTGTGCGCGCGGAACGCGGCCAGTGCGCCTGCACCGGACCAGCAGATCTCGAACACCGCCCGGGCCGCAAGACCGAACTGCTGCGCGCTGTCGCCGACCGGATTCTCCTGGCCGCCATGGACGGCTACAGCGCCGAGGGCGACTGGAAGCAGCGCATCACGGCCCTGGCCCTGCGCGTGCGAGATGCGTTCGGTCAGCAGCCCCGACTCGCTGCGGTCTGGGGACGTTACGCGTCGAGCGGCACCGGTTCCCGGCTGGTCATGGAAGAGGTGCTGCAGGCGCTGCGCGCGTCGGGCCTGCCCGACGAGGAGATCCCGGTCTGCTACCACCGGATCGCGGTCCTCATCGCTGCACTGATCGCCTCCGAGGCCGGGGCCAGCACGGTCACCCCGGAAGAGCGCGAACAGGGCATGGAGCTGTTCCGCGTGGCGGTACTGGGCGCAGACCCTGACCGCTTCCCCGCCCTGGCCCACTTCGCCCGCGACGTCCGCTCCCTCGGGGCGGACCGCCGCGCCGCCTTCGAGGAGATCCTCGCCGCCCAACTCGCCCACGTCGAAGCCGCAGTCCGCCCGAGCTAGTGCTGTGACCGCATAGGTTCACCGGGTTGGATCTGCGCGCGTTCGGATGTGCCGTGACGTCCGATCCAGTGACGCGGACCGTACCTGGATGCCTGCGTGTGCCTGGCATGATCGCCGACGTGTTCCAAGAGGAGTTTGATGCGCTCTCACGGATGGCGGCCGAGCACATGGCCATGCCGTTCCCGCCCGGCTTCCGCGGCCTGGACATCGAGGACCACGACATGGTGATGCTCGATGCGGATGCCTACGGCTACGCGACGAGCGTTCTCGAAGGGCCTCTCGCCGGACAGCGCCGCGCAGCCCTCACGCGGCTGGCGGCGGCGTCCGACAAGGTCCTCCCGATGATCGACGACGAGTGCGCGAGCAGGTACTACACGCACGTGCGCAAGATGGCCGTGTCGGCCGCCGAGGCCGAGGACCTGCGGGAGGCATAGGGCTCGCCCGCCGCCCGGGCTCCCGCGCCACCAGTGGAGGACCCCGACCATGCGCGGCGACTCGGTCTCCTCGGGCAGGATCGTTCGCCGTCATTGATATCCGACATCAGCGAGTCGGTGATCCATCAACCGTTGTCAGGGCGCGCGGTGCAGTGTTCGCCGACTTCTCAGTCTTGGGGGCTCAGCCGGCAAATTCGTTGACGCCGAGGGCGAAGTCCCAGTGGCCAACCCCGTTGCTGGCGAGGCTTACCGTGATCAAACCCATCCCTTCCAGCCAGTGCGCCATTTTCAGGCCGCCGACGTCCAGCGGGCGCAGCCCGAGGCTCTCGATGAATGCCGCCACGCCCGCCTTGGCCTGCGCATGGTCGCCGGCGATGAAGACGTCGGGCCGACCCTTCTCCAGGACATTACGGAAGATGGTGTTGAATGCCTTCACCACGCTGGCGCCGGCCGGGGCCACCCTGGCGACTTCCTGCGCGATCGAGGTCTCCTCGCTGTGGGCCAGTCCGTCGAACGTGGCGTTGAAGGGGTTGCTGATGTCGACGATGACCTTGCCCGCGAGGGCGTCTCCGTACTCGGCGACGACCGGAACGACACCGTCGTACAACAGGGCCGTGATGACGATGTCCCCGGCCGGGACGGCGCCCCACGTGCCCGTCGTCGCGCCGCCGCCCAGAGCCTTGGCCAGGTCATCGGCCTTGGACTGATCGCGTCCCATGACCTCGACGGTGTTGCCGCCCGCCACCGCGAGCGTGCCGATGGTACGGGCCATGTTCCCCGTACCGATGAGGGTGATGCTGCTCATGAGGTGTGCTCTCTTCCTGTTCTCGAGGTGTCGCTCTGTCTCGTTCGTGCCAGGTCAGGCGCAGGCCGTCGGCCGCGACGTTTCTGGGCCAACTGCCGCGTCTTTCCCGGCACCTCCGGCTCGTCAGCACGTGAATTCGGCGCCCGCGCAACACATCGGCGTGTTGCGGATGTCCGCGTTCGAGACCAGTTCGTTGTGGCGACTGGGTAGTTGTGGGGTGTGCCCGCGGAATTCCTGGTGTGTGGTTCAGATGGCGGTGGTGCCGCCGTCGGTGACCAGTTCCAGGCCATTGACGTAGCTGGAGTCGTCGGAGGCGAGAAACAGGGCGACGGTGGCGATTTCTTCGGGGCGGCCCATCTCTCCGCGGGGGATGAGGGACTCGAAAGCGGCCTTGGTCGCCTCGTCGAACAGTTCTTCCTGTTTGGCGGTGGCGACCTGACCGGGGGTCAGGACGTTGACCCGGATCTTGCGGTCGCGCAGTTCGTTGAGCCAGACGCGGGCCCAGGCCTGCTGGACGGCTTTGCTTCCCGCGTAGAGGCTCCAGCCGGGGAAGGCGCCGAGGGAGGCGTTGGATCCGGTCATGAAGATCGAGCCGTTGTCGTTGATCAGCGGCAGTGCCTTCTGCACGGTGAACAGGGTGCCGCGCGCGTTGAGCCAAAAGGCGCGGTGGAACTGTTCTTCGGTGATCTCGCCGAGGACAGCGGGTTCGCCCATCCCGGCGCTGGCCCACAGCACGTCGATCGAACCCTTTTCCCGCTTGACGGTGTCGTACAAGCGGTCCAGGTCGGCCAGTTCGGCCGCGTCCCCCTGGACGGCGGTGACGTTGCGGCTGATCAGCTGGACGGCTTCGTCCAGTGCTTCCTGCCGCCGGGCCTGGATGAAGACGTGCGCTCCTTCCTCTACGAACAGTTTGGCGCCGGCCAGTGCCATGCCGGTGGATCCGCCGGTGATCACCGCTACCTTGCCATCGAGCTTTCCCACGATCACTCCGTTGAATTGATGGGTATCCGAAACAGTGAACTCTTGTCATTTGCCAACTCGTTGCGATTCGGCTACCAGCCGTCAACTGGCGGAGAAGTAATGGCCGTTGTCCAAATCGGCGAGCAGGCTTGGCTGAGAAGGTTCCCAGCCGAGGGTCCGGCGGGTGATGAGGTTGGACGCCGGGTAATTCTGCGTGACTATGTTCGCGAGGAACCCGAAGTATCCCGGCACCATCAGTACGTCCGCGGGAACGCTTACGGCGGGCAGGCCCAGACGGCTGCCAATGGCTTCGGCAATCTCGCGGAACGGGATGCCCCCGTCCCCAACCGCGTGCCAGTGTTTGCCAGCCGGCCCCTTCTGCAGCGCCAAGCGGAACAAGGAGGCGACATCGCGGACGTGCACGGCGTTCCAGACGTTCGCGCCGTCTCCGGGGTAGCCGACGAAACCCTTCTCCTTCGCGAGCGCGATCAGCGTGGGGAGGAAGCCGGCACGATCGGTCGTGCTGTGCGCGATGTTGGCGATCCGCACGACCGAAGACCGCACTCCCTGCTCGGCGAGGCCGACTACGGCGGCTTCCACGACGTTACGAACCCGCAGGGTGCCCTTGTACTCATCGCCGCCGGGAAGGGCCGGGTCCTCCTCGGTGGCCGGCCGGCCCAGGTTCCCGGGCGCGCCTATGCTCCCCGCTGCGACCAGCGGCTTTCCGGTTCCCGCGAGTGCCTCGCCGTACGCGAGCATGATCGGGAGCTCCGCGGCGGTCACGGCGTCGAGCCCGCCGGAGGTAAGCAGGTCTTGCCTGTGCGCGACGTGGATGACGCCGTCGGAGTCCGCGGCCGCCTCCTTGAGACCGTCGAGGTCCTCAAGGTCGCCGCGACGCACCCTGGCGCCGAGCGCGGACACCGCCGCCGCGGCGCTGTCCGACCGGGCCAGGCCGGTGACCTCATGTCCGGCGGCGATGAGCTCGGGGATGATGTACGAACCGGAATGGCCGGTCCCGCCAGCGACGAAAACGCGCACGCTACTGCTCCTTGTGAGAGAAGGTGGAGGGGCTGTTCTCCTCGTGCCGAGGATCGAATGGCGTGATGTGGCGCGAGAAGCGGGAGTGTGGCTGCGCTCAGCTGAGAATGCTGACGCCGAGGAAGAAGTTGGTGTGCTTGACGGAGTGGGCGACGAGGCCCAGCTGCAACAGGGCGACGTTCTCCAGCGTCCGCGCCATTGCAAGCCGCCCGGTGTTCATCGGGCGATGACCTTGCCGTGCAGTGCGTCCCCGTACTCGCTCACCACCGCCGCCGCGCCGGCGTACGGCACGGCGAGGACAACGATGTCTCGGCCGGGGCGGCGCCGGCCGTCCCGACAGTGGCGCCGCCGAGCGCGGCGGTCAATTCCTTGGCTTGGCCGGGTTGCGGCCGATGACCTCGACGGCGTTGCCGCCGGCGAGCGCCCGGTCGGCCAGGGCGCCGGCCAGGTTCCCCAGGCCGATAATGCTGATGCTGCTCATTGGTGATCCTGCTTTCTGGAGCTGGACAGGACGCCATGCCCCCCGTCGTTGTTGACGGTTGTGTCGTCGACGCCGTCGAATGACGCGATCGGCGGCGCTCAATTCATGATGTGCTCATTCTGGGTCTGGTTCCTGCTATCAAATTCCGATGTCGAGTTCTTGTGCCGAATTCGCTTCGGCCCCAATGGGTACCCCTTCAGGTTGCCATTGGCCTGAGTGGGTGTCCAAGACTTCTTTTAGGCATGGTGATACCCTCAAAGCATCACCGGGCCGGGAGGCGCCATGGATCTGGACCTGCGCAAACTGCGCTACTTCGTCGCCGTGGCCGACCGGTTGCACTTCGGCCGCGCCGCCGATGAGCTACATATCGCGCAGCCGGTGCTCAGCCGGCAGATCCGCGCGCTCGAGCAGGATCTCGGCGCCTCGCTGTTCACCAGGGATCGCCACGGCGTAGCGCTGACCGACGCGGGCCGACAACTGCTGGCCGACGCCGGTCCGCTGCTCGCCTCCGCGCATGCGGTCCGCCGCCGGGTGTCCGTGGCCGCCCATGGCAGCCGACGGCTGATGGTCGGTTTCCGGGCCGGCATCCCGGTCATCCCGGCGGCGCGGGCGTTCGAGGCCCGGCACCCGGACGTGGTCGTGGACGTGCAGCGGATCGAAGGGGACGACCAGGCCCCGATGCTGCTCGACGGCCGCATCGACGTCGGCTATGTGCGGCTGCCCATCGACGAGGCCGGCCTGCGCGTCACCCCGCTGTACACCGAGCCGCGGGTGGCGGTGCTGCCCGCCGGCCACCGGTTGGCCGGCAAGGAGGAGGTCACCGAGGCCGACCTGGCCGGCGAACCGCTGCTCTGGCATGCCGACCCGAGCACGCAGCCCACCAGGCACCCGCACCCTAACGCCGGGTACCTGGTGCGCGGGGTGGACGAGACGCTCGAGCATGTCGCGGCCGGGCGGGGTATCTCGTTCCTGGCCCGTTCGGCGTCCGTGTTCTACTCACATCCGGAAGTCATCTATGTGCCCATCCCGGAGCTGGCGCCCGACCGGGTGTGCCTCGCGGCGGCGGCATCGCGCACCTCGCCAGTGGTCGATGACTTCTTCACCGCGGCTCAGGCGACGGCCGAGATAACGGCAGAATGTGGGAATTATGAAATGTGGCAGCTTGGAGGCAATGCCGTTTCAAAGCGCAGTTGAGCAGTCCGACTGGCAATAACAGTGCCAAAGAGGGTACGCGGCCACAAAAATGGCGAAGGCATTGAGCTCGGAGGCGAAGACGATGTTGACGCACAGTGAGAATCGACGTCGTCGCGCGGCCGCTTCCCAGGATGAAAATCGTGATCTCGTTGAAGTCCTCAAAGGCATTCTCGATCAATTCCGCGAGACACTTCCACTCCTCGATCTCAATTCTCAATCTCACCGAGCATGCGAGTTGGCAGCGCAGGGCGAGTAGTTCGCCGTAGTCCGTCTCCAGCGCGGTTCGCCGTGGTGTCGTCCTTTCTCGGTGTTTGCGGCGCCCGGTGGCAAGTTGCTGGGTGAGGCGGCCTCGGCGTCGACCCGACGACTGCCCTGACCGCGACCGGCCAGGGCAGAGGGGGTGATTGCCGTGCGCTGGCGGCGAGGGTGGGGGAGTGTCTCGGTATCGGCCGCTCCCAGCCGAGGAGGTGGCACCTTTCCCGCTGTTTGGCGACTCTGCGCCCCACGGGCGTGCCCGCGTCGAGGAGGGCGGCATGCTGCTCCCGCAGTAGTCGGCTCAACGGGGTTTCGAAGTCGGCGGGTTCGGCGAAGTGGCGCTGGATGTGGGCGTCCACCTGCTGCTTGTCGTAGCCGATAACCCCGCCGCGAAGCGCACGACGCCCGTCAGCGGGGGGAGAGAGATCCTGCCTCGGGCTCCACCCTCGCCGACTGCGGGTGCGATCAGCCTGTGACGCGGACGCCGAACTGGAAGCTGCCGATCGTGCTCATCGACTCGTAGCGCACCGAGGCCCCCGGGTGCGGCGCGTGCAGCACCTGGCCGTTGCCCGCGTAGAGGCCGACATGCTCGGTGTTGTTGAAGAAGACCAGGTCACCGGGCTTGAGTGCGCTCATGCCCACCCGGGTTCCGTCGTTGACCTGCGTGTACGTGACCCGGGATATCTGGACCCCTGCCTGCGCGTACGCCCACTGCGTGAGGCCCGAGCAGTCGTAGGAGTTGGGGCCCGTGCCACCGCGGTAGTACGGCTTGCCGGTCTGGGAGGCGGCCGCGCTCAGGGCGGCGGCGCCGAACTTGGAGGCGGCCGCCTCGTTGCCGAGGTCGACGCGGCTCGCGGAGGAGCGGCTGGCGCGCGCTTCCTCGCCGGCCATGGCCTGACGCTCGGCGGCGGTCAGGGTGTTCAGCAGCTTCTGCGCCTTGCTGAGCTTGCCCTGGATTTCTTTCTTCTTCTTGCCAAGCTCCGTGCGGGTGTCGGCGAGGTCCTTGAGCTTCTCTGTGGCCTCCGCACGCTTCTGGGCCAGCTTGCGCTGCTTCGTCTGAACCTTCTTCAGCGACTCCAGCTGCTTCGCGGAGAGCGAGTCGAGCGTGGACGCCTTGTCGAGGTAGTCGTCCGGGTCGGCGGAGAGGAAGAGCTGGACCGAGGCGTCGATGCCGCCGGAGCGGTACTGCGCGCTGGCCATCGTACCGATGCCTGTACGCAGTTCATTGAGCTCGCCCTGCTCGCGGGCGGCCTTGTCCTGAAGCTCGCCGATCTCCTTCTCCAGCTTCTCCTGCTTCTCCTTGGCCCTGTCGTACTGGTTGGTGGACCGCTCCGCCTCTTCGTAGAGCTTGTCGACCTTCGCCTTGACCTCGCTCTTCGCGGGCTTGGGGGCCGCCTGGGCGGCCTGAGAAGTAAGGGCCACGGCAGCGGCGGCGGTCGCGGTGAGCACAGTCACGCGGGCGCGGCTCGGCTGTTTGGGCCGGCGGTGGGACGCCACGAAGGTGAGCTCCTTCTTCCTCCAGCCGCCCACAGAACATCAAGTGGGCGGTATCCCTCCACCGTCGCTCACCTCGTGTGAGTGATCATTCGGAGGTTCGAGGTCCGACCCTAGTGACCTTCCTGTGACCATTTCAAAGCCTGGCGTGAAAAATCTCGGTCACACCCTGCACTTTTTGCGCGCAACTCACGAGCAGTAAAGCCAATTTGACGCTACGTCACGCAACGGTTTCGCGAACTAGTCTAATTGGTAAGAACATTGCGAATAAGACAGAACCCGAATATCAACCACGAGAGGGCCGCTTCAGGACTATCCCGGACGTAAGAGGAATCCCTGGCGCTGCTGGCCGGGCTCCCCGCCGCATCGGCATCACCCAACCGGGGGCGGCCCGCGATCCGCCCGGTCAACCACCTGGTCGACGGCGTCGTTTTTGGGGATGAAACGTGAGGGCTCGTCAGTGCGGGTCCGAAGTAGCGGTGCCGTCGCCGACGGTGCCCAGCAGGACTGCGGCGGTCCTGACGCCGGCGCCGTGATGTCCTGCAGTGCTCCAGCCAACCCTCCGACCAGAGGCCACAGGCTTCCCTCGGGGAGCGGCTCAAATCCGGCGACAGCGTCGGCCAGCGAACAACCTGGCGCGTACGTCGGCGTTACGTAGGTTGATGTCCGTTTCTGGTGTTGGCTTGCGTGAGGTGAGCTGTTCGTGGGGTTATCGACGTTTCACGGGGGTGGTGAGCGAACGGGCGGGGCTCGGTCTCGGCGAAGAGGCCGAGCTCGACGAAGCGCTTGAGGACCTGCTGGTAGGCCGGGTTGTTCGGCAGGCCGGACTCAAGATGGGCGATCTCACCCGCGAGGCCATCACGGGTCTTGCGGGTGATCTTCAGCTCCTCGAGCTGCCGGTCCAACTCGCCGATCTGCCCGGTCAGTTCCTCGATCCGGCCCCGCAGCTTTTCGGCCTCGGCAGCGATCTGCTGTTCCTGCTCGGCGAGGTTGTCGAGCAGCAGTTGCACGTTCACGCGCCGCCTGCACCTCGCGCCAGCTCGGGGTGGAGGTGTCGGTCAGGCGGCGCGTCATCACGGCGGTCATCGCCCAGTAGACGCGGGATTCACTGGAGGTGGACCGATGTTCGCAGTCCGGTGCGCTCGGCGGGCTGACCGACCGGCGGGCACGCCGCCATCCTGGTGCGGCTCGAGCTGCGCTGAGTGCTCCCTCAGCGGATGTGGTGGGTCTCCCAGAAGGGGCCAAGATCCTGGATGGTCATGGACTGGGCGGCCTTCTTGAAGTCGGCGGTGGTGGAGACGCCGTACCAGTGGTCGTGGGCGTACTGCTTGAGGAGCCGTGCCATGGCGTCGGCGCCGAGGGTACGTTCCAGGTCGGCCAGGGCGCAGGACCCGGCCGTGTAGATGAGGTGGTACTCGCCGCGGTGCTGGGACCAGTAGGCCATCGACGCGGTGAGTGCGGTGCTGTCGTCGGGCCAGTCGACGTCCGACCAGCAGTCGCTGGTCTCCCAGCCGTAGAAGCGGGCGTTGGCGTACTGGGCGAAGCTCTCGTCCAGCCACGGCGAGGTGTACTCGTCGTTGCCGACGATGCCGTACCACCACTGGTGCGCCACCTCGTGGACGACGGCGCTGCCCTCGTCGGTGGTGCCCAGCAGGACGAGGCCGGGGTATTCCATGCCGCCGCCGAACCCGCTGGTCATCACGAGGTCGATCTCGCCGTACGGATAGCGGCCGAACTCCCGGCTGAACCGGTCGACCGCGGCGACGGCGTCCGTGCGCGTCGAGCGCACGCCCGCAGCTGAGGTGCCGGGCGCCCAGTACGACTTCACGCGCACGCCCCCGGGTGTGGTCTGCGTCGCCGTGCGGAACGGGCCCGCGGCCCACGCGAAGTCCCGCATCCGGTGCCCGACGCTGAGGGTGACCGTACGGCCCGGGCCGCCGGGGAAGGTGCGGGTGCGACCGCTCGCGGGCACTTGCAGCGCCGACGGGTGATCGAGACGGACCCGAAAATCGCCCGTCAGTGCGTAGAAGCTCTCACCGAGTGCCACGTACGGGTCGAGGTGCCACCCCTTCGCGTCGTGCACGGCGAGCACCGGCAGCGCGTTGCCGAGGAAGCGGTAGGCGCCCTCGCGGCCGAAGCGGGCATTGTGGTCGGGCACGGTGATGGAGACATCGAAGGCGACGGATGTCCGCTCGCCGTGCGCGAGCGGCTTCGGCAGGGCGATGCGCAGGGCCGTGCACTCCACGGTGAGAGGCCCTGGTGTGCCGCCACGTACGTTTGACACGGTGACGGGGGAGGGGGCGCCGGGCGTGCCGCACTTGTCCTCGCCGTTCCCCCACAGCCGTAGGTACACCTCACGCAAGGGCCTCTCCGACGCGTTGCGGAACGACACCCGCTGCCGTCCCGTCCAGTGACTGCCGTCAGCGTCGGAGCGCAGCACCACGTCGTAGCGCGCGCGATCGGGCGTCGCCGCGGCCCTGGACACCCCCGGCCCGGTCACCGCGCGAGCATTGCTCACACCGGCGCCGAGCGCAACGAGCAGCACGAGGAGCACGAGGAGCACGAGGAGCACGAGGAGCACGAGGAGCACGAGGAGCACGAGGAACAGACGACGACGGGGCAGAGGCGGCCACGCGATTGACGGCGACATGCCAGCCGATACTGCCACAACACACCAACGAGAGAACGGACTTGAGCGGATCTGAAATCGCCGGGGCGCGGGGCAGAGACGTCGTCGCGACGAGGTCCGTGCGGCAGCCATGCCTGCGCAGAAGGCCCCCTACGGCCCTTGTTCTCCCTGCTGGCCGAACCGGACGTCGCCGCAGGCGAGTTGGACGACCGGCTCGTCGCTCAGCTGCGCCTGACCCGCGCCCGTGCGCTGCACGCGGGGGAGGATCTCAAGGCTGCCACGACGGAGTCGTCACGCTGGCGGCCGAGTCGGCCGGCTGGGACGACGCCGCCCACGCCCGGGCCCTGCGCTACGAGCAGCTCAGCAGCTGCCTGCGCGAGCTCGCCCGGCTCCAGGCCCAGCAGCAGGGCTCCGATGATGGAAGGTCAGCGTGGAGTCGTCCCGGTACGAGTGCGCCGCGTGCTCGGCGACCAACGGCGGCAGCAGATCGGGCGCGTACCGCGGTCCGTCACCAGTCCATCGAAGTACACCATCCCTGATCTTGCGTGGGTATCCCCGGCTTCAGCCGGGGAGGGAAACGCATCCACGGCCCGGAGGCGCGAAGCGCCGGAGTCCGCTGTTCGCTGCGTTGTCAGTGGCCTCCGCTAGGTTGATCACACCGGGAACGAGGGGGGCTGGGTGATCCGTGCGTACAAGTTCCTCCTGCGGCCCACCGTCTGCCAGGTGCAGGCCCTCGGCGCGATGCTGGCCGATCGCTGCTCGCTCTACAACGGCGCGTTGCAGGAGCGCCGCGGCGCCTACCGGCACACCTCGAGGACGAGCGTCAGGTACGGGTAGCAGTCCGCGCAGCTCAAGGGCATCCGGGCGTTCGACCCGGAACGGCAGGGCCGCTGGTCGTTCTCGTCTCAGCAGGCCACGCTTCGCCGTCTCGACAAGGCATTCGCCGCGTTCTTCCGTCGGGTCAAGTCAGGTGAGGCGCCCGGCTATCCGCGTTTTCGTGGGGTGTACTGGTTCGACACGGTGGACTTCCCCAAGGACGGGGACGGCTGCCGGTGGGACTCCACCCCGCACGACCCCGTGACCCGTGTCCGTTTCCAGGGCGTCGGGCACGTCAAGGTCCACCAGCATCGCCCGGTGGCCGGCAGGGTCAAGACCGTCTCGGTCTAGCGTGAGGGCAAGCGCTGGTACGTGATCCTCACTGCCGAGCAGACCGAGCTGCAGCCGCTGCCCGCGACCGGGTCCGTGGCCGGCATCGACTTGGGAATCGCCAACTTCCTCGCCGACTCGAACGGCGAGTTCGTGCCCAACCCGCGTCACGGCCGGAAGGCGGCCGCGAAGCTCGAAGCCGCGCAGCGGGCACTGTCCCGGTTCCCGCGGGTGCGCCGCGACCAGCAGCCATCTCTAGAGATCTTTAACGGCTCGGGCTACGAAGGAGCACATCCCCTTGGACGGGTCGTGGGTGCCGCGCCGAGCCATCGATCTGGCAAGGTCGACCGCCAAGGTCGGCGGCAGGTTGCTGATCTCGGCGACCGCCGCCTCCGACGTCTACGATGTGGCGGCCGCACCGAGCGGCGAGCGCACGCAGACAGCGATCCACGACGGGCCAGCCTGGCGGCCGGGCTCGCGGGCGCGGAGGTCGGCTCCTTCGGCAGGCCGGTCGGCAGCGGGATCGGCGAGGGCATTGTGGACGGGATCGAGGATCTGTTGATGAGGAACTGGCTGGTGAGGCTGTTCGGGAAGGAGCGGCCCCGCAGTGCGGATGAGGACTCGGCGGCGGTCTCGTCGCCGGGCCCGGTGTGGAGCGATCCGGAGATCCCGGACGAGGAGCGCGCGGTTCTGCTCGTGCGCCTCATCGAAGACCCCACGGCGCGCGAGGACGAGCAAGACGACGCGGCGTCGGATCTGGAGTTCCTCTCCGGTCCGTTCGTTGAGGCGGCCCTGATCCGGGCCATCCGGGCGGGGGACTTCCGCAGCGACTTGGCCCAGCTCTGCGCCGAGTCCCTCGCCGGAATCTGGGCCAGGGAGGGCCACGTGGACCCCGCCTTCCTGGCGGAACTGTGCAGCCTGGCGAAGGAGGAGGTCTTCGGCATCCTCGGTGCACGCGCCCCGCACCTGCTGCCCCCTAGCACCCTCTAGAGATCTTCAATGGCTGAGGCTGGGGCGGTTGGAGGTCGAGTCCGGTCTTGGCGATGAGCCCCTCGATGAGGTGGGGTCGGTACTGCATCCGTTTCAGCCGGGTCTTCACCAGCGCGGTGAGCTGGTCGAGCCTGTGTTTGGTGAGGTTGGCCAGGGACCTCTTCAGGTGCGACCACACGCCCTCGACCGGGTTGAACTCTGGAGCGTACGGCGGCAACTGGTAGACGGTCAGCCATAATCGTGCGGCGATCAGCCGTCGCATCGTGTGGCTGACGTGCGTGTTCAAATTGTCCCAGACCAAGACGATGGGGCCGCCGAGCTGCTGGTGAGCGGCATCCAGCAGGCGGGCGTAGTCAGTCTCAGTGAAGCCTTTGCGTCGGCCCTAGGCGGGGCCGCGATTCAGGTGAATGCGGTAGATCAGCCGTGGCCGACGGCCGGCCTTGGTGCAGATCAGCGCCGCCATCGAGACCCGTTTGGTGCCCGCGGCGGTGACCTTCACGACCGAGGTGTGGCCACGGCGGCCCTTGGGCGGCCTCAGGTCCTGACCTGCCTCGTCCTGGAAGCAGACCCAGGCGCCCAAGTCCGCCACCAACTTTTTATGACGGGCCACTGCTCGTCCTTCCAGGCGGCAATCTTCGACTCGTCCCGCTCTGTGGCCTTCCGGACTGGGACCTGCACGCTTCAGCCGATGCGGTGCAGCAGCAGATCCAGCCCGGCCAGGGTGTACTCAGCCCCGAACCGGCGGCGCACAACCTCGCCGATACGGGCCAACGTCCAGCACTGGTCACTCCAGCCACACGCGGCCGGACCGGCCTCCAACACCGACTCCAAAGTACGCAGTTGTCCGGCATCGAGATTGCAGCGGGCACCACCAGGCCCCTTGGAGACCAGAGCCTGGCGGCCACCCGTGGCCAAGGCCTGGCGCCAGCGATTCGCCGACATCCGGGTCACCCGAAACCGCCGGGCCATCTCCCGGTCACTGGCCTCCGCCTCGATCAAGTCAGCAGCCGCTAGCCAGACTTGCTCACGCCGAGCCCGCTCCTCGGCCGTCAGCCCACCGCCATCGGGATACCTCATCCCTCCGGCATAGCGCGGCCTACGACAACCGTCACGATTCCACGTAACCCCAGCCATTGAAGATCTCCAGACAGATTTTGCTCCCGCTGCCGGCGAGCCGCCGCACGGGGCTGCCTGGGCTGCCGCCCTGACGCGCTGGTAGTCCACGGACAGCACCGACCAGGCCAGTCCCTCGCGCTACATCAGTGCCGCGACTTCGGCTTCGCCGCCTCCGGCGCCTGCGATGTCGTTGTGACTTCGCCCTCCGGCGGTCGGCAACACCTGGTCGACCTGGGCGTGGTCCTGCTCCGTCTCGTTCTGCTCGCGCTGTTCAGCGAGTCCATCGGTCCAACCGTGCCGGGGGCTCACCGAACCCCCGGCACGTTTTCTTCCTCGCTACTGCTTGTTCCATTTCTGGTTGGTGCCGCCGTTGCAGGTCCACAGCTGGACGAGGGCGCCGTTGGCGGTGGAGGCTCCGGAGACGTCCAGGCACAGCCCGGACTGGACGCCGGTGATGGTGCCGTCGCTGTTGAGGTTCCACTGCTGGTTGCTGCCGCCGTTGCAGTCATAGATGGCGACCTTGGTGCCCGGGGAGGTCCCGAAGCTGGCGGCGTCCAGGCACTTGTTGCCGTAGACCCGCAGTTCCTTGGCGGAGGTGGAGTTCCACTGCTGGTTGGTGCCGCCGTTGCAGTCCCAGATCTGGGTCTGCACGCCGTTGGTGGTGCTCGCGCCGGGCACGTCCAGGCAGCGGTTGGAGCCGGCGCCGCGCAGTGCGGTGCCGGTGCCGCTTCCGCCTCCGGGGTTGGTGCCCGTGCCCCAGCCCCACTGGAGGCGGTCGAGTCCGGACTGGTTGGTGACGGTCAGGGACAGGTTGGTGCCGCTGCCGTTGAGGGAGGTGATGGCGCAGGAGGCGTTGTCGCACGGGCCGGGGCCCTGGGTCTGGCCGGCTTCCTTGACGCCGGTCCACAGGACGGTTCCGATGCCGAGGCTGCGTGCGGTGTCGGTGATGGCGTAGAGGAAGGATCTGTTGTTGGTGCCGTCCTTGGGGCCGTTGTAGTCGACGCCGGTGGTCATCGGGTCGCCGAACTCGGTCACCACGGCGCGGTCGGCGTAGCCGCACAGGTTGTCGGTGAACTCCTTGACCCAGTCGGCCTCGGTGCTGTGGGAGACGCCGAACATGCTGTAGGTGTGGATGGACAGCAGGGTGCCGGACAGCCGGGAGTCGGCACCGATACCGCACAGACTCGCGTCGCCCCACTGGCCGGGGACGATCACGTGGTCACGGGGGAGGCTGGGGTAGTGCGCCAGCCAGTCGGCTTCGAAGTTCGGCAGGTCGGTGGCGTTGTACGCCCAGGGCTCGTTCATGATGTCGAAGTAGAAGTTGCTCTTCGTGCCGTACTTGTTGATCATCGTGTCCCACATCTGGTAGAAGGACGCGGTGTCGCTGACCTTCCCGTTCTGCAGCCAGGGAGCGACGATGACCTTCATGCCCAGTGCGGTGGCGGCGTCCAGCGTCCCGGTGTAGCTGCCCCACCAGGATCCCGAGGTGGTCGCCGCGTTGAATCCCATGCGGACGGTGTTGGCCCCGAGGTTCTGGAAGCCCTTGAGGATGGCCGTGGACTTCTTGTACACGGTGGCGTAGTCGTCCGAAGTCGACAGGCCGACGGGGACGTTCGGGCCGGTGATGAAGTTGTCGTTGGGATCTGCCCAGTTCACTCCCCGGAACTGGCTGGTATTCGCCGCCGCCTCGGCGGCCGGCGCAGGTGACGCGGCATGGGCGACGCCGCCGGTCAGTAGTCCCAGCAGCGCCAGGGTCGCGGAGCCGGCGATGAGGCGCCGGGCGGTACGGAGGCGTCTGCGTCCGCTGCCCTGCCTGTTTTCCAAGTCGGCGGGAGCGTTCGCCTGCTCACCGTTCCCTGGGTGTTCCCTGTGGTGAAACAGGCCCATTGTCGTGCTGTTCACGAAGTTCTCCTTGCGAGGTTGGGGGAATCGCAGTGCAGCGCATGTCAGCGCTTACAACGCCGGATGCGGATACCGGTCGGTGGCAGTGAAAGGCCGTCCCGGCAGCGGCAGCGCTGGTTGGTGAGGACGCCTCGAAGATCCGTGCCGGGTACGGGCACAACCGTGCCGGGGTCTCCACCGAGCCCCCGGCGCGACTTCTTCCTCGTTACTGGCGGCTCCATTTCTGGTTGGTGCCGCCGTTGCAGGTCCACAGCTGGACGAGGGCGCCGTTGGTGGTGGAGGTGTCCTTGACGTCTAGGCACAGTCCGGAGTGGACGCCGGTGACGGTGCCGTCGCTGTTGACGTTCCACTGCTGGTTGCTGCCGCCGGTGCAGTCCCAGATGGTGACCTTGGTACCCGGGGAGGTCCCCCACTGGTCGGCGTCCAGGCACTTGTTGCCGTAGACCCGCAGCTCCTTGGCGGAGGTCTGGGTCCACTGCTGGTTGGTGCCGCTGTTGCAGTCGTAGATCTGGGTCTGCACGCCGTTGGTGGTGCTCGCGCCGGGCACGTCCAGGCAGCGGTTGGAGCCGGCGCCGCGCAGTACGTTGCCCGTGCCCCCTCCGGGGTTGGTGCCCGTGCCCCAGCCCCACTGGAAGCGGTCGAGGCCGGACTGGTTGGTGACGGTCACGGACAGGTCGGTGCCGCTGCCCTTGAGGGAGGTGATGGCGCAGGAGACGTTGTCGCAGTACCCGGGGCCCTGTGTCTGGTTGGCTTCCTTGATGCCGGTCCACAGGACGGTTCCGATGCCGAGGCTGCGTGCGGTGTCGGTGATGGCGTAGAGGTACGAGATGTTGTTGGTGCCGTCCTTGGGGCCGTTGTAGTTGACGCCGGTGGTCATCGGGTCGCCGAACTCGGTCACGATGGCGCGGTCGGCGTAGCCGCACAGGTTGTTGGTGAACTCCTTGACCCAGTCGGCCTCGGTGTTGTGCCAGATTCCGAACATGCTGTAGGTGTGGATGGACAGCAGGGTGCCGGAAAGCCGGGAGTCGGCGCCGACGGCACACAGACTCATGTCGTCACCCAGGCCGGGGACGATCACGTGGTCACGGGGGAGGCTGGGGTAGTGCGCCAGCCAGTCGGCTTCGAAGTTGGTCAGCTCGGTGGCGGTGTAGGTGTGGGGCTCGTTCATGATGTTGAAGTAGAAGTTGGAGTGCCCTCCGTACTTGTTGATCATCGTGTCCCACATCTGGTAGAAGGACGCGGTGTCGCTGACCTTCCCGTTCTGCAGCCAGGGAGCGACGATGACCTTCATGCCCAGTGCGGTGGCGGCGTCCAGCGCCGCGCTGTAGTTGCTCCACCAGCTTCCCGAGGTGGTCGCCGGGTTGAATCCCATGCGGACGGTGTTGGCCCCGAGGTTCTGGAAGCCCTTGAGGATGGCCGTGGACTTCTTGTACACGGTGGGGTAGTCGTCCGACGTCGACAGGCCGATGGGGGTGTTCGGGCTGGTGACGAAGTTGTCGTTGGGATCTGCCCAGTTCACTCCGCGGAACTGGCTGGTGTTCGCCGCCTGGGCGGCCGGCGCAGCTGACGCGGCCTGGGCGACGCCGCCGGTCAGCAGTCCCAGCAGCGCCAGGGTTGCAGAGCCGGCGATGAGGCGCCGGGCGGTACGGAGGCGTCCGCGTCCGCTTCCCTGTCGGCTTTCCGAGCCGACTGGAGCATGCGCCCGCTCGTCGCTCCCGGGACCTTCCCGGTGGCGAAACAGGCTCATTGTCGTGCTGTTCACTAAGGCTCCTTGCGAGGTTGGGAAGGAATCGCACTGCCGGCTGGTACACGTTGGCCGGGTACGCCGTGGGATCAGCCCAGGGTCCATTTCTGGTTGCTTCCGCCGTTGCAGGTCCACAGCTCGGCCAGGGCGCCGTTGGCGGTGGAGCCTCCGGTGACGTCCAGGCAGAGTCCGGACGCGACTCCGGTGATGGTGCCGTCGGAGTTGACCTTCCACTGTTGGTTGGCCTGTCCGTTGCACGCGTAGGTCTGCACCTTGGTGCCCGGCGAACTTCCGTAGCCGGCGGCGTCCAGGCACAACTGCGAGGAGCCCGAGTAGACCGTCAACTCGTTCGATGATGTGTGCGTGAAGATCTGGTTCGCCCCGCCGTTGCAGTCCCAGGTCTGCAGTTGGGTGCCCCCCGTGGTGGACCATCCCGGCACGTCAAGGCACTTGCCGGCGCCCACCGCGTGCAACTCGCCCGTGTTCGTCGCGGTGGAGGAGGCGGCGTAGCCGACGGAGGTGATGTTGGACTGGACGGCGTCCTCAGTGGAGTTCGAGGGGTAGCCGGAGGTCATGACGCCTTCGTAGAAGGTGCCGGCGGAGCTGTTGCTGTTGTCGCCGCCGATGCCGAGGAGGACGGCGCCCTGCTTCTTCATCGGGTTGTAGCCGGCGGCGTTGGGGCGTACGCCGTCGTAGAAGGTCGACAGGCCGCCGGAGCGGGCGTCGCCGCCGCGGATCGCCCAGTGGTTGGACTCTCCCTTGACGATCGCGGTGGTGAACCGGTTGCTGATCGTAGGGTCGTTGGCGTTGTAGCCCGTGTTCACCCCGGAGAACAGCCCGTTCTCCATGTCGGCCATGATCCACGGGCCGCTGCCCGCGCCGGTGCCCCAGGCCCGGATGTTGCCGAAGTAGATGGCCTCCATGGTGCCGTTGCCGTCGTCGTGGTTGGTGGTCTCGGCGTTGCCGTAGTCGAAGCAGCAGCCGCCGTTGTAGTGGCTGCCGTCGAAGATGGCGTACATGCCCTCGGGTTGGTCGCCGGTGGCGATCCCGTTGGTGTGGTTGTTGCGGTAGCCGGTGCCGGGGGAGACGTAGACGCCGTAGGCCTTGTGGCCGGCGACGGTGATCGGGGCGGCGGTGGCGTCCGCGAGGGCGTCGGCTCCGCCGGGGCCCGGGCCGTTGAACGTGCCGATAGGAGCCCGGGTGAGGTGGTTGCCGCGGCCGGACTGGTCGTAGATCACGCTGATCTCGCAGGTCGTGCCCGCGCAGAACGAGTCCTGCGCGGCCGCGTCCGCGTAGCCGCCCGTGGACAGGACGCCGATGTCCCGGGTGGCTTTGTCCGAGGCGCGCTGGACCTGGTACAGCGGCCCGTTGTACGAGGAGGACAGCGCGCGCGTGGTGCTGTGCGCGGCCACGCAGGGCGTGCCGCCCGAGGCGTACAGGTCACACGGAAGCGAGCCCGCTGCCTGTGCCGTGCCGGCTGAGGTCGTGGCGCCGACCAGCACACCACCGACGAGCACGGCTGCGGCCCCGACGCGGGTCCATACGTCCGCCCGACGGCGAGCTGGGACCGCGTCGGGACCACAGCGGGTCGGGTCCTGTGCCGCGTTCCGTCTGATACGGCGCCGCGCCGCCATCGTCCACTGATGGGCACCGCCGGGCTCGGACGCCAGGGGGTCGTCCGTGGATGCTCTTCTCATTGCGTATGCCTCACTGTCGAAGGGCACGCCGGCCCACGGTGTGTTGGCGCTGATGCGTCTTCCGCGTAAGGGGGCTGCCTCGCCGTCCTGTCGCGGAGAGGTCCGGCCCGAAACGGGGCCGGGGCGGGCTGCACCGTCCGCTCCCGGCCCGCACAGGTCACTGGGCGGTGAAGGTCCATTGGAGGTTGGTGCTGCCGTTCCAGGTCCACTGTTTGGTGACGGAGCCGGAGGCGACCTGGCCGCCGCCGTCGAGGACCAGGCCGGTGGTGCGGTTGGCGATGCTGTACTGGCCGTTGCCGCGGTCGGTGATCTGCCACTGCTGGTTGTTGCCGCCGTTCCAGGAGGTCTGCTGGGCCGGCGCCCCGTTGGTGGTGGAGCCCCAGCCGTCGGCGACCATGCCGTTGGTGCGGTTGACCAGACGGTAGTAGCCGTTGCCCAGGTCGACGGCCTGCCACTGGAGGTTCGGGCTGTCGCCCGGGGTCCACTGCTTGAGGTTGCTGCCGGAGGCGACGTTGCCGCCGCTGTCCAGGGCCAGGCCGTCGGTGACGTTGGTGACGCGGAAGTACGTGGCCGGGTTGAAGATCACCTTCAGAGAGGTGATGGCGTCGTTGTTACTGGTGTCGCGCAGGTCGGCGTTGTCGGCGGTGAAAGTCCAGGCTGTGCCGGAGAAGTCGTCTCCGGAGTAGCCGATCACCTTGTAGCCGGCGGGTATCCGGAAGGAGGAGATGGTGCGCGCCGCAAGGCCGGCGCTCTGCAGTTGCGCGGCGGTGTGGCTGCCCAGCACGAGCCTGGCCGCCGTGCCTCCGTACCAGACATCGCTGTACGCGGTGGCGACGGCGTTGCCGCTGAGGTCGGGTATCCGGCCGGAGAAGGTGAACTTCAGCACGTACGCGAGGGCGCTGAACGGAGCCGAGGACGACGGAAGGGCGATGTGCAGGCCGTCGCTGCTCTGCGTGGGGGTGGGCAGGTTGATGTACGTGCCGCTGTTGGTATTCAGTAACTGCACGGACGTCAGTGCCCCGAGGTCGATGCGTCCGCTCGCCAGGGTGGTGATCGTCGTGGAGCTGCCGGGCCAGCCCAGGACCGTCGCGTACAGGACGTTGTTGGCCTTGTTATGGGTGAACCGGAAGTCCTTGTTCGTCCCGGCCACGGGTTCGGTGAAGGAGCCTCCGCCCATTTTGGTCGGGCCTTCGCCGTAGGCGGTCCAGGCGCGGGTGGCGTACAGGGACTCGCCGAACCGCTTGAGGTGGTCGCCGATGGCGAGCAGGACGTCCTTCTGTCCCTGGGGGATGGTGCCGTCGGCCATGGGGGCGATGTTGAGCAGCATGTTGCCGTTCTTGCTGATCCGGTCGATCAGCGCGTGCACCATCTGGGCGGTGGAGTAGTAGCCGATGCCGACGGTGTAGCACCAACTGGAGTTGCTGACGCTGTCGTCGGTCAGCCAGTACGGGCTCGTGATGTCGGCCGGTCCACCGCGTTCGTAGTCGAACATCTCGCCGTTGTTGTTGTAGCCGTCCTTGTAGGTGGCCACGACTTCTTTGTTCCAGGAGATGGCCTGGTTGTAGTAGTAGGACAGGAAGTTCAGCCGCTGGGTCTCGTCGACCAGGCTCAGGTCGAAGTCCTCCCACAGGATGTCCGGCTGCGCCAGGTCCACGACCTCCTTGAGCTTGTCGAACCACAGCTGGTTCTCCGCGGCGGTGTCGAGCTGCCCGTACAGCTTCTTCAGACTGGTGGTCGGCTGGGCGGGCACGTGGTCGTAGTAGCCGTTGAAGTTGAACGCGTGGTGCATGGCCACCAGCAGTTTCAGGCCCTTGCCCCTGATGGCGTCGCGGAACAGTGCCAGCAGGTTCAGACCCGGCCCGTGCTTGACGGAGTTCCACTCGTTGGCCGAGCTGTTCCACATCGAGAATCCGTCGTGGTGTTCGGAGACCGGTCCGGCGAACTTCGCGCCCGCGTCCACGAACAGCTGGGCCCAGGCGTCCGGGTCGAATCTGCCGCCCTGTGAGACCAGTTTGGGCGCGAACTGAACCCAGTTGCCCGCCTTGTCGCGGGCCCCGTCGAGGAAGTTGTTGTACGGCCATACCGAGGGGTCGCCGTAGGTGGCGACGTGGTGGCTGTTGGCGCCCAGGCCCGGGATGTACATGTTCCGCGGGTACCACTCGTTGTCGTAGGCCGGGACGCTGAAGGCACCCCAGTGGAAGTAGATCCCGAACTTCGCGTCCTGGAACCACTCCGGCGCTGCCGGGTGCTGGTCAACCGACGCCCATGTGGGCGAGTACGACGACGGAGCCGCCAGCGCCCTCGTCGTACCGAGTGTGAGATCCGCCGTCACGGCGGCGACGACACCGGCGGCACTCGACAGGAACACACGTCTGCTGATCGCCATAGCGGAACCCTTCGTCGATTCACGTGGAGGATCTAGGAGACGGACGTCCCGGACGGTCAGACGGGACGTCCCGGACGGTCAGTTCAGGCGGTGAGGGCTCTCGTTGACGCCCCCTCATTCTTGTGCTGCCATGTTGTCTTATGTTCGATTCTGGTTGTCGCGCTGCATTGCTTGCCGACGGGACGTTCGCCGAAATGGGGGCGATTACGACGGCGATAGATGGGATGAATTCTGCGAGGGGTGCCCGGCGGCCCGCACGGTAGGCCCTCTGATCGGCTCACTGAGGACCCGTGAGAGCTTGCCCCCATCGAACCAGTCGGTCAAGAGGGGCGTGCGCAACTACAGGCGCACACATGGGATGTGTCGCTCACTCATGCGTTCGTGGCTCGATGCCTATGCCGTTGTTACGGAGAGGGGTGTCGAGACTCTTGACTGTGCGCTTCTGAAGCAGTTCCCTGATTCTCGCGTTTGATTGTGCGTCATCTTGATTGGGTGCGGTGGCCATGGTGATGAGGTCGACCGGTCGTGCGGCGAGGTGGCACCGGCCTGAGCAGCCGCGGCAGGGCGGGACGCGTCCGACTGGGCCGTCTCGTCTTCTCCGCAGACGGAACGTGCCGTACGGCCGCTCGCGGCCGCACCTACAACTGAGGGACGCCATCGTGTCCAGATCATCGTTGTTCCTGCGCCCCAGGACGGTCTTGGCGGCCGCCGTCCTCTCCCTCGCCGGTCTGTTGTGGGCACCTGCGGCGAACGCCGCGACGAACCAGACCTATTACGTCGCCCCGGACGGAAGCGACGCCAACGCGGGGACCAGCGCTGGAGCGCCGTTACGGACCCTGCAGGCGGCGCAGACGAAGGTCCGGCAGGCACTTTCGGCGAACGTCGTGCCGAGTGTGCAGGCCGCGGGCGGGACTTATGAGCTGCCCTCGGCGTTGACGTTCGGCCCGGCCGACTCCGGGAGATCGGGCTCGCCGGTGCTGTGGCAGGCTGCTCCAGGAGTAAAGGTGGTCCTCGCCGGTGGCAGGAAGCTGCAACCCGCGTGGTCGCCGGATGCGAGCCGGCCCGGGGTGTTCACCGCTCAGATCGGGTCCGGGATCACCATGGACGGCCTGTTCGTCAACGGCCGGCGTCAGGCGCTCGCACGCTACCCGAACGTGGACCCCTCCCAGCCGATCCTCGACGGCTACACCGATCTGGCCACCGTGCAGGCCCGCGCCCGGAACTGGAAGCACCCGGCCCTGGCCTATCTGCGCGCCCTGCACTGCAACAGCTGGGGCGGCGCCTCCTTCAAGGTCACCGGCCTGAACTCGGACGGCACACTAGGGCTGTCCTGGACGGGCGACAACAACCGCCAAGAGGCGTGCCCCAACCAGGCTCAGCCGCTGAACTCGGGCCATGTGATGGTCGAGAACGTGCTGGAAGAGCTCGACGCTCCCGGTGAGTGGCACTACGACTCTGCCGCGGGCACCCTGTACTACTACCCGCCGTCCGGTACCGACCTGCCGAACGCGGCCGTCCAGACAGCCGAGGCGGACGAACTGGTCCACCTGCAGGGCTCCTCGAACACCGACCCGGTCCACGACATCACCTTCAGCGGTTTCACCTTCACCGCCACCCACCGCACCCTGTTCGACCACGCCTACGAGGGCCTTCAACTGGGCGACTGGGCTGTGGCGCGCACCGGTGCCTTCTACACCAAGAACGCCCAGGGCATCACCGTCACCAAGTCCGCCTTCGACCAGCTCGGCGGCAATGGCGTGTTCATGGACGGCTACAACGACGGCAACGTGGTGTCGGGCAGCACCTTCACCGACGACGGCGCCAGCGACGTGCAGACCGTAGGCTCCCGGGCCGCCGTCCGTGATCTGTCCACCTGGTCCCACCAGGTCACCACCCTGGACGACACCACGCCCGGCCCGAAGACCCAGGACTACCCGCGCAACATCACCGTCTCCGGCAACCAGATGTCGCACAACGGGCGCTTCGAGAAGCAGAGCGCGGGGGTGAACATCTCGATGAGCCAGAACATCAGGGTTCTGGGCAACACCATTCATGGCAGCCCACGCTCCTGCGTCAACATCAACGACGGTACGTGGGGCGGGGATCTGATCCAGGACAACGACCTCTTCGACTGCGTGAAGGAGACCAGCGACCACGGTCCGATCAACATGTGGGGCAGAGACCGGTTCTGGCCGCTCAGTGGCGGCGACTCGGTCCAGAAGCGGTACGCCTTGCTGGACGTCGTATCCCCGAACGTGATCGACCACAACCGGATCTGGCACAACTCCCAGTGGGATCTGGACCTGGACGACGGCTCCACCAACTACAAGCTGACCAACAACCTGCTGCTGAACGCCGGCATCAAGCTGCGCGACGGTTTCTACCGCACCGTCAGCAACAACATCCTTGTCAACGGGTCGCTCTACGAGCAGGTCTCCCACGCCGACAACGGTGATGTGATCGAGCACAACATCACGCTGGCGGCACAGCCCTACAGTCTGACCCTCAGCGATCCGGCCAACGCCAAGTATCTCGCCGACCACAACGTGTTCTGGAACAACGGCAACCCGGTGACCGGTCTGGACGGCAGCTGGTCGGCCGACGGAGAAGACCTGCATTCCCGGACCGCCGACCCGCAGTTCACCCACGGCAACCCGTGGACCGATCCCGCCCTGCTGGACTACACCGTCGCCGCCACCTCGCCTGCCCTGGGCCTGGGCTTCGCGAACTTCCCCATGGACACCTTCGGCGTGCCCGGCGCCCCCACCCCGCCCCGGGTGACCTGGCCGAACACAGCACCCGCCGGCGAGGTGCACGCCGTGGGCGCCGGAAAGTGTCTCGACGTGCCGGGATGGTCCACCGCGCAGGGGACGCAACTGGAGATCTGGGACTGCCACGGCGGAGCCAACCAGATCTTCGCCCATGTCTCCTCGGGTGGCCAGTTGACGGTGTACAGCGGCAGCTCGCAGCTGTGCCTGGACGCCGACGGCGGCTCGAACAGCCCGGGCACGAAGGTGATCACCTGGCCGTGCAACAGCCAGACCAACCAGCAGTGGAACCTCAACTCCAACGGCACCATCACCGGGGCGCAGAGCGGGCTCTGCCTGGACGTCAGCGGAGCGTCCACAGCCAACGGCGCCCTGGTCCAACTGTGGACCTGCAACGGCGGATCCAACCAGAAATGGGCTTTCGGCTGACGCCGCAGCGCCTCCGTGCCCGAGCCACGGGCACCGCCCGTCAGAAACGAATGTGGACCTCAGGAGGACGTTGATGGCAGGAAACCGTTGGCCCATGAGGGCGCGGCGCCGATGGTCGGCAGGGTTGACCGTCATGGCACTGGCGGCCGCGCTCCTGGTCGGAACGTCCGCGACGCAGGCGGTCGCCGCATCGACCACGACCATCACGGTGAACGGATCGTCGTCGGGAATGACGTTCGACGGTGAAGGCGCGATCAGCGGAGGCGGCGGGAACAGCCGTCTGCTGGCGGACTACCCTCCGGGCCAGCAGAGTCAGATTCTGGACTACCTGTTCAAGCCCGGGTACGGGGCGCAGGTGCAGATCCTCAAACTGGAAACCGGCGGTTCGGGAAACTCGACCTCGGGCGCGGAACCGTCCATCGAGGAGACCAAAGGCAACATCAACTGCGACGCGGGATATGAATTCTGGCTGGCGCAGCAAGCGGTGCAGCGCAATCCCGGCATCAAACTGTACGGGCTGACCTGGTCCGCTCCCGCGTGGGTGGGATCGACCTTCTACAACGCAGGCGGGATCCAGTACGTCCTGGACTGGCTGGGGTGCGCGAAGCAGCACGGCCTGACGATCAGTTATATGGGCGGCTGGAACGAGCACAGCTACGACGCGAGCTGGTTTTCGCAGCTGCGCAGCGCCCTCGACAACAACGGCTACGGCAGCGTGCGGATCGTGGCCGCCGACGCGAACGACTCGGGCTGGTCGACGGCGGACGGGCTGGCGAACAACCCGGCGTTCAAGGCAGCCACCGCGAAGGTCGGCAACCACTACCCGTGCTCCCCCTACAACGGGTCCAGCTCCTACACCCAGTGCACCAGCACGCCGACAGCCCAGGGGCTCGGACTGCCGCTGTGGGCCAGCGAGAACGGAACGCTGGACTACCAGGCCGGCGGAGCGCCGATGGCGCGCACGGACAACCTGGTCTACCTCCAGGGCAAGATGGTCGCGAACATCAACTGGCCGATCGTGGCAAGCGCCTACCCCGATGTGTCCTTCGTCGGTCAGGGGCTGATCAGGGCGGACCGGCCCTGGTCGGGCACCTACGACGTGGGTCTGTCGACCTGGGCGATGGCACACACCACCCAGTTCGCGCAGCCGGGCTGGAAGTACCTCGACGGCGGCTCCGGCTACCTGGGCGGATCCTCCTACACGCAGGGCAGCTACGTATCGCTGAAGTCGCCGAACAACCACGACTGGTCCACCATCGTCGAGACCACGAGGGCCTCCGGCCCGCAGACGGTGACGTTCAACGTGGGCGGCGGGCTGTCAACGGGAACGGTGCACATCTGGTCGACCAACCTGGCGTCGAGTGATTCGGCCACGTGGTTCGCCCGGAATCAGGATGTCACGCCGGACGGTTCGGGGAACTTCACGGTGACCTTGCAGCCGGACCGGTCCTATTCCTTCACCACCACGACAGGCCAGGGCAAGGGGACCGCGGTCAGCCCGGCGGCGGCGGACCTGACGCTGCCGTACAGCGACGACTTCAGCTCGGCAGCTCGTGGCAGCCAGCCCCGATATCTCGGCACGATGGAGGGCGCGTTCGACGTGCAGCCGTGCGTGGGGCGCTCCGGGAACTGCGTCCAGCAGGAGACACCGGCCCGGCCGCTGGAATGGGGCTTCTTCAACGGCGACACGCGTCCCTACACGGCCGGCGGCAACGGCAACTGGACCAACTACCAGGTCTCCGCGGACGTGATGAACAAGGCCGCCGGATCAGTGGGCATCGCGGGCCGTCAGCAGAGCGCCGGGGAGCAGTGGAACGCGGGAGAGGACCCGACCCATGTGAAGGGCTACTGGTTCGCGCTGAGCGATTCCGGCGCGTGGTCCGTCACGCGTTCCGACTTCTCGGACAACGTGGTGACGCTCGCGAGCGGCACGGCATCGGGCGCGGCGGGACTGGGCACCTGGCACCACCTCACGCTGGGCTTCAGCGGTTCGACGATCACAGCCGCCATCGACGGTACGAAGGTCGCCACGGTCACCGACACCGCGTACGGCGCCGGTAAAGTCGCACTCTTCACCGGCCACTACACGGCCGGCGACCAGTTCGCCAACCTGGCGGTCACGCCGCTGTCGGGCGGCACACCACAGACCGTGACCGTTCCCTACAGCACCACCGGCAGCGGCGTCGACCAGTGGCAGTACTCCGGGTCCTGGTCCAGCGGCGGCGGCAACACCTGGTCCGACACCTCAGGCGACACCGCGACCCTGACCTTCAAGGGAAGCTACGTAGCACTGGACTCTGTCGTCTACGACAGCCAGGGGATCGTGACGGTCTCGGTCGACGGCGGCGCGGCGACCTCGGTGGACCTGTACCGCAATGCGACGCAGGGCGTGACCGCGCCGGTCTTCACCGCCAACAACCTCGACCCGACGGCGAGCCATACCCTCAAGGTCACGGTCACCGGCACCAAGAACTCTGCGTCCAAGGGCAGTTGGGCCTCAGTCGCCTCCGCCGTCGTCGGGACGCCGCAGACCATCCCGTACAGCACCACCGGCAGCGGCGTCGACCAGTGGCAGTACGCCGGGTCGTGGCCCAGCGGCGGCGGTAACACCTGGTCCGACACCGCGGGCGACACCGCCACCCTGAGCTTCAGGGGAAGCGGTGTGACGCTGGATTCCATCGTCTACGACAGCCAGGGGATCGTGACGGTCTCGGTCGACGGCGGCGCGGCGACCTCGGTGGACCTGTACCGCAATGCGACGCAGGGCGTGACCGCGCCGGTCTTCACCGCCAACAACCTCGACCCGACGGCGAGCCATACCCTCAAGGTCACGGTCACCGGCACCAAGAACGCCGCATCCAAGGGCAGTTGGGCCTCAGTCGCCGACGCGGTCATCACCTAGATTCCGTGCGGCGCGGGTATGGCCCGCCGCCACCCGGTCGGGGCCTGAGAGGGAGAGACCGGATGGCGGCGGTGGCGGCGGGGAAGCGGGCGGTCAGTCGTCGATGACCTGCATCGGGTCGTCGGTCAGACTGGCGGCCAACCACTGCTCAACGGCCGTGATGTGGACGGTCGCCGCAGCGGCGGCGAGCAGGGCGTCGCGTGACTGAAGCGCGTCGAGGATCTGCTCGTGGTCCTGATGGGCGTTGTTCAGGGCCTGTCTGGTCTGGCTGCCGCGGACGATGCGGACACGCTGCGTGCGGGTGGAGAGCACTTGCAGCAGCAGCGACAGCACGGGGTTGCCGACCGCTTCGACGATCCTGAGGTGGAAGGCGATGTCGTGGGCGACGAACTCCTCCACCGTGGCGACGGTCCGGGACCGGTTGAGGATGTTGCGCAGTTCCTTGAGGTCCTCCTCCTTCAGTAGCGCGGCGGCCTGCCCGGTCGCCTGCGGTTCGAGCAGCCGTCGTACCTGGAGCAACTGCAGAGCCGTATGGCCGTGCGAGACGTCTGCGGCGAAGGAGAGGCTTTCCAGCAGGAGATGGGGCTCGAGGCTGGAGACGTACGTTCCGTCGCCCTGACGGGTTATCAGGATCCGCATGGCGGTCAGCGCCCGGACCGCTTCGCGCAGCGAATTCCGGGACAGGCCGAGCTGTCCGGCGAGGATCTCCTCCTTGGGCAGCCGTGAGCCGGGCGCGAGTTCGCCGTCGACGATCATCGCCTTGATCTTGTCGATCGCCTCGTCCGTCAGTGCCACGAGCGTGCCTCTCTGAGTCGGGATGTGCCGGGTGGCAGCTGTGCCGGGCCTGGCTCGGGGGCGGCGGAGCCGCCACCTGGGACGCGTCTATTCCTGCTTCTCACCGGAGGCGAAGCGGGAGATGATCAGGGCGACGATGATGATGGCCCCGTTGAGGAACTGGTTCCACAGCGGAGGTACGCCCGCCAGTGTCATGACGTTCACGACCAGCTGAAGGGTCAGTACACCGGTGAGCGCGCCGAATACGGAGCCCTTGCCGCCGTTGAGGCTGACGCCGCCGATGACGGTCGCGGCGAAGACCTGGAAGATCCAGCCGCTGCCCTGCGTCGCGGAGATGGAGCCGTAGTGGCCGGTGTAGAGGATGCCGGCGAACGCGGCGAGGACGCTGCCGATGATGAGGACGATCCACACGATGCGGTCGACACGGACGCCCGCGGTGCGGGCCGCCTCCGCGTTGCCGCCGATCGCGTACAGCGCCCGGCCGTGCCGGAGCCAGGCCAGCGCACTGCCGCCGATGGCGAAGAGCAGCCCGCACACCCAGATGGCGGCCGGCGCGCCGAGCCAGGATGCCTTGCCCAGGTAGGTGAAGGACGGGGGAAGGTCGACGATGGACTGGCCCTCGGAGAGAGCGACTTGCAGGCCGCGGAGCATGGTCAGGGCGCCGAGGGTGACGATGAAGCCGTTGAGGCGCAGTTTGAGGATGAGGAAGCCGTTGACGGCGCCGATGAGTGCGCCGACCAGCAGACAGAGCGGGACGGCCGTCCACTCGGGAAGGAGGCCGAGCCCGTCGAACCTCCCGCCGCTGGTCGGCAGGACGAGCCATACGGCGATGACGGGGGCCACGCCGATGGTGGACTCCAGGGACAGGTCCATCCGTCCGGAGATCAGAATGAAGGTCGTGGCGAGCACCAGCAGACTCAGCTCTGTTGACTGCTGAGCGACGCCGATGAGGTTGTCGGCGGTGAGGAAGGCCGGCGAGACGATGAACCCGATCAGCATCAGGACGAGGATCGCCGGGACCAGGGACAGTTCACGGAAGCGCCCGAGGTGGACCCGGCGGCGCGTGGCGGCCGCGGCGGCCGGCTCAGCCGGGCTCACTGCGGGCTCGGTGAGATCTGTGGTGGCGGGCATGACTACCTTCCGTGCTCGTCTGCGCCGGATGAGGCGGGTACGGCGGATACGGGGAACGTGGTGGCGGGGGGTGCGTCGCCGGAGACCCCTTCGATGGCGGCGACGAGGTGGTCGTCCTGCCAGCCGCGGTCGAACTCGGCGACCACGCGGCCGTGGAACATGACGACGACCCGGTCGCACACTTTGAGGTCGTCCAGTTCGTCGGAGACGACGAGCGCTGCCTTGCCGCCGTCCGCAACCTGCCGGATGCGGCCCAGGAGGAACTCCTTGGACTTGACGTCCACCCCGTTGGTGGGGCGGATCGCCACCAGTACCTGAGGGTCGGTGGCCAGCGCCCGTGCGATGACGACCTTCTGCTGGTTGCCGCCGGAGAGCGCGGAGACCGGCGTGGCGGCTCCTGGAGTCTTGATGTCGAGGTCCTGGATCATGCGTTCGGCGAACGCCTTGGTACGGGCGGGCAGGACCGTGCCGAACGGGCCGAGCTGGTCGGTGACGGTCAGGGTGGCGTTCTCCGCCACGCTGCGGTTGTTGACCAGGCCCTGGAGGTGGCGGTCCTCGGGGACCAGGCCCACTCCGGCGGTGAGGGCGGACGGCACACTTCCGGTGCGCACGGTCTTGCCGCCGACGGAGATGCGGCCTGTCTTGGTGCGGTGCAGACCGGCGATGGCCTCACCCACCTGCACATTGCCGCTGGCGGTGGCGCCGGCGAGCCCGACGACCTCGCCGGCGCGGACCGAGAGGGACAGGTCCTCGCAGACGCCGGGCAGTGTCAGGCCGTCGATCGTCAGCAGTTCCCTGGAGTCGGATCGCGCGGCGGGGGGCCCGCCCGCGGTGGCGGTGACCTTGGCAGCGGACTCACCGGTCATGGCCTCCACCAGGGCCTGGTGGCCGAGTTCGGCGACGGGTGCGGTGAGGATGTGGCTCGCGTCGCGGTAGACCGTGACCGTGGTGCAGAGGTCGTACACCTCTTGCAGGTGGTGGGAGATGAAGAGGAAGGCGACACCCTGGCGCTGGAGGTCGCGGAGCTTTTCGAAGAGCCGGTCGATGCCGCGGGCGTCGAGTTTGGCGGTCGGCTCGTCGAGGATGATGAAGCGAGCGCCGAACGACAGGGCCCGGGCGATCTCCACGAACTGCCGCTGCTCGACGGTGAGGGCCTTGGCCCGAGCGGCGGGGTCGACGGCGACGCCGTACTCGCCGAGCAGTTCCTCGGCACGTCGGCGCAGCTGCTTCCAGCGGATGGGCTGCACCGCGCCGGCGCTCTGCCGGTTCAGGAAGAGGTTCTCGGCGACGGTCAGGTCACCGATGATGGTGGAGCGCTGGTAGACACAGGCGACGCGGGAGCGCCAGGCGTCGATGTCGCCGACGGCGGGCGCCGGCTCGCCCGAGAAGCGCAGGGTTCCGGTGTCGGGCTGCTGGAGGCCGGTGAGGATGGAAACGAGCGTCGACTTGCCGGCGCCGTTGCGGCCGACCAGGGCGTGCGACTCGCCCGGGGCGACGGTGATACGGGCGTCGCGCAGTGCGACGGTCGCGCCGAACCGTTTGCTGATGCCGGTCGCCTCGGCCACCGGGGCCGGGGTGCCGGGGCCGGTCGCCGGGGCGGTCGCGGTGTCCGCCATGGTGGATACCGTCCTTTGTGTACGGAGGCTGGGGCCGAGGGGCGCGGGCGTGCACCCGGGCCGGCGGGGTGAGGTGGGCGTCGGGGGACGGATGGCCGTGCTCCCCCGACGCGGCGGGCAGGAACTGACGACCATCAGCCGACGTTGTTGCCCCACAGGGTCTCGTCGCCGACGTTGTCCTTGGTGACCAGCGGCGCGGGGAGCTGGTCCTCGAGGCCGTTGGGCAGCTTGATGATGGTGGAGTCGTGGTCGGTCGCACCCGGCTTGAAGGTCTTGCCGTCCGCCGCGGCCTGGGCGTAGTACAGCGCGTACTTGGCGTAGAGGTCGGCGGGCTGGGAGATCGTGGCGTCGATCTTGCCCTTGCGGATGGCGTCGAACTCCTGCGGGATGCCGTCGTTGGAGACGATGCTGATGTGGCCCTTCTGCCCGGCGGGCTTGAGCAGCTTCTTCTGCTCCAGCAGGGCCAGGGTCGGCTGCAGGAAGACGCCGCCGGCCTGCATGTAGATGCCGTTCAGGTCCGGGTTCTGGGCGAGCAGCGACTGGAGCTTGGCGGAGGCCACGTCGCCCTTCCAGTCGGTGGGCAGCTCGAACACCTTGATCTTCGGGAACTTGGTCTTCATGCACGCAGCGAAGGCCTCGGAGCGGTCACGTCCGTTGATCGAGTCCAGCGCGCCCTGCAGCTCGGCGACCTTGCCCTTGCCGCCCAGCTGCTTGCCGAGGAACTCGCAGGCCTTGGTGCCGTAGGCCCGGTTGTCGGCACGGACCACCATGTAGACGTCGCCCTTGTCGGGTCGAGTGTCGACGCTGACCACGGGGATCTTCTTCGACGCGAGGGTGTCGAGGGTGGAGGCGATCGCGCCGGTGTCCTGCGGAGCCATGACGACGGCCTTGGCGCCGGTGTTCTGGAACACCTGGACGTTGGCGACCAGCTTGGTGACGTCGTTCTGCGAGTTGCTCAGCGGCAGCGCGTTGGTGTTGTCGGTCTTGATGTCCCTCCTCATGTACTCGGCGTAGGAGTTCCAGAAGTCGGAGTCGGAGCGCGGCAGGTCGATGCCGATGGCGGGCTTGTCACCGCCCGAGGCGGCCGAGGTGCTGCTCTCGCGGTTGCACGCGGTGGCGAGGGCCAGCACGGCGAGGACGGCGGTGGCGGCTGCGGCGGTGGAGCGGGTGTGAGCGAGCTTCATGGCCGTGTTCTCTCCTTAGCCAGGGGCACAGGGCCGCAGGGCGACGGTGGGAGGGGGTGTACCTGCCTGTGGGGAGGGTCGAGGTCGTCGGACGGACAGGTGCCGATCCGGCGCGGAAGACGCGGAGATCGTCCCTGAGCGGGGTGAGCGTGAGGGTCAACCGGGGACCGAGGTGCGGAGGCGAAGCGACCGGCCGGATGCGAGTCGAACGGGCGCACTGGATGTTGCGGCCATTCCTCCGATGTATCTCGGACGACCAGGACGTTACGACGACGTTGCCGCCGTTGACAAGAGGTCGCCGCCAGAGATTTTCCGGACATCGTGCGCAGGGCGTCGAGGCGCCGTTCCGGCCTCCTGACATCGCGTGGACGCCCCACGTGGCCTGCATTTTCGCTGACTTCGTGGGTGAGAGGCGATGCGCTGCGGCAGCTCACGATTCGGCAACGGGAGGCCTCCCAGCGGCAGCTCGGGTGCCGCATCCCTGCGGAGTTGCCCGTTCCGCATGCAGTCTCGCCCCGCTCCCACCAGGGGAGGGGAACCTGCGGGCGGCCCATGGATTCATCGGATGGCGGGTTGGGTGTCAGTCGCGTGGTGGCGCGTGATCGCGGAAGATCGGCGCCCTGGGGGAGCTTGGATGGCAACGCCGAGGAAATACATCCGAGGAATCCATTGCCAGGCGCGATCGCCGCAATCTAAGGTCGCCGTGCCGCCATTCATCCGATGACTGGTGATGTGGAGGAGTGAGGCGTCTTCGAGAGCTGACGCCCCGCGCATCCCAGGCGGCCCGGCCCGACGGCCGAACACCTCTCAGACGAAACCCGCATGGCAAGGGAGCTCCCCAGTGAAACTGCTACGAGTCGGCGCGCCCGGTGAGGAGCGGCCGGCGGTCCGTACCGATGACGGCCGGCTGCTGGACCTGTCCTCGGTGACGCCGGACATCGACGGTGTCTTCCTCTCCTCCGGGGGAGTGGTCCGGGCCCGCGCGGCGGTCGCGGCGGGGAATCTGCCCGAGCTCGACGCGGGCGGCCTGCGGGTCGGCGCACCCGTCACGCGCCCCGGCAAGGTCATCTGTGTCGGGCTGAACTACCGTGACCACGCCGCCGAGACCCGAGCGCCGATCCCGCCGCGTCCGGTGGTGTTCATGAAGGACCCGGGCACGGTCGTGGGCCCCTGCGACGAGGTGCTGATTCCCCGCGGCTCGGTGAAGACGGACTGGGAGGTCGAACTCGCGGTCGTCATCGGACAGCGAGCGCGCTACCTCGACGGGCCGGCCGCCGCGCGGACCGTGATCGCCGGCTATGCGGTCAGCCATGACGTTTCTGAGCGGGAGTTCCAACTGGAGTACTCGCCGCAGTGGGACCTGGGCAAGTCCTGCGAGACCTTCAATCCGCTCGGCCCGTGGCTGGTCACCGCGGACGAGGTCGGCGATCCGCAGGACCTCGGCCTGCATCTGAGCGTCAACGGTGTGAAGCGGCAGGGTGGCCACACCAGCGACATGATCTTCCCGGTCGACCACATCGTGTCCTACCTGAGCCAGTACATGGTCCTCGAGCCGGGCGATGTGATCAACACCGGTACGCCCGCGGGCGTGGCCCTGGGCCTGCCCGGCACCCCCTATCTCCGCGCCGGCGACACCGTCGAGCTGTCCGTCGACGGCCTCGGCAGCCAGCGCCAGACTTTCGGCCAAGCGTGAAAGGCACCCCCTTGACTGCAATCTCCGCCCGGATCACCGCGGTCGACACCTTCGACGTCCGTTTCCCCACCTCACGGGAACTGGACGGCTCGGACGCGATGAACCCGGACCCCGACTACTCCGCGGCCTACGTGGTGCTGCGCACCGACGCCGGTGACGGGCTCGAAGGCCACGGCTTCACCTTCACCATCGGACGCGGCAACGACGTCCAGGTCGCCGCGATCGACGCGCTGCGGCCGCATGTGGTGGGGCGCTCCGTCCAGGACCTGTGCGCCGACCCGGGCTCGCTCAACCGCGACCTGATCGGGGACAGCCAGCTGCGCTGGCTCGGCCCCGAGAAGGGCGTGATGCACATGGCGATCGGCGCCGTGGTCAACGCCGCATGGGACCTGGCCGCCAAGCGGGAGGCCAAGCCGCTGTGGCAACTGCTCGCCGACGCCGACCCCGAGTGGCTGGTCTCCCAGGTCGACTTCCGTTACATCGCCGACGCCCTCACCCCCGAGGAGGCCCTCACCCTCCTGCGCGAGGGCCGGACGGGGCGCGCCGAGCGCGAGGCGATCCTGCTGGAGCGCGGCTATCCCGGGTACACCACCTCCCCGGGCTGGCTGGGCTACTCCGACGACAAGCTCACCCGGCTCGCCAAGCAGGCCGTCGCCGACGGCTTCACCCAGATCAAGCTCAAGGTCGGCGCCGACCTCGACGACGACATCCGTCGGCTGCGCACCGCCCGGGCCGCCGTCGGCGACGGCATCCGCATCGCCATCGACGCCAACCAGCGGTGGAACGTGGACGAGGCGATCGGCTGGACCAACGCCCTCGCCGAGTTCGCCCCGTACTGGATCGAGGAGCCCACCAGCCCCGACGACGTCCTCGGACACGCGACCGTACGCCGGGCGGTGGCGCCGGTGAAGGTCGCCACCGGCGAGCACGTGCAGAACCGGATCGTCTTCAAGCAGCTTCTCCAGGCCGGCGCCATAGACGTCCTCCAGATCGACGCGACACGCGTCGGCGGCGTCAACGAGAACCTCGCCATCCTGCTGCTCGCCGCCAAGTTCGGCGTACCGGTGTGCCCGCACGCCGGCGGGGTGGGACTCTGCGAGCTGGTGCAGCACCTGTCGATGTTCGACTTCCTGGCGCTGTCCGGCACCACCGAGAACCGGGTCATCGAGTACGTCGACCACCTCCACCAGCACTTCACCGCACCCGTGGTGATGCGCGAGGGCCACTACACCGCGCCGCTCGCCCCGGGCTTCTCCGCCACGATGCGGGAGGAGTCCCTCGCCGAATACCGCTACCCGGACGGGACGTTCTGGGTCGCCGACCGCGCCGGACAGGAGGATGCGGGATGACGGATCTGTCAGGTCTCAGAGCGGTCGTCACCGGAGGCGCTGCCGGGATCGGGCTCGCCACGGCCCGCGCGCTGGCCGCGCGGGGCGCGGCGGTGGCAGTACTCGACCTCGAACCCGCCGGTGTGCCACAGCCGTTGCTCGGCCTCAAGGCCGACGTGAGCGACGACGCCTCGGTGCGCGCCGCCGTGGAGGCCGCGGCCACCGGGCTGGGCGGCATCGACATCCTCGTGAACAACGCGGGCATCGGCGCCATCGGTACCGTCGAGGACAACCCCGACGAGCAGTGGCACCGCGTCCTGGACGTCAACGTCCTCGGCATCGTCCGCACCACCCGCGCCGCGCTGCCCCATCTGCGGCGGTCCGCGCACGCGGCCGTCGTCAACACCTGCTCCATCGGCGCCACCGCGGGCCTTCCACAGCGCGCCCTGTACTGCGCCAGCAAGGGCGCCGTGCTGTCCCTCACCCTGGCCATGGCCGCCGACCACGTCCGCGAGGGCATCCGCGTCAACTGCGTCAACCCCGGCACCGCCGACACGCCCTGGGTGGGCCGGCTGCTGGACGCCGCCGACGACCCGGAAGCAGAGCGTGCCGCGCTCAACGCCCGCCAGCCCATGGGCCGTCTGGTCACCGCCGACGAGGT
This sequence comes from Streptomyces sp. R21, assembly GCF_041051975.1. Lineage (GTDB taxonomy): Bacteria > Actinomycetota > Actinomycetes > Streptomycetales > Streptomycetaceae > Streptomyces. The sequence goes on along the minus strand of NZ_CP163435.1, from coordinate 497,133 downwards.
CGCCGCGGCCATCGTCTACCTCGCGAGTCCCGCCGCGGCCAGCGTCACCGGGACCGCGCTCGCGGTGGACGGCGGCATGCAGGGGCTACGGCTGCGCCCGGCGGCCCAGTCGTGAGGACCACCACGCTGGGCGGCTGCACGGTCGAGGTCACGCAGCTCGCGCTCGGCTGCGCGGGCCTCGGCAACCTCTACCAGCCGGTCACCGACGAGGCCGCCCTCGCCACCGTGGAGGCGGCCTGGGACGCCGGAATCCGCACCTTCGACACCGCACCCCACTACGGGCTGGGCCTGTCGGAGCGGCGGCTCGGCTCGGCACTGCGCGGCCGCCCCCGGGACACGTACACCGTCTCCACCAAGGTGGGCCGGCTGCTCGTGCCGAACCCGGGAGGCGGGGCCGGTGACGACCTCGCCGACGGCTTCGCCGTCCCGGCCACCCACCGCCGCGTCTGGGACTTCACCGCCGACGGCGTCCTGCGCTCGCTGGAGGCGAGCCTGGACCGCCTCGGACTGGACCGGGTCGACATCGTCCTGCTGCACGACCCGGACGAGCATGCCGAGCAGGCCCTGCGCGAGGCCTACCCGGCGCTGGAGCGGCTGCGTGCCGAAGGCGTGGTCGGGGCGATCGGCGTCGGCATGAACCAGTCCGCGCTGCCCGCCCGCTTCCTGCGCGAGACCGACATCGACGTGGTGCTGCTGGCCGGCCGCTACACCCTGCTGGACCAGGACGGCCTCACCGAACTGCTGCCGGAGGCCGCCGCCCGCGGCCGGAGCGTCATGATCGGCGGGGTCTTCAACTCCGGGCTGCTCACCGCCCCCCGGCCCGGCGCCACATACGACTACGCCCCCGCGCCCGGGCCGGTGCTCGACCGCGCGCTGCGCCTGCTGGCGGTGTGCGAGCGCCACGGCGTGCCGCTGCGCGCCGCCGCGCTGCGCTTCCCCTTCGGCCACCCCGCGGTAGCGAGCGTCCTGACCGGCGCCCGCTCCCCACTCGAGGTGCGCGACACGGTCGAACAGCTGCGCCGCCCTATCCCGGACGCGCTGTGGGACGAACTGCGCGCCGAGGACCTGCTGACCCCGGGCACCCCCGTCCCCGTAGCCACGTCGTCGAAGGAACCGTCATGAGGCTCGCCCTGCACACCAAGGTCCGTGCCGACCGCATCGAGGAGTACGAGGCCGCGCACCGTGAGGTGCCCGAGGAACTCACCGCCGCCATCCGCGCCGCAGGGGTGCGGGAATGGACGATCTGGCGCAGCGGCACAGACCTGTTCCACGTGCTGGAGGTCGAGGACTACCAGGCCATGATCGCCGAACTCGACAAGCTGCCCGTCAACATCACCTGGCAGGCCCGGATGGCCGAACTCCTCGACGTCGTCCACGACTACTCCGCGCAGGGCGCGGACGCCTCGCTGCCGGTGGTGTGGGAACTGTGACCGCAACCGACACCGGGCCCGGCTTCGTGGACGCCCACCATCACGTGTGGGACCTGTCCGTCCGCGACCAGGACTGGATCAGCGGAGACGAACTCGCCCCGCTGCGCCGCGACTTCACCCTCGGTGACCTGGAGCCGGAGGCCCGCGCCGCCGGGGTCACCGCCACCGTGCTGGTGCAGACGATCACCGTGCCTGAGGAGACACCGGAGTTCCTGGCCCTGGCCGCGCGCAGCGAACTGGTCGCAGGAGTCGTCGGCTGGACCGACCTGACCGCCCCCGATGTCGCCGGGACCCTCGCGAAGCTGCGCGCGGGTCCCGGAGGGGAGCACCTGGCGGGCATCCGCCACCAGGTGCAGGGCGAGCCGGACCCGCGCTGGCTCGTACGCCCCGAGGTACTGCGCGGCCTTTCCGCAATCGCCGAAGCGGGACTTGTCTACGACCTCGTGGTGAAGCCCCACCAACTGGCAGCGGCCGTCGAGGCCGCGGAGCGCCTGCCCGGCCTCACCTTCGTCCTCGACCACCTCGGCAAGCCGCCCATCGCGTCCGGCGAACTCGCCCCCTGGGCGCAGCAGATCCGCAGCCTCGCCGCCCTCCCCAACACCGTCTGCAAACTCTCCGGCATGGTCACCGAAGCCGACTGGGACTTCTGGACCATCGCGGCCCTCACACCGTACGCCGACACCGTGCTCGACGCCTTCGGGCCCGGGCGGCTGATGTTCGGCTCCGACTGGCCCGTCTGCCGGCTCGCCGCCACGTACGCCGAGGTGATCGCCGTCGCCCGCGTGCTGACGGCCGGGCTGAGCCCGGCCGAGCGTCACGACGTCTTCACCGGCACGGCCATGCGGACCTACGACCTGCCCGTCACCGCACGGCCGGCCCCGCCCCGGGAAACCCCATGCGCATAGCCCTGTTCATCACCTGCTTCAACGACACGATGTTCCCCCGCACCGGTCAGGCCGTGACCGAGCTGCTGGAACGCCTCGGCCACACCGTGGAGTTCCCGCAGGGCCAGACCTGCTGCGGCCAGATGCACTTCAACAGCGGCTACCGTCCCGAGACCGTCCCCATGGTCCGCCGCTTCGCCGAGGTCTTCGCGGGCTACGACGCCGTCGTCGCCCCCTCCGGGTCCTGCGCGGGCATGGTGCGCGACCACCACCGCGTGGTGGCGGCCCAGTACGGCGATGCCGCCCTCGCCGAGTCGGTCGAGCAGGTGGTGCCGACGGTGTACGAACTGTCGGAACTGCTCGTCGACGTCCTCGGCGTCACCGACGTCGGCGCGTACTTCCCGCACCGCGTCACCTACCACCCGACCTGCCACTCGCTACGCATGCTGCGCGTCGGCGACCGGCCGCTCAGGCTGCTGCGCGCGGTGAAGGGCATCGACCTCGTCGAACTGCCCGCCGCGGAGTCCTGCTGCGGCTTCGGCGGCACCTTCGCGCTGAAGAACGCCGACGTCTCCAACTCCATGCTCGCCGACAAGATGCGCCATGTGCAGGACACCGGCGCCGAGTTCCTGACCGCGGGCGACAACTCCTGCCTCACGCACATCGGCGGCGGACTGTCCCGGCTGCGTACCGGCGTCGGCACGATGCACCTGGCCGAGATCCTGGCCTCCACGGAAGGAGACGTACGGTGAGCGGTGCCGACAATGTCGTGTGGCTGGGCACCCCGGCCTTCCCCGAGGCGGCGCGCACCGCGCTCGCCGACACCCGGCTGCGGGCGAACCTGCGCCGGGCGACCGGCACCATCCGCGACAAGCGGATCGCCGTCGCCGCCGAACTGGAGGACTGGGAGGAGCTGCGGGAGACGGCCGCCGCGGTCAAACGTCGCACCCTGCGCCACCTCGACCACCACCTCCTGCGCCTCGAGAAGACGGTGACCGCCGCGGGCGGAGTGGTCCACTGGGCGGCGGACGCCGCCGACGCCAACCGCATCGTGACCGCGCTGGTGCAGGCGACCGGCGAGGACGAGGTCGTCAAGGTCAAGTCGATGGCCACGCAGGAGATCGGCCTCAACGAGGCGCTTGCCGACGCGGGCATCCGCGCCTACGAGACGGATCTCGCGGAACTCATCGTGCAGTTGGGCGGCGACCGCCCCTCGCACATCCTGGTGCCGGCCATCCACCGGGGCCGCTCCGAGATCCGGGAGATCTTCCGGCGGGAGATGGGGGAGTGGGGCCGGCCCGCCCCCGAGGACCTCACCGACGAGCCCCGCGACCTCGCCGAGGCGGCCCGGCTCCACCTGCGGGAGAAGTTCCTGCGGGCCAAGGTCGCCGTCTCCGGCGCCAACTTCGCGGCGGCCGACACCGGCACGGTGGTGGTCGTGGAGTCGGAGGGCAACGGGCGGATGTGCCTCACGCTGCCGGAGACTCTGATCACCGTCATGGGCATCGAGAAGGTCCTGCCCTCCTTCGCGGACCTCGAGGTCTTCCTCCAGCTGCTGCCACGCTCGTCGACCGGCGAGCGGATGAACCCCTACACCTCGCTGTGGACCGGTGTCACCAAGGGCGACGGTCCCCGGAACTTCCATCTGGTGCTGCTCGACAACGGACGCAGTGCGACCCTGGCCGACGAGGTGGGTCGCCAGGCCCTCGCCTGCATCCGCTGCTCGGCCTGCCTGAACGTCTGCCCGGTGTACGAGCGCACGGGCGGCCACGCCTACGGCTCGGTCTACCCCGGCCCGATCGGCGCCGTACTGACCCCGCAGCTCGTCGGTGTCGAGAACGCGGCCTCCCTGCCCTTCGCCTCGACGCTGTGCGGCGCCTGCTACGACGCCTGCCCCGTGAAGATCAACATCCCCGAGGTGCTGGTTCATCTGCGCGCCGAGGCCGTGGAGGCCAAACGCCGGGACCGGCTGCTCCCGACCGCCGAGGCGCTCGCCATGAAGGCGGCGGGCGCCGTGCTGTCCTCACCGCGGCGGCTGGCCGCCGTACAACGGCTGGCGGCCGCAGGCGCCCGGCTGGTGGCCCGTGACGGCCTGATCGGCGCCCTGCCGGGTCCGTTCGCCCGCTGGTCCGGCACCCGGGACACCCCGGTATCCGCCCGGGAGTCCCTGCGCGCCTGGTGGCGCCGTACGCGAACACCCACGAGCGAACACGATGAAGGCAGTCGTACGACGGCAGACGGAAAGGGGCGACGATGAACGGCCGCGAGACCGTCCTGAGCGCGGTTCGGGAAGCACTGTCCGGTGTTCCGGAGTCCGAACTTCCCCAGGACGCACACCTGCCGCCCGAGAACCGCGCCGACCATGCGGGACCGGACATCGTCGGACTGTTCGCCGAGCGCGCCGCCGAATACCGCGCCACGGTGGTCCGCGTTCCGGCGAACGGTGCCGCGGCCGCCGTCGCCCGCGCGCTGGCCCGCACCGGAGCACGGTCCCTGGTGGTGCCTGCCGGGCTTCCCGAGGACCTGGTTCCGGAGGGGGAGTGGTCGCTCCTGGCGGATGTCCCGCCACTGTCCGTCGGGCAACTCGACGCGGCGGACGCCGTGATCACCACCGTCGCCGTCGCCATCGCCGTCACCGGCACCGTGACCCTCGACCACGGTCCGGGCCAGGGGCGGCGCGCCCTGACCCTGCTCCCGGACCAGCACATCTGCGTGGTCCGGGAGGACCAGATCGCTCCCGACGTGCCCGAGGCGCTGAGCCTGCTCGATCCGTACCGGCCGCTGACCCTGATCTCCGGTCCGTCGGCCACCAGCGACATCGAACTGGACCGGGTCGAGGGCGTGCACGGGCCGAGGACTCTGGACATCGTCGTGGTGGGGGACGCGTAGCCGACGGCACCGGAATCTGACGGCAGGCAGGCAGCGTGGTCGGGTGGCCGCGCTGCGCAGCTGTGCCCTTTTCACCCACTGAAGCCTAAACGCTATACGTCCGATGTTTTGTGGAGTTGAAATTCCCGGAGGGGCCATGACCTGGCTTTATCTGGATTCTCTGTCATTGCTCTAGACAGTGACCACGTCTTCACCTGTTAATACATCCCATGTCCGTGAGGGCCGTAGCGCCCGCAGGACCCGAGCCGCCGTTCTCCACGGGTCTGTGCTGTGCCGCGGACAAGCAGTTACGACGCCCTGTGTCCTTACACCCCCTCCAGGAGCCGCACGATGTCCTCCGCCCCCCTCAGCAGGCGCTCCATCCTCAAGGCCGCAACCCTCGCCGGCACCACCGTGGCATTCGGTCTGCCTGCCACCCTGTGGCCCGCCACGGCCGAGGCCTACTCCGTCTCCTCGAAGCTGGACTGGTGGTACCAGGCCCGGTTCGGGATGTTCATCCACTTCGGGTCCTACGCCCACCTGAAGCAGGGCGAGTGGGCGTTCAGCGTCAGCCGCTGGAGCAAGGCCGACTACCAGAACCAGGTGACCAAGGGGTTCAACCCGTCCAGCTTCAACGCCAATACGATCGCCGATCTGGCCAAGAACGCGGGCATGAAGTACCTCGTGATCACCGCCAAGCACCACGAGGGCTACGCCATGTGGGACTCCGACGTCCCGGGCTTCACCGACACCACCGGCACCAAGCTGTACAACCTGCACGACTACAACGGCTTCCAGCCCGACCTGCTGGCCCAGTTGAAGTCCGCGTGCGAGAGCCGGGGCATCAAGTTCGGGCTCTACTACTCGATCCTCGACTGGCAGCACCCCTCCCAGACCTGCGACAGCGACAAGAGCTACTCCACCATGTCGTCGCTGACCGCCCGCACCGCCTACATCAACGACATGAAGGCCCAGCTGCAGGAACTGCTGAACCGCTACGACCCGGCCATCCTGTGGTTCGACGGCGACTGGTGCGGCAACCCCTCCCAGCCCACGCTCAGCGACTGGTGGACCAAGCCCGACGGCGAGGACCTGTACCGCTGGCTGATGGACCGCAAGCCCAATCTCATCGTCAACGAGCGCGTCAAGCGGGACCAGGGTCTCGGTGACTACGCCGTCGCGGAGTTCGGCATCCCCAACGCGCCGCTTGACCGGCCGTGGGAATCCTGCGCCACCATGAACGACGCCTGGGGCTACAACGCGGGCAAGGAGAACCAATACCGCTCGGTCCAGACCATCATCAGGGAGATGGTCACCGTCGTCTCCCGGGACGGCAACTACCTGCTCAACATAGGCCCCGACGGCGGCACCAGCAGCGACGGCACCGTCACACCCGGGTCGGTGACCGTTCTGAACGGCCTGGCCTCGTGGATGGCCACCCACTCCGACAGCATCCACGGCACCAGCGGCAGCCCCTTCGCCACCGAGCCGTCCTGGGGCAAGATCACCAAGAAGAGCGGCAAGCTCTTCGCCCACGTCTTCAACTGGCCCACCAACGGCATCCTGCAGATCCCGGAGGTGTACAACACGATCAACCGCATCTACCTGATGAACAACCCCTCCGCCAACCTCAACTACTGGATCAGCGGCGGGCAGATCAACATCCAGGTGCCGGCCAGTGCGCCCAACACGAACGACTCCGTCGTCTGCGTCGAGGTCAACGGCACGCCGGCCGTCCTGGCAGGCGGCGTCTACCGGCTCCTCTGCGCCCGGAGCGGTAAGGCCCTCGACAACTACAACACCACCGCCGAAGGCAACCAGGTCATCCAGTGGGCCTCCAACGGCGGTTCCCCCCAGCAGTGGACGGTCACCGACCTGGGCCACGGCTACTACAAGCTCCTCTGCGTCCGCAGCGGTAAGGCCCTCGACGACGACAACAACACCGGCGACGGCGCAGGAATGGTGCAGAAGACCGACAACGGCAGCAACCAGCAGCAGTGGGCCATCACCTCGCTGGGCGGCGGCGGGTACCGGCTCATCAACCGCCACAGCGGAAAGGCACTGGACAACGGCAACACCGACGCGGACAGCCAGGTCATCCAGTGGACCCCCAACGGGGGCTCCCCGCAGCAGTGGAACATGACCAAGATCGGCTGAACACCCCCGGGGTGGTGCGCCCCGGGCCTGCCCGCCACCCCGGAACACATGGCACAGCCACCCCGCTCAAGCAGTGACCCGCGCCCGAAGCAGGCCGTGCTCCCACCTGAGAACCCAAGGGTGGGAGCACGGGGAACCACCACCAAGACCGCGCCCAGCACGTCCGTCCGGCTGCTCACGTTCCGGGGTCCTACCTGCCGGAAAATCGGCGGCAACCTTTTCGCGTCCGGCGGCCACTGAGGAGTGCAACACCGACTCGCTCTTCCGAACGGATGGACATGCACGAGACAACACGTCAGGCCGCGCGGCAGCGCAGGCGCAGACGCCGGCTGATGGTGGGCACCACCACGGGGCTGGCCGTCACGGGACTTCTCGTCTGCCTGGTCATGGCGATGCAACCCGACCGCAAGGAGGATGCCGCGGCCACGGCCGTCGCCAACTCCCAGGACACCCACCCCCCGGCCTCACCCGGGCACAAGCCGTCCTCACCGTCCCCCTCCGCGAGCCCCAAGGCCTCCGCCAGCCCCAAGGCCAGTGCCACCCCCAAGGCCTCCGGCTCCCCGTCCAAGGCGCCGTCGAGGTCGCCGTCGTCGGCCTCACCGCGCAAGGCGCCTGCCACGACCCCCCTGGCCGGACGGATCCGGCCCAAGGTCACCTACCCGGGAGTCGCCACGGTCTACAAGGCCGGAGTCGGAGACGGCGCCTGCTCCTACGGCCCCAGCAGCGACATGATGATCGCGGCGATGAACACCACCGACTACCAGACCTCCAGGGCCTGCGGGGCCTACGTGCGCGTCCACACGGCCAACGGCAACTCCGTCACGGTCCGGATCACCAACGAATGCCCCCTGCCCTGTGCACCCGGCCAACTCGACCTCAGCGAACAGGCCTTCGCCAAACTGGTCCCCGTCTCGACCGGCCGAGTCGCAATCACCTGGACCCTGTTGAGCCCCAGCACGGCGGGCACGATCTCGATCCGCTACAAGAACGGGTCCAGCCCCTACTGGTGCGGTATTCAGGCGATCGGCCACCGCAACCCCCTCGCACGGCTGGAAGTCCGCAGCGGCGGCAGCTGGCGCCAATTGGCGCGCACCGACTACAACTACTTCCTCTCCCCCGACGGCAGCGGGTGCGGCAGCGCGATCAGGCTCACCGACATCTACGGAGAACGCCTGACCATCAACGGGATCGCCGTGCGGCCGGACGTAGTGCAGTCGACGGGAGTCCAGTTCGCCCGGCACTGACCCCACCGCCGGGGTCGGTCCCGTTGCTGCCCTCGATCGTGATCTGGCCGTCGCCGGAGGGCCGTACGCCGGGGATACCCACGCAAGATCAGGGATGAGAACGGGGGTCGTGGGCGGAGTCCGATGAGGTACGGCCGGACGCTGGTGGGGAGTCAGGCAGGCGTGCGTTCTGGGGGTGCGGGGTGCCCAAGCGCCCCGCACCCCCAGAGGACCATCACCGCCGCGCCTCACGGCATACGGAGGAAGCGAGGGACGGAGGGCAGGATCAGGAGGGGACGATCCGCCACTGCTGCTCGCTGCACGCCGCGTACGGCTGCTGCTCGACGGCGGCTCCGTTGGCGGTGCTTGCCTCGTCCACGGCGAGCGAGAGCCCGCTATGGCGGTTGATGAGCAGGAAGTGCCCGTCACCGGTGGGTGTGACGGCCCAGTGCTGCTGGGGGGCCGCGGCGTCTGCCCAGATGCCGGCGGTGCCGCCGTCCGCGCGGGAGAGGCCTCCGATCTCCAGGAGCTTGCCGCTGCCCACACCCTTGATCTTGTAGTAGCCGTCGCCGGTCTTGATGAAGGTCCACTTCTGGTTCGTCTGGTCGAGCAAGGGCCACTGCTGGATCGGGGTGCCGTCGGTCGTGGCTCTGCCCACCACGTCGGCGGCCTGGCCGCTGTGCCGGGCGACCAGCCGGTAGACGGTGCCGTCGCCGGGCAGTGTGGTGGACACCAGTGCCGGCTTGAGCGACCGGCCACCGATCCTGACGCCGCTGACGTTGGCGTAGTTGCCGGTGGCCGCGCTGACCTGGATCCGTACGAAGCCCACGTTCCTGTTGGGCCACTCGACCAGCTTGGCCTTCTTGTTGCCGGCCCAGGTGCCGGTGGCGACCTGGGTGAAGGTGACCCCGTCGGTGCTGGTCAGGATGGTGTAGGAGGTGATGTCACCGTCGGTGGAGTTGTTGCGGCCCCACTGCTTGGGCAGGTACTCCAGGGTGGAGACGTTGCTCCACACGCCGCCCAGGTCGATGGTGATGGACTGTGGCAGCGGCAGGCTCCAGGTCGACCAGCAGGTCTCGTAGCCGGCGTCGCTGAGTCCGTCGATGGCGTTGAACGGGCCCTCGCCGGTGTGGAAGCCGGTGGCGTACGCGTTGACCGGTGTGACGGGATGCTCGGCGCGCAGCGGCTGGGTGGGCAGCGGCGGCCTTGAGGTGTTGGGGCTCCACGCCGCGCCGACCTCGGCCAGCCGGTTGACGACGTTGGTGTCCAGCAGGCCGTTGCGGTTGGGCGGGCAGTTGAGGATGAACGAGGTGTACTTCGGTTCCAGGTCGGCCAGGTGCGAGAGGATCGCGGTCTTGCTCAGGAGGCCCTCAGTCGGGGTGGACGGGTGCCAGAACCAGCCGTTGCTGATGGTCTGTCCCTGCAAAGCGGCGTAGGTGTTGCCCACTGGTGCCGTGATGCCCATCGGCTCTTCGAAGAAGATCGCGTCGCCGAGGAAGGGCTCCGACAGTGCGCCGAGGTCGATCATGACGCAGTCCGGCTGCAGCTCTTTCACCAGCGAACGGATCGCCTGGTAGGAGACCGCCTGCTGCCCCATCTGCCATGCGTAACCGTCAGTCATGAACATGTCAATGGTGCCGTAGTTGGTGAGCAGCTCGCGGATCTGACCGAGGATGAAGGTCATGTGGCTGGGCTGGATGGCATCGGTGATCTGGAGCCCGGACACCTTGTGCCGGCTCTCCCATGCCTCGACGCCGAAGGTGCGGTCCCAGATCGAGTAGTACAGCCCGACCTTCAGCCCCTTCGCCCGGAAGGCGTCGCAGTACGCCTGGACGACATCGTGCTTGTACGAGCTGTTCGCGACGTTCTGGGTGCCGTACGCGCTCGGCCACAGGGCGAAGCCGTCATGGTGTCTGGTGGTCAGGAAGCCGTAGCTCATCTTCGCGGCGGCCGCGGCGTCGGCCCACTGCGCGCAGTTGACACTCGGCGGGGCGAAGAGGGTGGGGCTCTGGTTGGGTTCCGCCCACTCCTGGTTGGTGAAGGTGCCCAGGCTGAAGTGGTTGAACATGCCGAACCGCATGTCGACCATCTTGCTCAGGTTGGTCTGCGTGTCCGCGGCTGACGCCTGCGACAGCAGGCCGGAGAAGCCGGGGACGAGCGGCAGGGCGGTCGCGGCGGTGGCTGCACCCGCCGCGCCGAGAAACGTACGGCGAGACATTCTTGATGAGGGCATGGCTCACTCCTGTGGGTCGATGGAATTGCTTGCGGTGACGGCGTGGTTGGGACAGTCGACGGCGGCCTGGGTGGCGGGGTGTGTGGGGTGACAGGCGACCGGGCTGCTCCTCCCGGCGGTTCGCCGGACAGCGCGGGGTGTGTTGACAGGCCTTGCATACGGCGTGCGTTCGACGGTGCAACATCGGATGTATTAACGGACATTGGCCGGTGGCCTGTCTAGGGTTATGACAGGAATAGCCCAGATCAACGCAGAGATTGCAGCTGGCAGCCCCATTCGAGTCTCAGGAAGAGTGCCTCGATACATAGGAGGTATGCAGTCAGGCAGGTCGAGTAAAGAGAGTGACCGGGCTCGAGCATGGCCGTGCCGACGGTGTCCGCGTGGCGGGCCCGGTGCCACGTCGCGGCTCGGGCGAGCTCCGGGTGCGCCTGCGTCTCCAGCCAGTGCGCGGAGTGCGTGGGCATGAGTGACGAGTCGTCACCTCCCCGGCAGCATCAGGCTCAGCATGCGCTTCCAGAGCTACGGTTTGGCCCTGACGAGTCCGGCGTCGTAAGCCATGATCACGGCCTGAACGCGGTCGCGCGCCCCGATCTTGGCGAGGACGCGGTCGACGTGCTTCTTCACCGTGGACTCGGTGAGGACCAGCCGTTCGGCGATCTCGGTGTTCGTCCAGCCCTGGCCGATGGCGACCAGGACCTCTCGTTCGCGGTCGCTGAGCGTCCGCAGCCGAGGGTCCTCAGCCGTGGGGAGGCTGGGCGGGGCGAGCACCTGGTGGGCGTAGGCGTCCAGGAGGCGCCGGGTCAGGCGCGGGGCCACGACGGCGTCGCCGGTCGCCACCGCGTGGATGCCCGCGACGAGTTCCTCGGGTCGGGCGTCCTTGAGCGGGAAGCCGCTGGCGTCACATATGGACGACGGGTGCCGTGTCGGGGTCGGTGGCCGGGACACCGCGGCGGTAGAGCAGGACGCTGATGATCACTCCGTCGGCGAAGAAGGCGGCGGACCACCAGTAGGCGGTGGAGCAGCCCTCCAGGCCGGCCTGGGCGAGGTCCAAGGGGTCCTTGGGGTTCTTGCCGTAGAGGTAGTTGGTGACGGCGGTGGTGGAGAGGGTGTTGAGGAGGGCGGTGCAGAGCGAGCCGCCGAGCTGCTGCATGGTGTTGACGGCGGCAGAGGCGACGCCGGCGTCCTCGGCACCCACGCCGACCGTGGCCAGGCTCATCGCCGGGGCCATCACCAGGCCGAGGCCCGCCACGATCAGAGGCGGCGTGATGTCCGTGGCGTAGCCGCTGGTCAGGTCGAGGCCGGTGAGCCGGACCATGCAGAACAGACCGCCGCCGACGAGGACGGCGCCAGGGATGTCGATCGTGGCGGTCTTGTCGCGGGTGGTGCGCTGGAGCAGCATCACACCGCCGATGAAGGCGAGATTGACGTAGAGGGTCCAGCGCGAGTCGAATTATGGCGGGGACCGTAGGCGTCTGTCCGCAACTGCCGAGAGCCGATCGTCGGCAGCGTCAACGTCATGAGCGCCCGGGGTCAACAATGCGAAGGACCCGGTGGAGACGGAGCTGCACACCGCGGTCTGCAAGGGGAAGGTCACCCTCGCCGCCGCTCGGCAAGCGATCGTCACCGACTGGACCACCACACTCACCCGCCTCAGCCTCGCCTGAGGCTCCCAGAGGAAGCCTTCGGCGCACCGGCCCGGTCCGACGTCCCCGGCTGGCGTCCCCTTGGGCCGCGGGGACGCCAGCCGGAGACGACCGCTCGGTCAGGACTCCCCGTAGCCGGGCAGCAGCTCCTCCGGGGGTGCCTGAGCCCGGTGAACAGGCAGATGCGCTCGTAAGGGCCTGCCTGCGATCCCGGGTCGACCGGCGTGGCCTGATTGATCATTGCGCGACCTCCGTCCGGAACTGAGACTGCTGTCAGCCAAACAATGACGCGTAGGACGGGGCGCTTGGTGAAACGCATTCACTTCACGGCGGAGGACCTGGCGCGGACCCGTGTGGCCACGACGATCGGTGTGGCGGCGGAGACGTTCGACAGCGTGAAGCTGTTGAAGAACCGCGACGCCCCTCTCGCCTTCCGCCCCTGGCACGCATCGGTACGTGGACGGCTGGGCGGGCAGGCCGGCCCGCTCGCCGCGTTGATGCCTCTGCATGGTCAGCTGGTCGACGCGATGAGCCTGATGGGAGACACGGCGTCCGTCGATGAGGCGGTGGACAACCTGATGGCGGCTCCCCGTGCCCTGATGCGCATCGAACTGGAGGCCATCGACTTCCATCCCGCGCATCGCTCCTGGGCCCGGAATCTGGTGGATGGCGACCGGGAAGCTCGCCTCCAGGTGGCCATGTCACTGAGGGCCTGTCACCGCGCCACCGTCGCCCCCTACTGGAGCGGTGTGCGCTCGCGTCTGAGCGAGGTCCGGGCCGCGTACGCGGGCACGATGGCCGACGGCGGGGTCGAGCGACTCCTGACCACACTCGGCGGTCCGCTGGTGCGCTGGCGGCCGCCCGTGCTCGAAGTGGTCCACCCGCGCCATGCGGACATCCACCTGAACGGGCGAGGTCTCGTCATCGCGCCGACGTTGTTCTCCACCCAGCAGGTCGAACTTCTGCAAGCGCCACTCGACCCGGACCGGGCACCCATTCTGGCCGTCCCCACCCTCAGCGGCACCTCGCTCGACACCGCGTTGTGGGAGGGTGCCGGCGAGTCCACCGCCTTGTCACTCGACGACCTGCTGGGACGTACCCGGGCCGCAGTGCTGAGGGAGACCGTCGGTGGGTGCGGCACCACAGAGCTGGCCCGCCGCCTGAACATCTCACCGGCGACCGCGAGCCACCACACGACGGTGCTGCGCAACGCCCATCTGATCACCAGCCGGCGCGAGGGCAAGGCGGTCCTCCACGCGGTCACGTCGCTGGGCATCGCCCTGCTGGAGCAGAGGCACCCCCTCGCCTGACGGGACGACCGGGCCGAGGCGGGGAGGGACCCGGCCGGGCACGTTGCGGTGGTCCTCGAAACGTTGGCGGTTGTCCTCCGGCAGAACCCACGCTCTGACCGGTCGGCGTGACGGGACCCGTCACCGCGGGCGACCGGGCTGGTGCCGCATAAGGCTGCGAAGGACGCCTCGCTGAGGAGTCGCTCGAGGTTGTCGCCGGCCGGGATGAGCAGGCCAGCGTCGCTGTCCGGGGCGACGCCGCGGACTTCCAGCAGGTCTGGCGTACTGACTTCGACTGTCTCGGCTATCCGCTTGTTGAGATCGTCGATCTCCTCGGTCAGGTGCCGGATGCGGCGGGCCAGCAGCCTCTGGTGTGACGGGCGGCCCCGGCCGGCCCCTCGCATGCTGGGCATCGAGGTCGGCACGCATCGTCGCACCAAACCGGGTCCTCCGCGGGCGGCTGAGCACGCCCTTCCCCGCCGAATCGGACACCGTCAGAACTCCTCGTCCTCGTCCTCCTCTTCGTCCGGTTCGGGTTCGCGGGTGTAGGCGAGGTCGAGGACGTAGCGTTCGTCTGCCGGGCACTGGTTCCAGAACTGCTGGATCTGCTCGAGGGGCCAGTCGTCGGTGTCCTGGTCGAAGAAGGTTGCGTAGTAGTCGGCGGCTGCCTGGCGTCCGGTCCACCAGGCGTGGCCTTCGTAGACGCCGGGGCGGGGGAGGGGCATTTCACCGGCGGGGCCGAAGGTGAGCTGGTTGACGACGAGGGTGCCGGTCGCGGATTCCAGTGTGACGGGGGTGTGGCCTTCGGCGTCGGCGGGCGGCGTCGGCGGGCTGTCCCAGATGCGGATCGTGACGGTCACATCAATGGCGGGTTGGAGGCTCAGGAGGTACAGGTGGTAGCCGTTGCCGGCTACCACCTGCTGCTCTGCGGCTTTGAGGGCGGCTCCATCGCCGAGGTAGGCGTCGGCGTCGTAGACCTCGACCGTGCAGCGGCCGGGGGTGGCGGAGACGCTGTATTCGGCAAGAAGCGCCATGACAGGGCCTTCCGGTTCGGCTAGTACTTCAGCTGAGGTTCGATATGTGTCATAGGGATGTTGCCCATCGTCGCTGGTAGTGGCGTCGCTGGGCGGTGCGCTGGTGGTGTAGTACTAGGCCCACCTCGCAAAAGACCCCTGTCGATCACGGTAGGGGGTTTGGCACCCACGATTCACACCAGTCCTCTGGCTGCCCGCTCTTGCCGTTGGCTAGAGGCATGTCGCGGTGCGGACCAGGTCGGCGACGGCTTTGGATCTGCTGTGTGGTGGCCAGGCGATGACGGTCGTGACAGTCGGTGCGTCCGGCACCGGCACCGTTGCATGATCGTCGCGCAGGTGGGCTCGGAGGGACTCGGGCACGACCGCGCAGGCCCGTCCGAGCGCGATCAGCTGGAACAGCTGGGTGTGGTCGCGCACTTGCGGGCCAAGTCCGTCGGGATAGCCCCCGCCCCGTCGAGGCCAGCGCGGCAGGGGCAGGTCCGTCAGGGTGGTGACCTCGGCTATCGACATATGGGGTCGGTTGGCCAGGGGGTGCCCGGCGGGCAGGACCACGACCTGCTGTTCGGTGTGCAGGTCCTCGGTGTCGAGTCCGGACGTCGTGTCGAAGGGCCGCTGGAGCAGAGCAACGTCGGCACGCCCGTCGCGCAGCAGCCTTTCCTGCTCGCCGGGCCCGCACAGCATCACCTCGACGGCGACCGCGCCGGGCTCGGCGGCGTAGGCGTCCAGCAGCTTCGACAACAGTTCGCTGGACGCTCCGGCTTTCGTGGCCAGCACCACACCGGGCGATTCGGCAGCTGCGCGGCGGGTGCGGCGCTCGGCGGCTTCGACCGCGTCGAGTGCGGCCCGGGCCTCCAGCAGAAGCACCGACCCGGCCTCGGTCAAGGTGACTGTGCGAGCAGTGCGGTGCAGCAGAACGACTCCGAGCCGCCGCTCGAGCTGCTGGATCGCCCGCGACAGCGGTGGTTGCGCCATGGCGAGC
Organism: Streptomyces sp. R21; assembly: GCF_041051975.1. GTDB lineage: Bacteria > Actinomycetota > Actinomycetes > Streptomycetales > Streptomycetaceae > Streptomyces. Next base: position 481,393 of record NZ_CP163435.1, on the reverse strand, counting down.
CGCTGCGCCGCCCGCCCGAAGTGCAACTCCTCCGCGACGGCGACGAAGTATCGCAACTCTCGCGTCTCCACCGCGTCATCGTATCCGGCGCTCACCACGACCGATATCCGTGCGGTATCGCCGCCCACCCAGTCGGTCTTGGACGTCCCACCCGAGTCCGCACCACGATTGATGACATGAGTGAACAGACGATCGCGCTGGTGACCGGTGCGAACAAAGGAATCGGATACGAGATCGCGGCGGGCCTGGGCGCCCTCGGCTGGCGAGTCGGCGTGGGCGCGCGGGATCAACAGCGCCGCGACACCGCGGTGGAGAAGCTGCGCGCGGCCGGGACCGATGCGTTCGGCGTTCCGCTCGACGTGGCAGACGACGCAAGTGTGGCCGCCGCGGCCGAGCTGGTCGCCGACCGCGTCGGAGGGCTCGACGTCCTGGTCAACAACGCCGCGATCACTGGTGGTATGCCGCAGACGCCCACCACGGTCGATCCCGCGACCGTACGAGTCGTCGTGGAAACCAACGTGATCGGGGTCGTGCGCGTCACCAACGCGATGCTGCCCATGCTGCGCGGCTCGGCATCGCCGCGGATCGTGAACATGTCCAGCAGCGTCGGCTCGCTCACCCTGCAGACCACGCCCGGCATCGGCATGGGCCCGGTTCCCGCTGCGTACTTGGCGTCCAAGACCTTCCTCAACGCCGTCACCGTCCAATACGCCAAGGAACTGAGCGACACCAACATCCTGATCAACTCCGGCTGTCCCGGCTTCACCGCCACCGACCTCAACGGCTTCCAGGGCGTCCGCACTCCCCACCAGGGCGCGGCGATCGCGATTCACCTCGCGACCCTGCCCGACGACGGACCGACCGGCGGATTCTTCAACGACGCTGGAACAGTGCCCTGGTGACAGGCTCACCGGCCCCTAGTAGTCCAGCTGATGTTCGTTGCTGGTGTGGTGGGAGGGGCTGGCGAGACGTGGCGGCCACCGCAGATCATTGCGATCTGTGACGTCGACGAAGAGTTCTGCGGTGGCCGCCGGCCACACACTTGGCCCCGGTCGGGCCGAGTCGGTGCTCAGGGAATCGATGGGAACGGTGGCTGGGCGGTTCGGCAGGGTGGAGTCGCGGCGCACGGCCGAACGGATGGTGCGGGGGCTGTTGGCCGAGCTACCGCGCAAGAACTGCTGGACCATCGCCGAGCAGATCGGGGATGCCACATCGGCGGTGATGCAGGCGTTCTTGTCTCGTGGCGCGTGGGGTCACGACGGAGTTCGGGACGGCGTCCGCCGGTTCGTCATCGACCGCCTTGGTCAGGACGAAGTGGTGCTGCTGCTGGACGAGGCCCGGGATGTGAAGAAGGGTGTACCGCCGTGGCCAACGTCAACGACGTCACCCAGACCCGCGCTTTCGTCGGCGGCGACCCACCGTCGCAGGCCGCCCCGGCCGTCCCCGGCCGACGTCCAGAGGCCCTGCTCGGCGACAAGGGCTACGACTCCCACCCCAACCGCGACGAACTCCGCAAGCGCCGGATCCTTCCCGTCATCTCCAGCAAAGGCGCCCCGAACGTCAAGGGCATCGGCAAGCTCCGCTACGTCGTGGAGCAGACCTTTGCCCTGCTCCACCACTTCACGCGCCTCGCCGTCCGCTGGGAACGCCGCGCCGAACCCCACGACGCCTTCGTCTCCCTGGCCCGCAGCCTCGTCTGCTGGCGACGCCTCAAGAAGACCCGCTCATGATCCCGTTACGAGCTCTTATGGACCTTCTGGCCGAAAAGAGCCTTGTCGAAACAGGTAGTTGAGACGGCGATCGGCCGTGGCTGCGCCCAGGCCGGGGCAACCGGCCCTGCGTGCAAGGGATATGCAGACCCGCCATTCTCATCTGTCTCTTCCCGCCCCATTGTGTTGAGCCTTGTGGCGCCCTACTGTTCGACTTTGCCTGAGTCTGTTTGATACTGATTGTTCGGGCCGTATGGAGGGCCGCAGTGCGGGGTAATCGGATCAGTTCAGAAGTTACGAGGCCCGGTCGCCGGAGAGGGTGGAGGGCGATCCTCGCGACCGCCGCGACCATCGCCCTGGCCGCGGGCATGAGCGCGCCCGCCGCGGCGGCGCGGGACGTGGGCGCACAGGCGCCCGCCGCCGCGCCCGCCGCCAGTCCGCGGGCGCACACGGTGAGTATCGACGGCTACTCGTTCCTCGTCGACGGCAAGCGGACCTACCTTTGGTCCGGCGAGTTCCACTACTTCCGGCTCCCGAGCCCGGACCTGTGGCGCGACATCTTCCAGAAGATGAAGGCCGCAGGCTTCAACTCCACGTCGCTGTACTTCGACTGGGGATACCACTCGCCGAAGCCGGGTGTGTACGACTTCAGCGGGGTGCGTGACGTCGACAAGCTGCTCGACATGGCCGAGGAAGCCGGGCTCTACGTCATCGCCCGCCCGGCGCCGTACATCAACGCGGAGGTCGACAGCGGGGGGCTGCCCGGCTGGCTGACCACCAAGGCGGGGAACAACCGCAGTGACGATCCGCGGTTCCTGAAGTACGCGGACGAATGGCTGACCCAGATCGACCGGATCATCGCCCGTCACCAACTGACCAACGGGACCGGCTCCGTCATCGCCTACCAGGTCGAGAACGAGTACTACAACGGCTCGGCCGCCGGCCACTCCTACATGAAGCACCTGGAGGACAAGGCCCGCGCCGACGGCATCACCGTGCCGCTGACCGGCAACAACAACGGCACCTTCAACTCCGGTACCGGCGCCCTGGACGTCGACGGCCCCGACTCCTACCCGCAGGGCTTCGACTGCTCGAACCCCTCGAAGTGGAACGGTGTTCCGGACATCAGCTACGACCACCCCGCCGGCAGGCCGCTGTACTCGCCGGAGTTCCAGGGCGGCGCCTTCGACCCCTGGGGCGGGCCGGGCTACGACAAGTGCGCCCAGCTGATCAACGACCAGTTCGCCAACGTGTTCTACAAGCAGAACATAGCCGTCGGCGCCACCGCGCAGAGCTTCTACATGACCTACGGTGGCACCAACTGGGGCTGGCTGGGCATGCCGCAGAACTACACGTCCTACGACTACGGCGCCGCGATCCGCGAGAACCGAGAGCTCGACCCGAAGTACGACGAGGACAAGCTGATCGGGTACTTCACCCAGTCGGTCGCACCGCTGACCAAGACCGAGACGATCAGGGCCACACCGCCGGACGACTCCGCGGTCGTCGACACCGCCCGGATGAACCCCGACACCAAGACGCAGTTCCACGTCCTGCGGCACGGCAACTCCACGTCCACCGCGGTCGACAAGACCCACATCGCGCTGGACTTCAACGCCCAGCCCTCCGCCGACACCACGTACACCTGGGACGACCCCGACTCAACGCTGCAGTACACCGGTTCGTGGTCGCACGTGGCCGACCAGAGCTACACCGGGGGCGACTACAAGCACACCGAGTCCTTCTCCAACAAGGCCGGTGACTCGGTGACCGTCCCCTTCGACGGCACCGCGATCCGCTGGATCGGCCCGAAGACCAACAACCACGGCAAGGCCGACGTCTACCTCGACGGCACCAAGGTCGCGACGGTCGACGACTCCGGCAGCGAGAACCAGGCAGTGGTCTTCCAGAAGACCGGCCTGCCGGACGGCGCCCACACCCTGAAGATCGTCGTCGACGGGACACACAGCTCGGGCTCCACCGACAACTACGTGTCCATCGACGCCATCGACGTACCGACGGGTACCGCCGCAGCGGAGCCGACCTACCCGGTCGTGCCCCAGCAGCCGGGCACCGCGATCACGCTCGACGGACGCGACTCACACGTGATCGTGGCCAACTACCGGCTCGGCGACTCACAGTTGCAGTACTCGACCTCGGAGATCATGACCAGCGCGACCATCGGTGACCGGGACGTCGCCGTGCTCTACGGTGATGCGGGCAGCGACGGCGAGACCGTGCTGCGCTACGCCTCCAAGCCGACGGTGACCTCCAGCGGCGGCCCGGTCACGACGACCTGGGACGCGGCCACCGGCGACCTTCGGCTGAACTACACGCACAAGGACCTGATCCGCGTCAGCATCACCGGCGGCGGACAGCGCCCGCTCGACCTGCTCCTCGGCGACAAGGCCACGGCCAAGACCTTCTGGCGTCAGGACACAGCGACCGGCCCTGTCCTCGTGCGCGGCAGCCACCTGCTGCGGACGGCGACCAGCCTGAACGGCGACCGCACCCTGGCACTCACCGGCGACAACGCCGACGACAAGAACATCGAGGTGTTCACCTCCGCCGACCACATCACCTGGAACGGCCGGACCGTCGACACCCGGGCCGGCGGCACGGGGAGCCTCACCGGGAAGATCCCGACGGCGGCCCCGATACACCTGCCGGCACTCACCGACTGGAAGCACAGCGACGAGTCGCCCGAAGCGGCCCCCGGTTTCGACGACACCAGCTGGCAGGTGGCCGACAAGACGACCACCAACAGTGTCTCCGGCGTCAACGCGCTGCCGGTGCTCTACGCGGACGACTACGACTTCCACACCGGCAACACGTGGTACCGCGGCCGCTTCCACACCACCGGCAAGGAGACCGGCATCCGCCTGGTCTCGGACTCCGGCGGAGGGGCGCAGGCGTTCTCCGCCTGGCTCAACGGCACCTTCCTGGGCAGCTCCACCACAGGCAGAGCCGACTTCGCCTTCCCGGCCGATGCGCTCAAGTCCAAGGGTGACAACGTCATTTCCGTACTCACCGTGAACATGGGACACGAGGAGGACTACAACTCGACCAACGGCAACAAGGCAGCGCGCGGCCTGACCAGCGCCTCCCTCACCGGGGCACCGCTGACCGCCGTCACCTGGCGGCTGCAGGGCGTACGCGGCGGCGAGGACCTGCAGGACACGGTGCGCGGGCCGCTCTCGACGGGCGGCCTGTACGGCGAGCGGGCCGGCTGGTCCCTGCCCGGCTACCCGGACGGCAAGTGGCAGAAGACGTCCCTTCCGACGACCGACACCCGTCCCGGCGTCTCCTGGTACCGCTCCGACGTCGCCCTGGACCTGCCGCACGGCCAGGACACGTCGCTCGGGCTGACGTTCACCGACGACCCGTCACGCAAGTACCGGGCCACGATCTTCGTGAACGGCTGGCAGGTCGGCAACTACGTCAACTACCTCGGGCCGCAGCACACGTTCCCGGTGCCGAACGGGATCCTGAACCCGAACGGCCGCAACAGCATCGCCATTGCCGTATGGAACCTGGACGGCAGCACCGGCGGCCTCGGCAAGGTGTCGCTCACCAACTACGGCAGCTACGCCTCGTCCCTGCACGTCGCACAGAACGACAGCCCCCGCTACGACGCCCACACATACGCGATGCCGAAGCGGCCGGGAGCGGATGTCACCCTGGACGTGCCCGACACCGCCCAGTCGGGACGGACTTTCACGGCCGAGGCGACGGTGCGGGTACCGAAGGACAAACCGTCCGCCTCCCGGCTGACGGCCTCGCTCTCCGCGCCCGACGGCTGGGACGTGAGCGCCGCGACCCCCGCGTCGGTCGAGCGCCTGCAACCCGGCCAGTCGGCCACCTTCACCTGGAAAATCCAGCCGCCGGCGGGGAAGCTGCCATCCGCCTCGGCACTCACCGCGACTGTCCACTACCGGCAGAACGCACGGCAGGCCACCGGTACGGACGAGCGCATCGTCGGCGCGATCCCGCCTGCTCCACCGGCCGGGAAGAACGCAGTGAGCGACCTGCCGTTCTTCTCGTCCACCAACGGGTGGGGTCCGGTCGAGCGTGACACCAGCGTCGGTGAGCAGGCAGCCGGCGACGGCCGTCCGATCAGCATCGCAGGCGCGAGCTACGCCAAGGGCCTGGGCACCCACGCGGACGGCGACATCCAGCTCTATCTCGCGGGGAACTGCTCGCGGTTGACGGCCGAGGTCGGTGTGGACGACGAGACCAACGGCGCGGGAACGGTGACGTTCTCCGTGACGGCCGACGGCAAGACCTTGGTGACCACGCCGACGATCCACGGCAAACAAGCTGCCGTGCCGATCGACGTGGACGTCAGCGGCGCCCAGATGATCGACCTCAAGGTCGGCGACGGCGGCGACGGCAACGGCAGCGACCACGGTGACTGGGGGCTGCCCACGCTGACGTGTGGGTAGTGCCCCTCACGCAAGCCCGGCTTCGACGGCGAGGGCCACGATGAGCGCTCCGTGGGAGCGGTCATCGTGGTTCCTCGCCGTTGCTGTCAGCCGGGCCCGGATCTCGATACCTTCGGTCTGGCTCTGAGCCTGTCATCGGCCCAGACCCGGTTGCCGGTCTTGGTGATGGTCCAAGGGCCGGTCAGGCTGCTGGAGGTGGCGAAGTCGATGGACTTGGTGGAGGTGCTCTTCAGGAACGCGTGGTACGTCGAGCCGATCTTCACGACGGTGGTGGGGGATTCCAACGGTGCGGTGCTCACCTTCGTGTCCAGGTGTCCCGGCCGAAGGGTAGGTTCGCCGGGTGGCCACCTTGCTGATCGTGCATCACACCCCCTCGCCCAACTGCCAGGCGATGTTCGAAGCCGTCGTCTCCGGCGCGACGACCCCGGAAATCGAGAACGTGCGGGTCGTACGGCGCGCGGCCCTGTCCGCCACCGCGTCGGACGTCCTGGCCGCCGACGGCTATCTCCTGGGCACACCGGCGAACCTCGGCTACATGTCCGGCGCCCTCAAGCACTTCTTCGACCAGGTCTACTACCCCTGCCTGGACGAGACGCGCGGCAGGCTCTTCGGCTACTACGTGCACGGCGGGAACGATGTGACGGGAGCGGTGCGCGGCATCGAGTCGATCACGACAGGCCTGGGCTGGCGGCGCGCGGCGGACCCGGTGATGCTGACCGGCGAGCCGGACAAGACCGGCATCGAGGCCTGCTGGGAACTCGGGGCCACGGTCGCCGCCGGCCTGATGGCCTGACCCGGCAGCCGCCACCCGTTCGGACGCCGAAGAGTGTCGGGACCCCCCGAAGCACCCTCAGCGTGGAAGAACATACCTCTCCGAGTGACAGGAGTTCTCCATGAGGAAGCGTCTGACGGCCGCGGTGGGTCTGGCGGGGGCGGCGTTGATGCTGTGTGCCGGCACGGCGAGCGCGGACCCGCATCCTGATCCTGTCGGTGTCGCCGTCGACAGCCCGGGCGTGCTTTCCGGAAACGTCATTCAGGTACCCGTGGACCTGGACCTCAACGTGTGCGGCAACACCATCAACGTCATCGGTCTGCTCAACCCCGCGGTGGGCAACCACTGCGAGAACGAGGACTGACGGGCCGTACGGAAACCGCCATCATTTCCACCCGTGAACGAGCCGCGGGCCTTGCGCCCACGGCTTGCTCCGCGCGTCACGGAACGTCGGACAGCCGGTGCAAGGGAATGCCGTGGGCCCAGCGCCTGAGGCGCTGACCGTCGATGAGCTGGATACCGCCCTGCCGGCGCGCCCATCGCACGTCACGTCGGCTGAAGTTCCCCCGATGCACGACGAGACGAAGATGCGGCCCCGAGCTGACCGTGCGTACGGCTCGGCTCGGCGCTTCCTCGTCGGGCAGCGGCTCGGCCACCGGCCGGAAGGCCACCTCCAGACGCTGACCGAGACGGTTGCGTGCGCGGACTCGTGGATGGCCCTGCGCATCAGCCTGGGTGAGTGCTCGCCAGCCGTCCCGGCGCAGTATCCGGGACACGGCCAGGGCGAGACCCTGCACATCCAGTTCGGCGATCTCCTCGGGTGTGTAGAAGCCAAGGCGTCGACGAGCCAGCGGACGGTGATGCCGGACTGCGGCCGCAGTGACTACGGCGAGCAGTGCCAGCCCGCCGACGAGTGCACCGGTACCGAGAGCGCGGTACGCGACGGCCAGGCCGGCCACGACCCCGCACACGACGAGGACGACCGCGATGAGGGCGGGCAGCACCTCGCGAAGTCCAGGTCCGTAGCGTCCCTGTGCACGCAGCGCACCGATTGCCTCCCGCCTCCGTGAACGGTGCGAAACGCGTTTCTCGTACCTCCGTCGTCTCTGCGTCACCAGGGCCAACTCCCCCCACCCTCAAGTGCCTTGGCGCCTGAGGTAGGGATACCCCCAGAAGGTGGCTCGCGTGCGCGCGGGGAGGGTTCCGGCCACTACCGGTAGTTCGTTATATCCGGCGGTGGTGCGGGTCGACGGCAGGTCGGTTTGGTCGTAGGCCGGTGGTAGAAGTCGACTGTCTTGGTGGTGGGGGGCTGGAGATGACTGCTCGCCGTCCGTGTCCGCCCGCGCCGGGGCCGTTGGAGGAGTACGCGGGCCGGTTCGACGACCTCTTCGGCATGCTCGCGCAACCGTTTCGGGCCTCCCGTCGTCAGGTGGACGGAGCGGCGCATTCACTCCGAAGAGGGCACGTCGTCGGATCCCGAGGGCCAGCTACGACCGCTCAAGCCGGAACGAGTCACAGCCGTTCGGGCAGTGCCCGTCTCAGCCCTGCCGTCTCTCATTTGAGAGCGTGTGCTGCGTCCTGAATGGCTTGGGGCTGGTTGATCAGATCCGTGCTGTCTGCCCACTGGTCCACGCTTCCCACGAGCGCCAACGTCCGAAGACTCGGGTCCGTGACCGTCTCCGCAAGCCCCTGCGCGAAACGCTCGGCGCCCAGAACCTGGAATGGGCGCGAGTGGTAGGGCCGCCGCTTCGGGTCCACTGGCGCGTTGAGTCCCGATGCGTTCTGAAGGGCAGCGACATTCTCATAGGCATCGCACAGATGCGCCTCCCGGGTCCGGTGGTCCGTCGCGGCCAGCGCGCCCTGAAGAGCCGGCTTGAGCGCCTTCGCCGCAGGGAGCTGGCCGAAAGCACTGCCAAGCCACTTGCTGTAGGGGGCGTAGCGGCGCTCCAGCAACAGGCAAAGGCGCATCAGATCACGAACCAGACGAGCGGCCACGACGGCCGAACCGATGTCATCACCGACTTCCGCGCAGCGACCCACGAACGCTTCTTCCTGCGAGATGCGCTGCCACTGGCAAGCCAGCAGATACCGCCATACCTGGTACGGGTACCACGCCAGCCGCCGCCGGACATCGGTGAGAGTGCCGAGCCCGTCATGGAACACCGCTCCACCAGTGGTCTCAGCAAGCCGTTGTTGAGGCACCGCCAGCCATTCACGAGTGGTCAGCTTTGCACCGGCCGAACGCACTCCGAGCTGTTCGGCCAGCCATCCGTCCACGTCGTACATGTCTACGCGATGGTTCACCGGGCCGTCGGTCAACTGCATCCGGCCGACCGGATCCAGCGGATCGTCGCTCTCCTGGAAGTGGGTGGGCCAGCCCCGAATTTCCTTCGGCAGCCTTTCAGCCAGGGTGCGGCGGATTGCAGCACCGTGCTGAGCGTTGTCCTCGGCTGTCAGGAAGATCTCCAGCCGCGGGCCCCACTCGTGGTCTGCAGACCGCGACGTGTCGAAGCCCAGCACCTCAGAGCCGCTACCGATCCGAGCAGCCGCGTAGCGCAGCCCGGGAAATGCATCCCGAAGGATCGGTCTCACCGCCTCCTCATACAAGACCTCAGACAACTCGATGCCAGGCATGAACGGGGCCCCGGAGATCGTCATAGCCCAACAGTCCTGGACCTACTCACCCCAACGCCACCGGATATCCGCCGTGACAGCCCCCGCCCGCTCACCCGTGGGGCCACATCAACCTCCTACAGGGTGGAGCCACCTCCCATCCGTGCAGTGCAGCCCAAACAAGTGGTTACAGACATCGTTACGAACCGCGGGATGAGAAACACGCACTGATCACCTGGGCCGCTATCACCCTCATGAGCAGGCGCCTGGCCCCAGTTGGCCGAGGAAGCGGGCGCCAGCCGACGGCCGAAAGAACATCACCCTCACTGCCGCAGACACCGGCGGAGGAGAGGACCGTGTCCCGGCTGGAGGTCCCCGACCAGCGCGCCGTCGGGCTGTTGACCGCGCGGACCGTGTGCGTCGTCGTCCCGCTCATCGCTCGTCCTCCCAGTCGTACTCGGGGAACGGCAACGGATCCGTGACCCAGCCCGCCGTCAGCACGAGCCGCGTGTGGCGATGCAGGGCGAGGAAGCCGAAGGGGCGGTCGAAGGCGGCGCTGATCCTGGTGGTCACGTAACGGAGGTCGGGTATGCCTGCGCCGACTGCGCCGAACGCCGTCACCGCGGCGGCCTCGAAGCCCAACGCGCCGAACTTCGCCAGAGTGTTCTGCTCGGCCGACCCGATGGCGAGCGGGAAGTCGCTGATGCCGGGGAAGTGCCCGCGAGAGGTGTCCCGTGCCGTCGTGAGCCCGAACAGCCGGTGCAGCTTCAGCAGATCGTGGCTCGCGTTCATGTTGTACGCCGCGGTCGTCACCTCCAGCGACGGCGGCTCGGGCCGAGTGCAGCGCACCTTCTCCACCCGCAGGCCGGGGCCCACGTTCCCGTAGGGCAGCCACGGTCCCGGCACGACCGCGCATCGGCCGGCGAGGATGTCGACCCCGGCTCCCAGCACTTGCCCCGGCCTCATGTCCTCCTCGCCGAGCAGCAGGTGCACGTCCAGGGCATTGTTCCCCAGGACCTTCAGCTCGGTGACGTGTCCGCCGGATGTGTCCGCCACCCCCACCCGGTCCAGCACGGTACTGGAGCGCCACAGGCCCAGCCGCGGCTTGGTAGCCCAGGGCTCGTACGCAGTCTCCAATTCCACCTCGTGGAAGGGGCTCAGCCACTGCGTGCGCATGGTCAGCGCGCTCGCCAGCACCATCTGCGTGTCCTCGGTCAGCGTGATGGGCATACGGTCGATCAGCCCGCCGGTCCGCTTCAACGTCCAGGCATCCAGCGCCCGGTGGTCGGCCACCGGGTCCCCGGTGAGCACCCCGTGGGCGTCGGCCGGCAAGCCCGCCTCCCACTCCTCCCTCAGCTCCAGCGTGCGCTTCGTCCACAGCCCCAGAGCCGTGTCCAGTCCCCGCATGGCGCCCATCGCGACGAGCAACTCGCGTGCGGCGTCCGCCGCTTGCCCGGCGGGGAGCCCGAGAGTCTCCGCCAGCTCGGCCCGCGCCGCGCCCTCGGCCCCGTCGGCCAGGTGCGCCAGCAGCGGCCACACCCCCGCCGCCGAGAACGCCGTGCCGCCCTCCGAGGCACCCGCCCACCGCGCGGTCAACCCGTTCACCGCGTGGACCGTCGTCGTCGCGACTCCCATTCCACCCCCATCGTCAAGCGCGCTTCTGATGCGCCCAGTCGTACGTCAGTTCAATGTCGCCGCCACCCGACCCAGAAGCACGGTACCCGTGCCCCTACCTCGGCCTCCCTGCCCAGGGCACGCATCCGACCAACTCGTCTGGGCCGCCTCTGCAGCAGGTCACAAGGCGAGGGCTTCGAAACAGGCACTCACTGAGCGTTTGGTTCTGTCTCGGTCGAGTTGGTGTCGTTTCCAGAGTCCTGCAACGCCGAGGCCGCTGTGCTTGATGGGACAGTCGACGCGTCCGCGACGCCCGGGGTCGTTTCGTTCCAGCTGCTCATGTCTGCTCCCAACACGCCCCCGAGCGCCGCCTTTTGACCGCAGACGGGGCCGACCGTGGTCGGCTACTTCGCCAACATGACTCCGCACGGCCCCTGTCCCAGCGACCTGTCGGACGCGCGCTGAGCGCTGACCGAGCCCGTTCTGACGTCCTGGCGGGACCAGCGCCGCGCCCGGGCGCTGGACATCGGCCGACCGCCCGAACACGACCTGCGCCAGATCATGAATGCCATCCTGTACGTGGACTGCACCGGCATCTCCTGGCGCTACCTGCCGCACGACTTCGCGCCCTGGGTCACGGTGTACGGGTACTTCGCCAAGTGGCAGCAGGACGGTGTGTCGAGCAGCTCACCGGCCTGCTGAGGCGCCTGGTCCGCGAGGCCGAGGGCCGAGGCGCGGAGCCGTCGGCCTGCGTGCTGGACTCCCAGACCATCAAGACCTCCGCCAACGTGCCCCTCGCGGATCAGGGCACCGACGCCGGGAAACGAATCATCGGGCGCAAACGCCACCTCGGCTGCGACACCCTCGGCCTGCTGCTGACCGTGCTGGTCACCGCCGCCAGCGTGTCCGACACCGCAGCCGGCGTGACCCTGCTGTCCCGCATCGCCGCCGCCCACCCGCAGATCACGAAGGCCTGGGCGGACAGCGGGCTACCGCACCACCGCCATCGACCACGGGGCCCGCTTCGACATCGACGTCCACCCCCGTCCAACGCCCGCCCGGCGCCCGCGGGTTCACGATCATCCCGAGACGGTGGACCATCGAGCGCAGCATCGGCTGGCTCATGCACCACCGATGCCTCGCCCGCGACTACGAGACACACCCGCACCGCTCCGAAGCCATGATCCACCTCGCGATGATCGACCTCATGGCCCGCAGGCTCACCGGCGAAACCACCCCGAACTGCCGCGGAACCTGACCCGGGACCAGACACGAATCACCGGACCAAACGCTCAGTAGACGTCATCTCAATTGGTGATTGACAGGGTGGACGGTCGCTGGCAGACGGTGTGCGGTGACGGTTGAATATCTTGGTGATCGGCTACTGGACCCCTGCCCATGATGCGGTCGAGCACGAGAATGCGGAGACCCTGGCCTGGTTGCTGGCCGACGGTGCTGATCCCAGCGCTGACCCGGAGCCCGCGGATCCAGACGGTTGCACACCGCTGGACATGGCCGCCCAGTACGGACACGACCTGGCGGCGAATCTGCTGCGGGCCCGCAGCAACTGGCGAGCCGGTGGTAACAGATGAGGGTGCGGGCGATGCTCGTGGAGGCGAGGAAGTGCTCGGCTTTGCGCTCGTAGCGGCAGTGGAGACGACGACAGTCAGCAAGCCGGGACACGGTCCGTTCGATGATCCAACGGTGACGACCCAACCGCTGCGAGGTCTCAACTCCTTTGCAGGCTATGCGGTGCCGGATTCCCCGATCATGGGTGTGTAGCGTCCCTGTCATGAGTGGTGACTGGCGGATGGACCGGATCGGAAGTGCACTGCGAGGGGAGAATCCCGCCGTGCTCAGGCGTCTCGAAGCGGGATTCGCGGTGATCGGGGACGTCCAGTTTCTGCCGGGCTATTCAGTGCTTCTGGCGGATGACGCGACTGTGCAGCGTCTGTCGGACCTGTCGAGGGCGAGGAGATTGGCCTTCTTGTCCGACATGGATCAGCTGGGAGAAGCAGTCGAACGTGCGTGCAGGCGGTTGGATTCGGCTTTCCGTCGGGTGAACCTGGAGATTCTCGGCAATACCGATGGATTTCTGCATGCGCATGTGTGGCCCCGGTTCGAGTGGGAGCCGGCGGAACTCGTGGGTAGGCCGGTGTGGCTGTATCCGCGCGAGAGGTGGAGCGACAAGCAGTTCGCGCTCAGCCCGCAGCACGATGCGCTGCGGGAGGCGATCGGCGAGGAACTGGACCAGTTGCGGTCCGCGCGCTAACGGTCCAGGACCGCCGACCGAAGGTCGCATCCGGGTCTTCCCGCGTTCGAGGCAGCCCGGGCCCGCTGGTTCTTCGGCCGTGAACGGCTCACCGTCGAGCTCGTGGGACCGGCCTAATGAGCGGCTACCCGGGGGGGGAATGCTTGCGGTCGTCGGGCCCTCCGGAGGGGGCAAGTCGTCGCTGGTACAGGCCCTGTTCACCCCGCGATGACCGCGACTCTATCGGCCGGAGCCCTGGGGAAGATCCCGGGGCTCCGTGGTGTCAGGTCTCGGGCTCGACTGGGCGGTAGCCCGGCGGCCCGGCGTCCCGGGTAGTGGGTCCTCCGTTCGGGTCCCGATCACGGCGATCGCCTGCGACCATGTGCCGGTGCCAACTCAGGGAAGCCAGGCGACGATTGAGGGGAATCGATCATGTCCGCTTTCGGAAGAAGAATCAGGCGCGCCATGTCGGTCAGTGGGGCGGCAGTGGTGCTCGCCACCCCGCTGAACCTGGCCATGCCGGGGACGGCCACCGCCGCTGAGACCGCAGCGACCAGCCTCGACCGATTCGCGAACTACGAGTACAAGGAGTGCATCGAGGAGAACTCCTACTACAACTTGTGGTCCCAGAAATGCATCACCAGCTATGCGGGGCAGTACTGGCGGTGGACCGGCACCACCAACACGTCCTCGACACTCCAGAACTACGCATACGAGCACTGCCTCGACAGCAACTCGGCCGGGGACGTCTACACCAACGGCTGCAACGGTGGGAACAACCAGCTGTGGCAGGTCATCCAGCCCGCGCCGACCAGTGCAGTCATGCTCCGGAACACAGCGACCCGCCTCTGCCTCTACCAGAGTGGCAGCCTCTACCGGACGACAGTGTGCGACCGCAATGCCCGCGATCAGCGATGGACCATCGGCTGAGCTGGGCGCTGGCCTGACGGCGCAGGTAAGGTCCGGGCGGGTCCGTGCCGAACGCAGTCGGTGCGGACCCGCTGCGCGCTCTGGCTCCACTCGCCGACAGCCTCGTCCACCCGAGGCCACGCGCGGCTGCGCCGTCGCGCGCGAGAGGCAGAGTGACGCCCCGATCTCCTCGCCCACTTCCCACGCTCCCGCCCGACCTCCCCGTTCCTCTCCGCCCGCGCCCCGGTCAGTCTGGTAAGGCGCCAGGTCGGCCTACGAGGGGTTGTCGTTCTCAGGTCAGCGTTCGATGAGAATGTTCGTGGCCACCGCGTCGTGCGTGACCCCCGACGGCTGATCCGGGTCGGAGGGCCACCAAGGGGCCGTGACCGCCGCCCACAGTACGGCGCCGACGTCGTCGGACCTGCTTGGCTTGGCGTCGGCCGGCAGAGCGAGGCGGATCCGCACGGTCCGCGATTCCCCGGGCTGGAGCTCGAACTCGTCCGTCTCCACGTGTGTTTGGCCTGTCAGGTCGGCCCAGCGGCCGTCGCGGTTGATCGACCAGTGCACTTGTCGCATGGATCGGCCGATCTCTCCGGGGGTGAGGGAGATCGCGATGCGGAGGTGGGAGCGAGTGAGCTTGCCCGCGGCGTTGCGCACCCGCACGTACCACTCCACCGGCGTCCCGCCCTCGGTCGCCCGGAGTATCTGCGGGATCTTGACGGTGAGATGCGTGGGATCGACGGAAAAACGCAGGCGCGTCGCGGATGCTGACGGGTGGATTTCCGCATAACGGGAATCCTTGGACATCTCCGCGGCCACTGTGGCGGTCACGGCAGGAACCTTGCCGTCCACGTCGTCCATGCGCTGGTCAGCGGTGAACAGCCGGAAGTCGAGCTCCGTACGTGCCTTGCCGCGATACGACAGCGGCACGATGGCGGCGAACTCTCCGTTGTCGTCCTGCTCGTTGGTCCACTGGAACGGCACATCGTGCCAGGAACCGTTCTCGCGGATCTGGAGTTCGTCGGGGACGGTCCCGATGTAGAGCGCCACATAGCGTCGTTCGGCCTGCCCGGTGGTGAGGCCCGTGACGGAGAGGTGGAGGGGGAGGGGCCGGCCGCCGGGGACCAGGGTGTTGCCGTCCGCACTGAGATGAATGACCGGGTGAGGTGCGGGTGTGGGCTCGCTCGCCGACGGGCTCTTTACCGCCGGCACGGACTTCTGCTCCCCGCACCCGGCGAGCGCCGTCACCGCGACAACCGAGGCAGCCAACATGAGCGCTACAGCCGGTCTGGGTATTCGCGTCACGGTCAGTCCTCCGTGGCGGACTCTATCGGCGGCAGCGACCGGGAGGTAGGCCATCAGCGAATACGGGCAGATGCGGGGACCGTGGCACCGCGGACCAGGTGCCGCGGGCGGATCTGATCCAGTCCGGCAGGTTGGCACCGGTGCGCCGGGCGAGCATCTGAGCGAAGTCCCCGTACGTGTTGGTGGGTTTGATCCAGTTCGGGGCAGGCGTCGAGGACAACTGTGAGCTGGGTCGGTACCGCGGACCTGGCTGACCAGGCCACTGGCGAACAGGTCGGCACGGTACGGCGGGTGCGGGCAGCCCGCACCCGCAGTCTGAGGCCCTCCGGCGGCTCGGCGCGCTGACCACCGCACAGGCCGAGGCCGAACTCGAACGGGCCGGGGGATAACCCCAGGCTGCCTTCGGGGGCCGGCTTGAGTGACGGGCACCTGGCCCGGTGGGACAGTTCGAGCATGAACCTGACGAACCCGACGGTCCCGGCCCGCACCCGTATCCGCGGCAGGCACGACACGTCCGCCACTTACCTGGCGCACGGTGCCGACACCCCCGCGCCCGGCGGCCTGAGCGACCGTGTGCTGTTCGCGGCGGCGCCCGCGCTCTTCCTCGGCGGCTGGCTGCTGATGCGGCCGATCGACGGACAGTCCGAGCCCGGCGCCTGGTGGACGGCCGCACACGTTGTGTGGCTCGCCGGATTCGTCCTGTTCACCGTCCTGAGCCTGCGCTTCCGCCGTATCGCCGGGGCGCGGACCACGGGGCAGCGGATCGCGGTGACCGCGAGCGTCTCGATCGTCCTGCTCAGCTCGCTGGCGAACGTCGTGCAGCTCTCCATCGACCTCGTCGGCGGCTTCACCTCGGCCGACAGCGCCGAACTCAAGGACGTCTTCGCCCACGTGAAGGAGATCCCCGGTGCCGAGGCGATCATCTACGGCATCGGGGCGCAGGTGGTCTTCATCGGGCTGATCGCCTTCGCGGTCCTGGCCGCCGTCATCCGGAGCGGCACGCGAGGACCGGCCGCTCTGGTGACCGCCGGCACCGTGGCGATGGCGGTCGGCATGGGCTTCGGCCGCGACCACTGGACCGTGCCGCTGGGCATGGTCTGCCTGCTGGCGGGCCTGACACTGCTCGGCCGTGAACTCGACGGCGGCGCGGGAGCCCTCACATCCCGGACGGACCCGAGGACGCCCGGGGCCTGATGAACGCACGCATCATCGACGAGTTCCGGTTTGGCTGCATCGCCTGCGCAGCTGCGGGTTCACGCCTCTACCGTGGTCAGGCACCCCGCGCGGCGGGGGCCCGCCCCGGGGCAAGCCGGGGCGGGCCTTGGGCGGAGTGCCGGACGTGGTGCTCAGTCGACCTGGGCGGACCTTGAGGGTGTCACCTCCGGCGGCCGCGTCTGCCGGGGGCAGGGCGGTCGGGTAGATGCGGATGCTGCTGATCCCCGCCGCCACCGACCTCGACCTGCTCGGCGCCCGCAACCACGACCCGGCCAGGCCGCTTCCTCGCCCCCCGACCCCCTCTTCGAGGCGGCGGATCCGAACCAGATGGGCGGGTAACACCTACGCGGTGACAACCTGGCGAGCGGCAGCGACCCGACCGGAACGGCTCCCGTGATTGCTGACAGATCCCGATTGACGACGCGCCACATTGTGGCTTCCAGGACAGGCCAACAGGTTCTCTCTGCGCTTGGTCAGCCCGCCTGTTCGATACGCCACCGAGTTGCGGCCTCACCCGCGGTCGCGCACAACACCACGGACGATGACGATGCGATGTGCCGACCAGGCGCTGTGGCAGGTGTCGCATACGGCTTTGCGCCATCCTCCCGACTGGTCATCGCGGGTGCGGATGCGGCCGAAGGTGCCGCAGAACTCACAGGTGTGCTCGGCCTGCGCCTCGGCGGTGGCGATCAAGCTCCTCAGCGTGTGGCCGCTGCCCGATGGCCCCTCCACGTAGACACGCAGGCCGCCGAGTTTCTCTTTGAGATCGAGGAGACGGTAGTCGGGAAAGGCCGCCTGGATCTCTTCATGCAGACGCTCCAGCAGCTGCCGCCAGCCCGGGCCCACTGTATGGATCCGCGCGGGGATCTGTACCGGGCGCGTATCAGGGGCAGCGGGGCCGTCAGCCACTACCCCATCCTCGCGCACGGCGCGTCGCTGAGTCTCCGCCCACGAGGGGTGCCGGTACACGACACGCCTGAGCACGTGTCGGGCGGCTGAACGCGGGTTCAGGATGCCGTGGCTGAGCCGACGCAAGGGGTGAGAGAGGGGACTTGAGTGAGTGTCAGGTCCATCATGCCTGTTCGGAGGCGGATTCGGTAGGACGCACGGCACGTCCGTTCGACCTTGTGGCCGCTGGTACCGCGCGCCAGACTCGTCGTCATCCACTCCCTGGCCAACCTGTCGGCAACCTTTCTCGGTTGTCGGCGCGTTCGCTGTGCTGTCTCGCCGTGTGACGTGCACCGGTCGGGGATGGGGGGACGAAGGGGATCGATGGATCAGGACATGGTTGTGCTGGCGAGGGTCAGGCTGCTCAGTGCCCACCGGCGGGTGGTGCGCGGTGCCGAGGGGCTGTGGATCTACCGCCTTCTGACACAGGTCGAGCCGGAGGCATACGGGTCGAAGCTGGCGTACGTCCTGGTGGAGGCGAGCGCGTCGCCTCTGGTTCGGGAGTTGCCTGAGCGACGGTTGGCCCTGTTGGACGAGGCGGTGGAGGTGGCGAAGGCCCTCAGTACGTCGAACCCTTACCGGGCGAAGATGCTGGCGAGGGCCCTGGCCGCCAGGCAGCGGGAATTGGAGGGCCGCCCGGCGGAGCCGCTCGTGTCCGATGGGCAGGAGCATCGGGCGGCCTTTCAGGAAGAGCCGCAAGAACGCGCATGACCCGGAGGGCGTCGGGCGTTGACTCCCTGGACGGTGAAGAAGGGGAGGGCCCAGCCCCGCTGTCTCGATGGAGCGGCGCCTGATTCCTCGGATGTACAGCTCGGAGCGTGGGGCCCCGACCGTGATCGGGGCCCCACGCTCCCGATGCCTGGCACTGGGGTAGGGGCCGTACTGGGCCTTGGGGCAAGGCCCTTCAGCGAGCGGTCTGCCTGCGGGACGTTCAGCCGGTCGCTTCTGCTGTCTCCTGCTGAGGCCCGGCCGCAGCGGGCTTCGGGGCGGGGGCGGCGGCGGTGTAGAAGACGGATGAGCCCTGCTTGGCGCGGTGCACACGGCTTTTGGCGACCAGGTTTTCGAGGGTGGTGCGCACGACGGTTGTCTTGATGGTGCGGTCGGGGTGGGCCTGCGCGAGCGCTGTGGTGACTTCGGCGGCGGAACGCGGCTCGTTCTGCTGCTCGAGGTGGCCGTGGATCAGGTCGACGAGGCTCGGCTTGGCGGCCGTGGTGGCGGCCTTCGCGGGCGCGGCTTTGGCGGCGGTCTTCTTGGGCGCCGTCTTCTTCGTGTTCGTGCTGGTGGCGGCCGTCTTCTTCGGCTTGCTCTGGCGGGAGGTGGGGGAGGCCTGGTGCGGCACGGGCTGGGTGGCTGCGGCGTCGGCTCCGGTGGCGGGGAGCCCGCCGAGGGCCTGGTGCATGGTCACCAGCACGGTGTGGTCGTTCTGCAGGGCACGCATGTGGTCCTGCAGTGCCTCGATGTCCGCAGCGATGCGCTCCTGCTCCTTGGCGTTGCGCTCAAGGTCGCCGGTCACCTGCGCGGTGTACTGCGACATCAGTTCTGTGGAGGGGGCTTGAACGTCAGACATGGCAGGGGCCTTTCTTCGGTTCGCCGGCCACGGCGCGAGGAGACGATGAGGCGTGGCCGCGAATGGATGGGGGAGCGGGTCCCGTCCGTGATCACTGGGCGCCCGCGGGAGGTAGCTGCGCGGCCCGCAGCCGCCCAGTGATAGTACGCACGAACGGAACCCAACGTTCCTGCCGGGTAATGCCGCACTTGCCTGTTCAAGAGCGGCGGCCGGCGGTTGCGGGGTGAGCAGATGCCGGCCGGGTGCGGTCATCTGGCAGCAGCCGGTCGGGCCGCAGTCGGCGAAGGGCGGTCAGGTGATCAGCCGTCGATCTTGTGGATCGAAGCACATCAGGCCTAACGTCCGCGCCAGGGCGGCGGCAACGGAGACGGCCTCCTGGTACTTGCTGAAGACCATGCCGAAAGAGAACAGCGGACCGCTCGCGTTATCGATCAGGGGTCCGTCCGACCACGGACTCACGTCCTCATCGTCGGCGCTCAGGTCAGGCCATCGGGCCACCAGTCCTTCGACGTACTGCCTGTTCCGCGAGGTCGGCGGCTCGGCAGCGCCTCTCATGAACGTGTCGTACAGGCCTTCGAAGACCTCGAGAGCTGCTGCATCGTCAGCCGGGCTCGGACCGTCCCAAACAGCCAAGTCGTAGCTCATGAGGGCATTGTGCTTGCCTGTGCTGACAGTCCGGTCGCCGGGCGCCAGCACTGCAGTCGTTCCGCAGGAACTCTGCGGCCAGAGCCGTCTTCAATGAGCGTCAGCAAGCTGAGCCCATTCGGCATGACAAAGATCGGCCCGCCCGCACAAGGCACATCGATAGGCCCACATGTGAGTTGCCCGGCCCATCGGACAGGACGGGAGCGCAGTCACCGCGGGCCGGTTTCTGTTCGAACCGGTAGTGTCGCCGCCGCGCAGAGCGAGCTGACGCACACGGGGAGAGTGGGGCACGGATGCACGTCCTGGAGCCGGGGGATCCGCGGCGGATGGGGGACTTCACGCTGATCGGCAGGCTGGGCGCCGGCGGTATGGGCCAGGTCTTCCTGGGACGTTCCGCGGGCGGGCGGGCCGCGGCGGTGAAGGTGGTCAAGGCGGCGCTGGCCGAAGTCCCTGAGTTCCGGGCGAGGTTTCGCCTGGAGGTCGCCGCGCTGCACCGGGTGGGTGGTGAGTGGACGGCGCCGGTGCTGGGCGCCGACACCGAGGCCGCAGTGCCTTGGGTGGCCACCGAGTACGTGCCGGGACCGTCACTGCACCAGGTCGTCGAGTCGGGCTTTGGGCCGCTGCCCGAGACCACATTGCATGCCTTGGCCGGGCGGCTCGCCCGTGCGCTGCGCGCCATCCACGGCGCGGGCCTGGTGCACCGCGACCTCAAGCCGTCGAACATCCTGCTGACCGTCGACGGCCCGCGCATTATCGACTTCGGCATCGCCCGGGCAGTCGACACCGTGGCGGGCAGTCTGCGTACCTCCACCGGGGTCGTGCTCGGCTCGCCCGGTTTTATGTCGCCGGAGCAGGTGCGCGGACAGCGGGTGACGCCTGCCGCGGACATGTTCAGCCTCGGCTCCGTGCTGATGTATGCGGCGACGGGGCGGCTGCCGTTCGGTTCCCCCGAGTTGGGGCTGCACGCGCTGATGTTCCGGATCGCCGAGGAGGAGCCGGACCTGACCGGGGTGCCGCAGACGCTGACCGGTCTGGTGACCGCCTGCCTCGCCAAGGACCCGCAGTTGCGGCCCACGGCCGAGCAGCTCGCCGTGCACACCTCCACCGACGCGGACGGCCCTTGGCTGCCCGCGGAGCTGCTGGCCGAACTCGGTCGGCTCGCCGCCCGGATGCTGACCGTGGAGACCCCGCCGCAGGGCTCGCCGGCGCCGACACGGTCCAAGTGGCGTTGGCGGCCGGTCCTCGCGGTAGTGGGGGTGCTGGCCGCCGTGGCCACGGGCACGGCGCTGGCGCTGTATGACGACGGTGCGGAGGACCGCGCGGCGGGCGGCGCACCCTCGACGACCGCGTCGGCCTCTCCATCGGCGCCGCCGAGTGCCGAGCGGGGTATCCCCGGCGAGTTCGTCGGCGCGTGGGAAGGTGTCCTCGAGGGCGATTCGGACCTGCCGAAACGGGTACTACGGCTGGAAATCGCACCGGGCAGGCCGGGCG
Organism: Streptomyces sp. R21; assembly: GCF_041051975.1. Taxonomy (GTDB): domain Bacteria; phylum Actinomycetota; class Actinomycetes; order Streptomycetales; family Streptomycetaceae; genus Streptomyces. The sequence goes on along the minus strand of NZ_CP163435.1, from coordinate 459,909 downwards.
ACAAGGTCGCCGCATACATCGACACCGACGGCGCTGCGCAGTGCACCGGGCGCAGCAAGCTGGTCTCCGCCGATGCCGACACCCTGGTCGTCGGCAGGGGTCAGGTGACCGCGGGGGTGCCGCAGGGACACTGCACGCCGCTCTCCCCGCAGACCCTCGCGGTGCGGTCGCGGGACGTACTGGTGTGGAAGTCCGGTGGCCTGACGGCCGATTTCTACCGGTCGGCCGGCGGACGGGAGGCGGTGCCGGACCAGTACGTCGGCACCTGGGTGCCGGCCAACGAGACCTACCGGGAGAAGGAGTTGATCCGGATCGCCCAGGGCCCGGTCGGCGGCCGCCTGGTACGGATGTCGGTCACGGCGGGCATGGACGACGGCACGGAACAGTACTGCGACAGCACCTTCGTCATCGGCGCTGTGTCCCCGGTGCTGGCCCTCAGCCCGGCGACCTACACCGCCGAGTCGGGCAAGGGCTGCCGCCAGGCCGACGCGGTCTTCTTCACGCTCGCCCGCAACGGTCATCTGCTGCTGTACAGCATGGCCGCGGACGCAGAACCGGCAGAGTACGTAAGGAAGTCCTGATTGCCACCCCACAGAGCAGGGGCACCGTTGCAGGGTCGCCGAGAACGCTCGCTGTCCAGGACGACGTCATGGAAAGCGCTCGGGCGAGACGTACAACCAATGTGCAGAACGGAACTCGCGCACCGGGTCACTCCGTTGAGTGGCAAGGTGTCCTGCGTGACGACGCGCGACGAGCTGATGAGAGCCCTGGCCGGGCTGCGCCAGTATCGATGTGCGGCTCCGCCGCGTGGGCCCGCCGCAGGCGCCCACCTCTGTCTCCACTCGCGTCCGGGAACGCCACGGCCCCACCCCGCGTTGCCACGAGCATGATGACGAATACGCCGAGGCCCGAGGTGCTGCGATACACCGCCTTCTCCAGCGCCCCCGGCGGCGGAAACCCCGCCGGTGTCGTTCTGGACGCCTCCGCACTGGACGACAGCGACATGCTGGCCATCGCCGCCGACCTCGGATACTCGGAGTCCGCGTTCCTGACCGCGCCCCCGGAGGGCCTCGGCAGTCAGGAGGGGCGGGCGTACAGCATCCGTTACTTCAGCCCCAGGGCCGAGGTGCCTTTCTGCGGGCACGCCACCGTCGCGACCGCCGTCGCGCTCGCCGAGCGGATAGGCCCCGGGGAGCTGGTGTTCGCGACGCGCGTCGGCACCGTGCCGGTGGAAGTGGTCGAGGAGGGCGGGACGCTCCGGGCCACGCTCACCAGTGTCGAGCCGCACATCGAGGAGATCGCCGACGCCGACCTCGCGGAGGCACTCGCCGCACTCGACTGGCCAGCCGCCGATCTCGACCCGGCCTTCCCGCCCCATATCGCCTTCGCCGGCGCCCGCCATCTCGTTCTCGCGGCTGCGACGCGGGCCCGCCTCGCAGATCTCGCCTACGACTTCGCGCGCCTCGAAGCCCTGATGCACCGCCTGGACCTGACCACAGTCCAGCTGGTGTGGCGGGAGGCGGCAGCCGTCTTCCATGTCCGTGACCCGTTCCCCGTCGGCGGCGTCGTCGAGGACCCCGCGACCGGCGCTGCAGCCGCCGCGTTCGGTGCTTATGCCCGTGATCTCGGCCTGGTCCCCGAGGACGCCGTCCTCACCCTGCACCAGGGCGCGGACCTGGGCCGCCCTGGCGAGCTCACGGTGACGCTGCGCGCGGGTGACCCGCGCGTCCGTGTCAGCGGCGCAGGAGCTCGCATCAGCTGAAGCGCGGCCATGATGGGAGTGCAGGCACAGGTCCGGTGATCACAGAACGTCGCAATTCCATGATCGCTAGGCCCGTGCCTCTTCTGCTACCGGGGTGCTCCATCGCGCCTATCCGCGCGAGCTCTTTCGTGCCGCCGGCTTCAGCTGTCTCCGTCTCAGGCTGATGACCTCTACGAACTCGTCTCCGGGCGGCAAGGCCGGTCCTCGGTCATCACCAGCAACCGGGCACCCAGCGACTGGTATCCGCTCTTCCCCAACTCCGTTGTCGCCGAGTCGCTCCTGGACCAATTCCGCGACTGTCCACCCCCGCCGGGCGCGGGGGCGGCTCCACGTCCGTATCGTCGAAGGCGAAGCCGTCAGCTGTCGTCTCCGCTGGGCCACGGCCGCAAGCACCGGCGCCTCATCGACCAGCAGACCCCCAGGGGGAACTCGCCCGATGCGCTCTTGCGGGTCGAGCGGCCGAGTTCCTCTCGGGCGAAGGCGTCGCAGCGGACAGCGCAGGCCGGCGCGATGGCCAGGGGTTGATCGAGTCGTGGCCAAGGGCGAAGCCGGGGCGTGCGGAGCAGTGGTCGGCGGGTGGCCTCTGACGGGATCGTGCTCGCGCCAGGGGACTCACTGGTGCGGGCGCCGACGCCGGTAGCGGCCGAGGACGAAGTGGGCGGGGATGAGCGTGAGCCAGAACCACATGGCTGCTTCCGTGCTGACGAAGGCCAAGGGAACGGAGAGGCTGAAGATCAGCACGCTGGAGCCGAGTTGGGCGGTGAAGCGGCGGCGGGCCACGGCGGCGGATGACGCGGGCGAGGGGTGCACTTGGTGTTGCGTGAGCAGCAGCAGGGCTGCGTGCACCGCGTGGATCGAGGCCATGGCACCCGCGTAGAGGGCTACGGCTTCGGGCTGAGAGGCGTACGCGGCCAGGAGTCCAGTGGGGAAGGGCAGCAGCGCGACCAGGCCGAGACCGAGAAGGATCAGGCGGGTGATCACGGCCGTCTCGATGGGTAGTGCGGTGAGGATGCGGCGGTGGTCACGCCAGAATCCGGCGATGAGGGTGAAACTGAGTGCGAAGGCGCCGAGGCTGGGCAGCGCATCGCTCAGGGCCCTGTGGAATGCGGCGTTGTCCAGACGTATGGGGACCGCCACGTTGATGACGAGCAGTGTCATCGCGATGGCGTATATGCCGTCGGACAGAGTGATCAGGCGTGCCGCGCCCGGGGCGTTCTCGTGTGCGTGCGTCTGTGGCACCGGCTCCGTCATGCCGACGACAGTAAGGCGTTGTGTCCAGGCTGTGACGCATCGGCCAAGGCTTGGGCGGCTTCGGCTGTGGATGGCCGAATATCGCTGAATGTCGCACGTGGTGGCCGAGCTGGAACAAGCCGATTCCGCACTCGCTGCCCGCCCTCGAAGCATGGCCGCAGAGCTCCTGGCCGAGGTGAGTGAGTGACCGGTCCCTCGAAACCGGACCACCGGCAACCTCCGGCGTCCGTCATCGCGACCACGTGTCACATGCCTGGCAGAGACGCAATCCGCCAACTGCCATGCTGGAGGCGATGGTCCCGCGTTCGTCGGCATGCTGGGGATGTGGCCGCAGGCCAACGAGGCGAAGGCGTCGTGGAGTTCGGTTCGGCGTGCCCCGTGGACAGCCGGGCGCTTGAGCTGGGGGAGCAGGGCGAAGGCCTGCTCGACGACGCAGCAGGGTTTGCCCAGGTTGTGACCGCGCCCTCCTCGGGGGTGGGCGACTTCTGCTGCCGCCATGCGGCTCAGCAGGCGCCGGTGAGTGTCTGCGGCGACGTGTTGGACCGGCCGCTGCCGGCCTCGGGGCCGGGGTGGCGGAAGGGGTGACCCGCTGGGGGACATGCGGCGGTACGACGGCATTGGCGCGCGGTGCGCGCGTGCAGACCGATCTCCTCGCAGTACTGCGCAAAGAGGCCAGCGCTTTGGAGGCACTGGAGAGCTCGGCAGAGGTCGTGACGTGCGCCGGAGGTGCTTCTGGCCGGTGTCACCGCTGGGTGAGCCAAGGGGTGCGCCCTTCGACGGGCTGGCGCTTAAGCGCCATGTATTGACTCCCGCTCACTCCGTCACCATGGGGGAGCACCGTCCCCTCCTGCACGTGGAGGCAGCCCGTGTCTCACTACCTCTTCGACAGTGCCGCCGCTCAGAGCGCCGGCCGATTCTCCGTCCTGGAGTCGTGCTACGACCCCGTTTCCCGGCGCCAGTTGGAACTGACCGGGCTCGCCACAGGGTGGCGATGCCTGGAAGTCGGCGGTGGCAGTGCTTCGTTGGGCGACTGGCTCGGGGAGCGGGTCGGGCCTCAGGGTGAGGTGATGGTCACCGAGCTCGAACCGCGCTGGGCTGCCTCACGGCACCGCCCGGATCACGTGCGTCTGCTGCGCCACGACATCGTGCACGATCCGCTGCCGGGCAAGGACTACGACCTCGTCCACGCCCGGCTGGTGCTGCTGCATCTGCCGGAGCGGTTGGCGGTGCTTGACAAGCTCGTGGCAGCCCTGCGACCGGGCGGGTGGCTGGTGCTGGAGGAGTTCGACTGCGGCTGGACGCCGGTACTGGCCGCGCCCGACGCCTCGTCGATGGACCTGTTCGACCGGGTCCATGCGGCGCTGATGAGCCTCCTGGAGACGGCTGGGGCCGATCCGTTGTGGGGACGCCGTGTGCTGGGGGCCATGGCGCTCGCCGGGCTGGGTGAGCTCACTGCGAGCACATATGCCGAGGCATGGCCGGGTGGAAGTACGGGCATCGCCCTGCATCGGCACAACACCGACCAGGTCGTCGACCGACTGACCTCGGCTGGAGTGTCAGCCACTGAACTGGAGCAGTTCCAATCGTTGTTGCAGCACCCGGAATTCGTCGTCAACTCCTACCCACTGATCAGCGCACGGGGCTGCCGCCCCCAGGAGAGCAACAAGCAAGGACCGCGATGACCCGCAACACTTACCTGGAAATGCGCCTGCCGCTGCGGGAAGAGCCGCTGGTGCTGATGACCCGGCTGGTCCGCAGCGGCCTGTTCGACCCGTATGTGGTGTATGAGGGCAGCGCCGGCTGGTCCCTGGCCGGTGGCGTCCTGACCTCGGTCCGACTATCCGGAGAAGCAGCCAAGGACCTGAGGCACGTGGGCGCACGCCTCGCCGAGGCCCCGGTGTCGGGTTGGCGGGCGTACGGCTGGGCCGCGTTCGAACTGGGGGCCGCACTGGCCGGCGGAAACCCGGAGGCCACGCAGACCCTGCTCCACCTGATCGTGCCCAGCGACGAGGTGCGTACCGAGGGAACAGAGGTCCTCGTCCGGTCCGTCACCCCCGAACGGCTGGAACTGATCGTCGACCGCGTCCGATCGGTCAACACCGATACGCCGGCGGAACCGACCGGACGAATCGCCCTCTCTCTGGAGGACACCGGCAACTACCGGGCGGCGGTCGCGGCGGCCCTGGTGGAACTGCGCGGGCAGGGCCCGCTGGAAAAGGTCATCCTCTCCCGGCGGGTCCCCGTACCGGCCGCGGTGGACCTGGTCGCCAGCTATGTCGCGGGGCGGCGGGCCAACACCCCGGCACGCTCGTTCCTGCTCGACCTCGGCGGCATCCAGGCGGCCGGGTTCAGTCCGGAGACGGTGGCCGAGGTCACCGCCGACGGCCGCGTCACCACACGCCCCCTGGCCGGCACCCGGGCCCGGACCGGAACGGCCGCCGACGACGCCCGGCTGCGCGCCGACCTCCTCGGCGACCCCAAGGAGATCCACGAGCACGCCATCTCCGTCAGGCTCGCGTTGGAGGATCTCAACGCGGTGTGTGACGGCATTGGTGTCAGCGAGTACATGACCGTCCTCGACCGCGGCACCGTCCAGCACCTGGCCTCCACAGTCACCGGCCGTCTCCGCCCCGGCTTTGGCCCCTGGGACGCGTTCGCGGCCCTCTTCCCCGCGGTCACCGCCACCGGCATCCCCAAGGCTCCGGCGTATCCCCTCATCCGAACCCTCGAAGGAGAACCCCGCGGTCTGTACGCGGGCGCCGTCCTGACCTGCGACGGCGACGGGACCCTCGACGCCGCCCTCGTACTGCGCAGCATCTTCCGGCAGGACGACCAGTGCTGGCTCCAGGCCGGAGCCGGCGTCGTACGCCACTCCCTCCCCGAACGCGAACACGAGGAAACCTGCGAGAAACTGCGCAGCGTCGCCCACCACCTCGTCCCCGCCCCCCGCCCCGCCACCAGTGAGCAGGACGCCGTCGCCACAAACGGGCTCACCTCTGATCCTGCCGTTTGACCCCAATACCGTTGGCCTGGGGCCTAGGTGTGCTGTTCGTTCGGGCACGTTGGTGACGGCGCAAGGGCCTTGCACGGGGAGGGCCTTCTGAGTTCGGTGGTGATTGCGACATCGTCCGCCGAGTGCAGGAGGCTCTCATGTGCCACCGTAGTGCCCCGCTGACGCCGACCGGCAGACTGCGTCTGGCCTGGTGCGTGGTCGAGGACGGCTGGCCGTTGTGACGGGCTAGGGGAACGTCTCCAGTCAGCGGCGTCCACCAAGCGTCGGCAGCCCCCGCGGGCGGACCCAGGGGCGGTCTTGCTGTGGGCTTGGGGCGACGCGGCCGTCGCCCGCGCCGAACGCCGCCTGGCCGGCCTGCCGGAGGAGCCGGTCGCGACCTCGCCGCTGGCGACCGATGTCGAGCTGCCGGCGGTCCACCGGGCGTGGCGGGCCGCGCTCAGCTGCGCCAAGCAGCGGGGGCGGCCCGCGCCCGGGCGGTGCAGGCCGCGGCGGAGATTCGGGAGACGCTCCGGCTCTTCAACCGGAGCGTGACCCGCAGCGCCGAGGCGGAAGAGTGCCAAGGCCAAGATCGACGTCCTCCACAGACCCGCTGGAGGACGCGCCCGGCGGGTCCTGACCGAAGCAGCGGAGCTCCGGCGCCAGGCTGGTCACCCGGGCTGGCTGAGTGCCCGCCGCCTCCTCGCGATGTCGTCCGGGTCCCAGCCCGGGTGCGGGACGGAGGCCAGCAGCAGGCGGGTGTAGGGGTGGGCGGGCGCATCGAGGAGCTCGGCCATCGGGCGGTGTTCGACCGGTCGGCCGCGGTGCAGCACCAGGGCCTCGTCGCAGACGTAGCGGACCACCGCGAGGTCGTGGCTGACGAGGACCAGGCCGATCCCCGCCTCGCGGCGGATGTCCGCGAGCAGGTTGAGCACCTGGGCCTGGACCGAGACGTCCAGGGCGGAGACGGCCTCGTCGAGCACCAGCACCGCCGGTTCGACGGCCAGCGCGCGGGCGATTGCCGCGCGCTGGCGCTGGCCCCCCGAGAGCTGACGCGGTAGCGCGGCCGCCTCCCGTTCGCCGAGGCCGACCTGGGCCAGCAGCTCACGGACTCGGGCCGCGCGGGCGACCCGGTCGTGGTGGCCGTGCAGCCGCAGCACCCCGTCGACGGTCGCGCCGATGCCGATCCGGGCGTCGAGGGACAGGTAGGGGTCCTGGAAGACGATCTGCACTGCCTTGGCGCGCGCCAGGCGCGCCGCGCGGCCGTGGACGGAGGGAGCCAGCGGCGTCCCGAGGACCTGGATGGAGCCGCTGTCCGGGCGCTCCAGGCCGACGAGCATCCGCGCGGTCGTGGTCTTCCCCGAGCCTGACTCGCCGACCAGGCCGAGCGCGCCGCCGGGCGGCAGGGCGAAGGACACCCCGCCGACGGCGACGGTCGTGCCGTAGGCCTTGCGCAGCTCGGTGACTTCGAGCAACGGTGTCGGCGCAGTGGACTGCGGCGGTGTGGTGTTTGTGGTGAGCGGCGGTGTCGTCATGGGTGGACCTCCGTGGTGCGCGCGAGCTCCGACGCGCGGAAACAGGCTGCTGAGCGGCCGGGCGTCTCGGGCAGCGGGAGCAGCTCCGGCGGGGCCTGGTCGCAGCGACCGGGCTCGACGAACGCGCAGCGCGCGGCGAAGGCGCAGCCGGGCGCGGACTCGGCCAGTCCCATGGGCGCGCCCGGGACAGGCTGGAGCCGGCCGAGCGGTCCGGTCAGCGGCGGGGAGGAGTTGAGCAGGCCGATGGTGTAGGGGTGGCGGGGAGCCCCGAAGAGCTCGTCCGCACGGGCGGACTCGACGATCCGGCCCGCGTACATCACGTAGATCCGGTCGCAGGAGGCCGCGGCGAGCTCGATGTCGTGGGTGATCAGCAACAGGCCCAGTCCGCGCTCGCGTTGGAGCCGCCCGAGCAGGGCCAGGATCTCCGCCTGGGTGCTGACATCGAGCGCGGTAGTCGGCTCGTCGCAGAGCAGCAGTCGCGGCTCTCCCGCCAGGGCGCCGGCGATCATCACGCGTTGCAGCATGCCGCCGGACAGTTCATGCGGGTACTGCCGCAGATGCCGTGGCGGATCGGGCAGGCCGACGGCCGCGAGGAGTTCCAGCGCCCGGGTCTGCGCCTGGCGGCGGGGCCAGCCGTGGGTCAGCCGCAGCGGCTCGGAGAGGAAGTCGCCGATCCGGCGGACGGGGTTGATGCCCGCCCGGGGGTCCTGGAAGATCATCGATGCGGTGGCGGTCCGCACCTCGCGCAGCCGCGCGGCGTCCGCGCCCACCAGGTCCGCACCGTCGACCAGCACCCGGCCGCCGGTCCGCGCGCCGGGCGGGAAGAGCCCGAGCGCGGAGCGCGCGGTCACGGACTTGCCCGAGCCGGACTCGCCGACCAGACCGACGACCTCGCCCGCCGCGACGTGCAGTGCGACCGCGTCGAGGACGGGGCGGGCGGCGCCGGGGAGCTCGATGGTCAACGCGTCCAGCTGCAACAAGAGGTCGCCGGCCATCAGGATTCCCTCCCCGCGAGGTGGTCGCCGAGCTGCTCGCCGACCACGTTGAAGGCCACGACCACCAGCACCACGGCCAGCGCCGGCAGGACCGCCGACAGCGGCTGCCCGGCCAGCACCGCCCCCTGACCCTGGTTGATCATCGCTCCCCAGTCGGGTGCGGGCGGTTGCACGCCCAGGCCCAGGAACGAGAGCGCGGCCAGATCCAGCAGCGCGTAGCCGAAGTTGACGGTGGACTGCGCCAGTACGGTCGGCGCGATGTTCGGCAGCAGCCGCCGCGCGGCGACGTAGGCCGGGGCGTGGCCCTGCACGAGGTAGGCGGCGACGTAGGGACGGTTCTTCTGCTGTGCCGTCAGGCTGCGGACCAGCCGGGCGGTGTAGGGCAGGTAGGCGATCGCCATCGCCAGCACCGGAGCGCCCAGACCCTTTCCGAACAGCGCTACGGCGAGGATCGCGAGCAGCAGGGACGGGAAGGCGAAGAGGACGTCCAGCACCCGGCCGATCACCGCGTCCACGCGTCCGCCGCGCCAGCCGCTGAAGAGGCCGATCGTGATGCCGCAGATGCTGGAGAAGACGACGACGCCGAGCGGGCCGAGCAGGCTGGTCCGGGCTCCCTCCAGCAGCGCGGAGAAGGTGTCGTGCCCGCCCTGGTCGGTGCCGAGCCAGTGGGCGCCGCTGGGGCCGGCCAGGGTTTCGGCGAAGTCGCCGACGGTCGGGTCCTGCGGCGCCAGCCAGGGCGCGAACAGTGCCACCAGCACAAAGAGGAGCAGCAGCGTCAGACAGATCCGGAACAGCCAACCGTGCGCGAGGAAGCCGCGAAGGAGGCCACGCTGGAGCCGGGTGGCGCCCGGCCGGCGCTGCAGAGTGGGCGGCGGGGTGGGCGGCGGCGAAGTGGTGATGCTACTCATCGGGCTCCTCCTCCGGCGGCGACCCTCGGGTCGATCAGCGGATACAGCAGGTCGACCAAGGTGTTGACGACCACGAAGACGGCGACGACCAGCAGCACCAGCGCCTGCACCACCTGGAAGTCCAGCTGGTCGACGCACTTCACGAGCAGCGAGCCGATGCCGGACATCCCGAAGGCGGTCTCCACGATCGCGGTACTGACGAGCATCCCCGAGACCAGCAGCCCGGAGACGGTGACGATCGGTCCGAGCGCGTTGCGGAACACGTGCCGGCGCAGCACGCTCCACCGGGGCGTGCCCCGGCTCAGCGCCACTTCGACGTGCTCGCGGCCCAGTTCGTCCAGCATCGCGGTGCGGGTGACCCGGGTGACGAGCGCCATGAAGGTCACCGACAGTGCGACGGCGGGCAGGGCGACGTGCTGGAGCTGGTCCAGCACGCCGCTGCCGTTGCCGACGGTGGGGAACCAGCCGAGCCGGACCCCGAAGACCGAGCGCAGGACGATCGCGGCGGCGAACGACGGCACGGCGGCACCGACCGTCACCAGCAGCAGCACCCCCTTGTCGGTGCGCGTCCCACGGCGGAGCGCGCCCAGCGCACCGGCGCCGATCCCGACGACGGCGATCAGCAGCGTCGAGACCCCGACCAGCAGCAGGGAGGCGGGCAGCCGGGACGAGATCACCTCACCGACGCTCTGGTGAAACAGGTACGAGCGGCCGAAGTCACCGTGCAGGACCCCCTCCAGCCAGTGCCAGTAGCGCACGAAAAAGGGCTGGTCGAAGCCGAACTGCCGGCGGATCGCGGCCAGTTCGGCCGGGCTCGGACTGCGTCCGCGCACCAGGAAGGAGACCGGGTCGCCGGGCGCGACGTAGAGCGAGGAGAAGACCAGGAAGGAGGTGACCAGCAAGGTCGCCCCCATGGCGAGCAGCCGCCGCAGGGCCGCGATGGCGAGGCTCATCGCTGCGCCCCGATCTCGGCGGCCCAGGGGTAGTAGAGGTAGTCGATGGAGGGCTGCACACCGGTGATCCGCTTGCCCAGGAAGACGTTGACGGGCTCGGTGTAGAGCGGCAGCCAGGGCAGCTCGTCCATCGCGATCTGCTGCGCCTTCGCCGCGGCTGCGGCGTGCGCGGCCGGGTCGGACGTGCCGATGGCCTTGCTGAGGGCCGCGTCGAACTGTGGGTTCGACCACTTGCCGTAGTTGCTGAACGCGCCGGTCTGCAGCGAGCCGTACATGTCCAGCGGGTCGGTGATGGAGGTGTACCAGAAGGTCAGGAAGAGATCGATGCCCTTCCGTGCGGCGGGGTCGGTGAACAGAGCGGTGTACTTGTCCGGCGAGATCGTGTCGATCTCCGGCTTGAGACCGATCGCGGTGGCGGCCTGGGCGACGGCCTGGGTGATGATCGTGGTCTGCGAGTCCAGCGGGCTGGTCGCGATGACGACCTTCTGGCCGCTGACGCCCGCCTTGGCGGCGAGCTGCTTGGCCTTGGCCGGGTCGTAGGGGTAGGCGGGCAGCTCCCTGAGCAGACCGTCGACGGTGCTCTTCGGGCTTGCGTTCCAGTTGTTGCGCGTCACCAGGGAGTCCGCGACTTCGCCGGCCCCGGCGACGCCGGCCTTGATGATGCCCTTGCGGTCGATCGCCATCAGCAGCGCCCGGCGCACGTCGGCCTTGCCCAGGGGGCCCTTGAGGTTGTTGACGACCTCGTCGGCGACGGTGGTGTTCTGCCCGTAGTAGAGCTTGCCCGCCGAGGAGGAGCCGAGCTTCTTGTAGGAGTTCGCCGGCACCATCCAGCCGCCGTCGACCTCGCCGGTTTCGAAGGCGTTGACGCGAGCGGTGGCGTCGGGCAGGAAGACGAACTTCACCTGCTTGGACTTGGCGCGCAGGGTCTTGGCCCAGTAGCCGTCGAACCGGTTGAGGATGAGGGACTGGCCCGCCTTCCAGGAGGAGAAGGCAAACGGCCCGGTGCAGTTGACGCCCTTGGCCGGGTTGCCGTAGTCCTTGCCGTCCTTCTTGAGCGTCGCGGCGGACTCGACGGTGCCGGGGCTGGCTGCCATGTACTTGTTGAAGGTCGAGTCGGGGGTGGAGAGGGTGACCGTCACCTGCATCGGACCGGTCTTGTCGACCGACTTCACGTTCCGGTACGGGTAGGACCAGTAGCTGGCGACCTTGGGGTCGAGGTTGCGGCGCAGCGAGGCGACGACGTCGTCGGCGGTGAGCGTGGTCCCGTCGTGGAAGTGGACACCGCTGCGGATCGTGTAGACCCAGGTGGTGGGGGTGGGGTTGGCGTAGCGGGAGGCCAGGCCCGGCGAGGTGGTCAGGTCTGGGTTCCAGCGGAGCAGGCTCTCGCAGACGTTGGCCAGCACGGTGTTCGGCGGGTAGTCGAACGCGTAGGCGTAGTCGATCGAGGTCGGCTCGGCGAACAGGGACCAGGTGAAGGAGTCGAGCTCGCCTGCGCTCGCCGGGGTCTTGGCGGTCAGCTTGTACGCGGCCCCGGTGCCGGCGCTGCCGTGGGAACCCCCGGGGTCGGCGGTGCCACTGCAGGCGGTGAGCGCGAGGGCGCAGAGCGCGGAGAGGGCTAGCAGGAATCTGCGCAGGGGTCTGGTGCTCGTGCTGGTGCTCATGGGGATGCCTCCGGGCGGAGCGGGACGGGTGCGAAGCGGCGGGTTGTGAGGGGTGCGAGGCCGGGCGGGCGGCGCGGCGGGTCAGCTGTCGGCGACGTGGACGGGGCGGCCGTCGAGGAAGGTCATCCGGACCGTGGTGTCGCCGATCTCCTCGGGAGGCCCGGCGAAGGGGTCACGGTCGAGTACGACCAGGTCCGCGCACTTGCCGGGCTCGACGGTGCCGCTCTCCCGGTCCAGGTGGTTCACCCAGGCGCTGCCGGCCGTGTACGCGGTGAACGCCTGGGCCAGGGTGAGCGCCTGCTCGGGGTAGAAGGGCCGCCGGGGCCGGCGGTCGGCCGAGGCGTTCGGCGCGTCGACCGGCACGGCGCGGTTGACTGCGACGTGGATGCCCCAGAGCGGGTTGGGGCTGCTCACCGACCAGTCACTGCCCGCCACCAGTCGGGCCCCGGCGCGGGCCAGGTCGCCGAACGGGTACTGCAGCGCGGCGCGTTCGGCCCCGAGGAAGGGGATGGTGAGGTCGTCCATCTGCGGCTCGTGGGCGGCCCAGAGCGCCTGGATGTTGGCGGCGGCGCCGACCTCGGCGAAGCGCTTGAGGTCGTCCGGGTGGACGAGTTGGAGGTGGGCGAGGTGGTGCCGGTTGTCGTTCGCGCCGTTGGCGGCGCGGGTCTGTTCCAGGGCGTCCAGGACCTCGCGGACGGCGCGGTCGCCCAGCGCATGGAAGTGCAACTGGAAGCCGTGCGCGTCGAGTTGGGTCACAGCTTCGCGCAGGACGGTCGGATCGATGAAGCTCAGACCGGAGTTGGCGGTGGCACAGCCGCAGACGTCGAGGTAGGGGTCGAGCATGCTCGCGGTGAAGTTCTCGGCGATGCCGTCCTGCATGATCTTGACGGTGGTGGCGTTGAAGCGACCCACCCGGCCGTGCCCTCGGCGCTCGAGGAGGTCCGGGATCTGCTCCGTGCCGCGCTCGCGGTCCCACCAGAGCGCGCCGACCACGCGGGCCTTGAGCGAGCCGTCGCGGGCGGCGTCGACGTAGACGGAGAAGTTGTCCGGATTACCGGGGAACGCGCCGATCATCGCGTCCTGCCAGGCGGTGATGCCCAGTGAGAAGAGGTACTCCTGTGCGACGAGCAGCCCGGCGCGGGCCTCCTGTGGCGTGGCCACCGGGACGAGGTCGCCGACCAGGTCCATCGCGCCCTCCTGGAGGGTGCCGATCGGTGTGCCGTCCGGCTCGCGCTCGATCCTGCCGTCGGCCGGATCGGGGGAGTGCCGGTCGACGCCCGCCAGCTCCAGCGCACGGGAGTTGACCCAGGCGCCGTGGCCGTCCCGATTGGTCAGCAGCACCGGCCGGTCCGGGACGACGGAGTCGAGCATCGCCCGGGTCGGGATGCCGTCGGGGAAGACGTCCATCGACCAGCCGCCACCCCTGATCCACGCCGCGTCAGGGTGCGTGGCGGCGTAGTCGGCGACCGTGGCGAGGTAGCCGTCGATGCTGCGCTGCCCGGACAGGTCGCAGCGCAGCATCTGCACGCCGGCCACGGCGGGGTGGACGTGGGCGTCCTGGAAACCCGGCGCGAGCAGGCCGCCGTCGAGGTCGACGACGTCGGTCGCCGGACCGACGAGTGCGCGCAGCTCGGACTCCTCGGTGACGGCGAGAACGCGGCCGCCGCGTACGGCGACGGCCGCCTCGACGGGCGCGTCGCTCGTGCCGGTGAAGACCCTGCCGCCGCGGAACACCGTGTCGGCCTGCTGATCCTGATTCGCCATCGGCGATTCCTCCCCGTGTCGTGGTGAGGAGGAGTGAAGCGGCGCGCAACGCTGCTGTCAACTATGTTGCGCTCGGTCCCTCGCGCATCGTTACACTGGCCGGACCATGTCGAAGCCACCCTTGGACACAGCCGCGGGCCCCACCGCCAAGCCGGGCAGGAAGCCGGCCGCGACCCCCGCAGACCGCAGCCGGAGCAAGCGTTCGGGCAGTCAGCTGACGCCCGAATCGATCATCGAGGCCAGCCTGCGTATCGCGGCGCGCGGCGGTGCCGACGCCTTCACCGTGCGCCGCCTCGGCGAGGAGCTGGGCGCGGATCCGACCGCCGTCTACCGGCACTTCCGCGACAAGGACGAGCTGCTCCTGGAGGTCGCCGATCGCACCCTCGGCGAGGTCCTGGACAGCATCCCGGACGGGCTGGGCTGGCAGGACCGCATCCGCGCCCTGGCCGACGGCTCGCTCGCGGTAGCCCTCAAGTACCCGGCTGTGGCCTCGGCCATGGCCAGCCGGACGACCCGGCGGGCCAACGAGTTCCGCATCGTCGAACTCATCCTCGGCGCGGTGACCGAGGCAGGCCTGAGCGGCGCGGAGGCGGCGGTCCACTACCGGATGGTGGGCGACTCGCTACTCGCCCTGGTCGGCCAGCGCGCCGCATACCTGCTCTTCTCGGCAGAGGCCCGGGCAGCGGACGAGTCGTCCTGGAAGCGCGAGTACCGGCTGGTGGATCCGGCGACATTTCCGCAGATCACTGCAGTGGCACCGGAGTTGGCCGAGGTGACGCAGGAGCAGATCTACGACGCCAGGGTCGAGGCGCTGATCACCGCGATCGAGCGACGGGCGGGGGAGCTTCACGGCGGGACGTGAGCCAGGGCGCGGGTCGGGAGTGAGCCGGGGACTTGGCGCAATGCTGTTGACAACGGCGTTGCGGCGGCAGTTCACTCCCGGTCAGCATCGTTCGATCCCCCAGAGAGGGATTCTCATGCACCGGGAATCTGCCAGATCGAGCACCACTTCCCCAGCCACCCCCAAGACCCGCACCGGCTTGCCGGACCGGCTCGGGCTCGCCTTCTCCCTGCACGGTGAAGCCCGACGGCGCGGCATGCCGGTCGCCGAGGTCGCCGGCGAACGCGCGGACCGCGCGGAACGTGAACTGAACCGTCGCCAACTGCTCGCCGCAGCAGGCGCGATCACCGCCACCGGCCTGACCGGGGCGGCACTCGCAGGCTCGCCCCGAGCGGCTGCCGCTCCCGCTGCCACCACGTCCGGCGTCATGGCCCCGCGCGTCGTCATCGTCGGCGCCGGCCTGGCCGGACTGCGCTGCGCGCACCAGTTGTGGACGGGACCGAGGGCGATCGCCTCCACCGTCTACGAGGCCGACACCACCCATGTCGGCGGCCGCTGCTGGTCGCTGCGCGGCTTCTTCGCGGGCGGCATGGTCAGCGAGCACGGCGGCTCCTTCATCAGCTCGACGGACACCGCCGTACTCGGCCTCGCCAAATCCTTCGGCCTCAAGACGGAGTACGCGAACGGCGGCACGCTCAACGCGGGCACGTACGCGGGCTGGGTCGACGGCGGACGCTACGACGGCGCGCAGCAGCAGAGCGACTGGGTCGCCGAGGCATACGACGCGTTCGCCGCCTCGTACGCGGCGATGGGCACCCCGCGCTGGAACAGTTCCACCGCCGAGGCGAAACGGCTGGACCGGCTCTCCTGCCTCGACTACCTGGCCGAGATCGGCCTGCCCCCAAGCTCCGGGCTGGGCCAGCTGATCCAGTCGCTCCAGCTCCAGTCCGGCGGCGAGCCGGCGCACTCCTCGGCGCTGGGCATGATCGGCTTCCTGGGCAGCTCCTCGACCTTCGACGGCGGCCCCGGCTTCGACGAGAAATACCACCTCGTCGGCGGCAACGACCAGTTGGTCAGCGCCATGGTCGCCCAGCTGCCTTCCGGCACCGTCCAGCAGGGCTACCAGCTGGTGGCGGTGGTCCGGAACAGCGACAGCAGCTACACCTGCACCTTCACCTGCTCCGGTGGCGGCGGCGCACCGGTCTCCGTCCACGCCGACCACCTGGTGCTCGCGCTGCCGTTCAGCACCCTGCGGGATGTCGACCTGTCCCGGTCGGGGCTCTCTGCGCTGAAACTGACGGCGATCCAGCAGCAGGGCATGGGGCAGAACGCCAAGCTGGTCACCCAGCTGAACAGCAAGACCTGGCCCTCCCTGGGTTACAACGGCGTCAGCAACACCGGCCCGACCGGCTACCAGACCTCCTGGGACGGCTCGGTGCAACTCGGCCCCAAGGGCAGCCCGGCCCTCCTGGTCAACTTCCCCGGTGGCGACACCGCCCGCTCCGCACTGACCGGCACCGCCCACGGCCCGGCGCCGTCGGCCGACGTGAACTGGTTCCTCACACAGATCGAACACGTCTACCCGGGCACAACGGCGGCGTTCAACGGCCTCGCGTACGAGGACCACTGGTCCCTCGACCCGTGGCACAAGGGCGCGTACCACTACTACAGGACCGGGCAGTACACGACCATCGCCGGCTACGAGGGCGCCCAGGAGGGCCGAATCCACTTCGCCGGCGAGCACACGGACGTCGACAACGCGACGCTGAACGCGGCGGTCGCCTCCGGCGAGCGGGCGGCGACGGAGGTGTCCGCACAGGTCTGAGCAGCAGCGGGGACTGGAGGCGGCGCCAGATTCGCAGCCTTGTGATGACAAACGCGGCTATGTCTTCCTCGTCGCCGTCGCCGTCGCCGTCGCCGTCGCCGTCGCCGTCGCCGTCTGACTCCGCTCATGACCGTCAGGGCATCTACCGCGCGGCGACAGCCTCGATCTCCAGCAGCCACGCCTCGTCGTAGATGCCTGTGATGATGACCGTCAGAGCCGGGGAATGGTCGCCGAGTACCTCGCGCCGGATGGCAGAGTTCTCCTTCCCACAGTGCGGCAAACCCCTCTGGGAGGGAGCCATCCGGAGCCGCCGGAATCTGTCCGGAGACGTGGACCAAGCGTGCTTGGTACCCGCACGCGAGCCGCCAGCAGCTTCTTCCACGCCGCCGCGGCGCCGGAGTGATCTCCCGCTTCGTCACGCCAGTGGGCGACGAAACCCAGCGTGGTCAGGGTGGCGGGATGGTCCGGGCCCAGCACGCGCAGGCAGGCCTCCAGGAGTTGCTCCTGCGTGGCTGCAGCCCCCGTTGGATCTCCTGCCGTCGAGATGACCGGGATCATTCACACCGACCTCGCCCCGGGGGAGCTATTGCGGCGCGAGCACGTCGTGGACAGCGGATACGTCACCCCGGCGCACATCGAGCGGGCCCCAGGTGTACGGCATCACCCTGCTCGGCTTTGTTGCGGCCGACAACAGCCGCCAGGCCAAGGCCGGTTCGGGTTTCGCGAAATCATCATTCCCCCTCGACCGGGACCGTCGACAGGCCACCTGCCCCCAGGACGCGGTCAGCCGGGAGCGGAGACCGCTGCGGATCAGCGGACACGACTACATCCAGGTCAAGTTCGCCAAGGCCGACTGCCTGGCCTGCCCGGTCTGCCCGCAGTGCACCACCTCCGTCACCCGGCCAAGAGCCCTCGCCCTGCTGCCCACCCGCTGGTTGTCATGACCGGCGATGAGAGGATCGCCACCTGCCCGGACAGGGCGTTGTTGAGGCCGAACAGGGGAGGCGTGCAGTGGGGCTGGGAACAGTGGTCGTCACCGGGGCGGCAGGAAACATCGGCTCGGTCGTGCGCCGGGCGTTGCGCAGCGAGGTCAGCCGCCTGGTCTTGCTCGACCGCGTTCCCCTCCAGGCCGAGGCCGCGAACGAGGTGGTCCACACCGTCGACCTTCGGGACGCGGCCGCCGTCGAGGCTGCGCTCGCGGGTGCGGACACCGTGCTCCACCTGGGCGGCCTGCCGGACGAGGCACCGCTTGAGGATCTCCTCGACGCCAACGTGCTGGGCACCCACCATGTCCTGGAAGCCGCCCGGCGCGCGGCGATTCCACGGGTCGTGCTGGCCAGCAGCAACCGCGTGACCGGTTTCTATCCCACGGCCCATCGCACCGGCCCACAGGAGCCGGTGCGCCCCGATGGCCTGTACGGGGTGAGCAAGGCAGCTATCGAGGCCCTGGGGCAGCTGTATGCGGACAAGTTCGACGTTTCCGTGATCTGCCTGCGTATCGGCAGCTTCGAGGAGACGCCCACCGAGCCGCGCCACCTGGCGACCTGGCTCAGTCCGCGCGATGCCGTCGGCTTCTGCCGCGCCGCGCTTACCGCCCCGCTCTCCACGCGCTTTGCCACGGTGTACGCCGTATCTGCCAACACCCGCCGCTTCTGGGAACTCCCCGCGGAATCCGAACTGGCCTACACGCCCATCGACAACGCCGAAAAGCATGCGCCGCACATCACCGACGCCGACGTCCCTGCCGATCCCGAAGCTCCGCAAGCCGGCCCGTATGCCCTGCCCGAGTTCACGTTGAAACACATCCGGCCCTGACTCGCCTGTGGCGCACCGCTCGGGCGTTCCGGTGGCTCTCCGAAGTCGGTCACCCCGCGCCTGTGGCCGTGCCGGGAGAAGGCTGGCTCTCCTGCGCGGCAAGCGCCGCGTCGAGCTACCAAGAGGCCCTGTTCCATGCCCGCGGCCAGCGGCGATCACCCGATCGAGACTCCCGTTCGACGCACACCCGTCAAGATCGGAACGACAACAGCCACTAAGAAACGCGCGCAGCCGACCCCTATGACCTCACCGCCCCAGAGCCCCCAGAGTCTGGGAAGTGCGCACGTTCAACCCACCACCACCGAGCCGGATTGATCGTTGACGCTGTCATGAAGACACCACGCCTCCTCATGGCAGCTGCGCTTTCTGCCGTGGCAATCATCACTCTGGCAACCCCTGCTTCCGCCGTTTCTTTGCCCCCGCCACTGCCGACGCTGAACTTCATCGGCAGCATCGTGGTGAAGACCCTTGTGGGAGGCGCAGATTTGGTTGGCCTGTAGCTGGTTATCCACCCGTAGGCCAACAAGTGCCGACGCAGGTCGCCATACGGCTGCGGCTGTCGGTGAACTTCGAAAGCTGGCTCTGTCCCTCGTTGTGCGGAGGGTGACGCTGAGTTGCTGAACCAGCCCTCGGGTCTGGTGCGGGTTTGGGTGACAGGTTGACCTGCCCTGCATCAGCCCCAGGAGCACCCCGGCAACGCCGAATCGCGCGACTTGTTGCAGGTTGTACGCGAGCGTGGCCCTGCCGTCGTCGTAGACCGAACCACACTCCTGGCAGACGCCTGACGGCTGAGGTTCAATGACGGGTTTTCATGTCCGTGACGCCCAGAAGCGGCAGTGGTGACCGACGGCCAGATCGGTCTGGGAAATCCCTCCGCGCGCGGAGTCCAGCGACTGGGTGGCCGGGAACCTCGGCCAACGGGGCAGTCCCGCCCTGTTCGGATCGCCCTGGGCGGCGAACGCGGTCCAATACATGATCATCGATTCGGACAGGTTCCGCTGCGCGGGGTCGAGCGGCACGGAGGTGCCCTCGATGTCGAACAGCAAGGGGAGCTCCGAGCCGTGAAAGGCGCCGGGCGGGTAGCCTTTGGGGAAGATGCCAAGGAAGTCCGGGACGTTCGGCTCGGCGAACTCGAAACTGAAGACGGGCACGTGCCGGGCCAGAAGCCGGTCGGCGGCGAGGGTCGGGCACACCCATCCGACGTCGGTGCCGACCGAGGCCCAGGCCAGCGCGGCCGGGGAACCCGACTGGCCGGAGTACGCCTGGGGCGGATACCGAGCGTAGACGCGACGGGCCATGCGCTCTCCGAAGGACGTCGCCAGCAGAGCCCGGTAACGGGCGTCATCGATGGGCTTCTCCGCCTCGAAAAGGCTCCCGAACAGCCGGTGTTCGTCCCGGGTGTTGCCCTGCATCACCGGTACCCGATGGAAGGCGCCGGTCCGCAGTGCCTTGACCGGGTCGGTGGGCAGTGCCCGGGTCCCGAACGCCGGCGTGACGAACTGGCCGTTCAACGCCAGGAGCTTCCCGGTGTCCGTCCGGCGCAGGCATGCCGGTGCGTCCGGTCCCGTGCAGCCGAGCCCCGCCGCCGCCGCGGCGCCCCGAGCCTGCACGGCCGTTCGGGGCGCCCAATAGGAGATGGCGTCGAGCCCGGGGCCCATCACGTTCTTGGGCCAGCTCTGCAGGCAGGATCCACTCTGGATGATCGCGCGCTGGAAGAGCCCGGCCGCCGGGGGCGAGACCATCTGGGCACAGACGCTCGCCCCGCCCGAGGACTCTCCCATCAGCGTGACGTTACCCGGATCGCCGCCGAACGCCTGCGCGTTGGCCCGTACCCAGCGCAACGCGGCCCGCTGGTCGGCCAGAGCGTAGGTGCCCGACCCGTCCATCCGGGGATGGCCGAAGAACCCGAACACGCCGAGCCGGGAGTTGACGGTGACCACCACAACGTCGCCCGTGGCGGCCAAGCGGCGGGCGTCGAAGTCGCTGCCCGAACCCGAGCTGAACGCTCCGCCGTGCAGGTACACCACGACCGGCCGGCGCTCAGAACGGTTCCGGCGGGGGCCGGTGACGTTGAGGTAGAGACAGTCCTCGGAGGAATGCGCCGCGACGCCACCGGTCTCATCCAGTTGGGCGCATGCCGGTCCGGGCTCGCTCGCGTCCCGTACCGCCGTCCAGGGACGAGGACGGACCGGCGGGCGCCAGCGCCTGAACCCGGTCGGCGGCTGGGCGTAGGGAATGCCCTGATAGAGCTCCGTGCGTCCCGTCGCGACTCCGCGCACCGGACCCAGATCGGTGCGCACCACCGGGCCGGCCCCGCCCGTCGTGACCGACGCACCGACCGCCGGGACGCTAAGGGAGATCGTCATCAGGGCCGTCATGACCCATACCGGCTTGGCCGTCCGCCGCCTTCGTCCCATGCCCGGCTCAGCCATCGCCTGACATCAGCCAGCTCTTCAGCAAGCGGGTCCACTTGCGGTTGGAGGTGGTCTCCAGGAACGTCTTGTGATCCACCATCAGGTAGATCTCGCCGGCCGTGACCGTTTCCACGATGAGCGGCCTGCCCGAGTTCAGCAGACCGCCGACGAACCGTCCGTACAGGTCGGTGTACTCATTGGTCACCGATCTCACTTCCGCCGGCCGCAGCACGAGATCGGACCCGCCATGCCAGCCGCCGATCATGAGGCGGTCGTGATGGAGCTCCAGTCGTCCGGTCCGCGGGAACAGCACCCGCTGGTCCACCCCCGCGGCGATCCGGTGACCTCGTTTGCGCCGGGCGAGCTCCTCGGCCGGGGAACCGACGTACGAGCCCGCCGCAAGGGGAACCTTCGATTCGCTCATGATCCCAGGATCCCGCCATGCCCGGTACGCCCACAGCCTCCAAAAGTAGGCAACGCGAAGACTTTGGTCGGCCGGTACGGTTCTTACCTCAGGCCAGGGGAAAGACAGCGTTGGCGAGGCCATCATCGACACCTTGCTGGAAGTCCTCGATGAGCACGCGGACGATGCACGGATCGCGGCGGCGCTGCGCGAAGCACGTGGCGAACCGGTCCGGGAGTATGGGTGACAACGGTCTTTCCCGACTGGCCGGGGAGGCTGAGTGCCAGAACTGCGGGCGTACCGTGCGGGTGCACGCCCCCGGGGCGGCGACGGCAACGAGTTGCACACCTACTGGCACAAGGACGGCCGCGATCGTGACCGGTGGTGCCGGTCGTTCGTCGACCTGCTGGACACCGGGCGGGTGGCGGCCGGACCGGCGGCCAGAGTATGAGCCGCACCGTCGTCCCGCTGACCAGCACCACGTTGGGCGAGGCCGCCAATACCGTGGACCTCCCCAAGCCCGCCGTCCGCCTCCGCTGGCCGAAATTGGCACCCGGCCCCAGACGATTGCCGGGTCCGCCCGTACGACCGCAATGAACGACCGGCTCCGTTGTAGCGCCGCGCCATAAAGTCCCCAGGCATGTATCCGGCCAAGCGTCCGGGCCAAGGCCAGGCAAACGGCGGCATCGTCGTCGACACCCGCGCCCGCCTCGGTTACACCGCGCCGATCAGGTCGACGGACCAGGACCGCATCCGGCACCCTGACCGTCGCCCTGCCGCCCCGCTACGCCGCCCGTCTCTTCGACGCACAGGAAGCCGGCGCCAGCGACGCCCGGCTCCAGGAGATCGCGGCCGAAGCGCTAGAGGAGGTGTACTTCCAAGACGGCGGCCGCCGCGCCGGCAGCCTGGAGGAGGTCCGGTTCACGGACATCGAGCACCTCGAGTTCGACCTGTAGATCTCCCAGCAGCGAGGGCCCGAACAGCCTTCTTGTGACTGAGCGGCCTGGGTGGCCACTGAGCGACTCAGTTGGCCACCCTGCGCCCGGCATTCATGATCATCTATGCCTGTTCGACGGACCGCTGGGTGGCAGCCGCTGTGTGATCCGGTCGAACAAGTCCGTCAGCGGCTCGCCGACGTCCTGACCGAACTCGGTCAGCCCGTAGGTGACTTGGGGCGGCGTCGTCGGCTCGACCTCCCGCCAGACCAAACCGTCCTGGACCAGTGCGCGCAGTGTCTGAGCGAGCATCTTCTCGCTGATGCCCTGGATGCTGTCACGCAGCTCGAAAAACCGAAGATCGTTGCTCCGCAAGGAGATCAGCACCCAGATACCCCACCTGCTGGTCACGTGATCGACCACGTCGCGCGCAGGGCAGTCGGTGTGAAACACCTCATACCGATTGCCCGCCTCGGCCTGCGTCAACTGCGCGCCTTCCCCCATGTCCGGAGCTTACCTCTAGGTATGTCCTTACGAAAAGTAATCCCATCTCCTAGCGTCAATTGCCGCAGTGCACAACGGACTAGGAGCTGAACATGATCGTGGTAACCGGGGCTACCGGGAATGTGGGCCGGCCTTTGACGCAGACCTTGGCCGATGCCGGCGAGCAGGTGACAGCGGTGTCGCGGCACGCGGCGGCGGTGCCGGACGGAGTCCTGCACGTGCCGGCTGACCTTGCCGAGCCGCAGGGCCTCACTCCCGCGTTGGACGGGGCGAAGGCGCTGTTCCTCCTGCTGTCCGGCGAGCTGCATGCCCCCGACGCCAGGCCGACCGAGATCATCGACCTGGCCGCGGCCAGCGGGGTCCGTCGGGTCGTCCTGCTGTCTTCGCAGGGCGTGGCGACCAGGCCGCTCGGCCCGTCGCGGATCGCGATGCGCGCGGTGGAGGACGCGTTGAGAGAGTCCGGCCTGGACTGGGCCGTCCTGCGACCGGGTGGCTTCGCCTCCAACGCCTTGGCCTGGGCGGAGTCTGTCCGCACGCAGAGGATGGTCGCCGCGCCCTTCGGCAACGTCGGGGTTCCGATCGTCGACCCGGCAGACATCGCCGAGGTCGCGGCGGCCTGCCTGCTGGACGACCGGCACACCGGCGGAGTCTTCGAGCTGACCGGGCCCGAGGTGATCACGCCGCGTCAGCAGGCGGAAGCCATCGCCGCCGCGCTCGGCTCGCCGGTGCGGTTCCACGAACTCACCCGCGAGGAGGCCAAGGCGGCAATGACCCAGTTCGTGCCCTCGGAGCTTGCCGACGACACCCTGGACATCATCGCCGCCCCGAACCCCGGCGAACTGCGGATCAGTTCGGACGTGGAACGAGTCCTGGGCCGCGCCCCGAGCCCCTTCAACGACTGGGTCGCCCGTAGCATCGCCGCTTTTCGTTGAGGTACAACTCAGGTGTAGCGCCCGGGCGGCTTCGTGCGACTACGGCGGCACGGGGCCGACCCGTGGCGCCACTTCCCGCCACCAGCCAGAACTCAAGAGCCGGAGCGACCGGACGGTCAACGCGTTGAAGAACTTCCGCGCCGTGGCCACGAGGTTCGACAAACGCGCCTGCGCGAGGTGCAGTTCCGGCACGACGTGATGGCCGTGCAGCGCATCGTGCGCACCGCGCTGTTCGGCTGACGGCCGGACTGCATCGGGCTGAGGGCCGGACTGCATCGGATGGTCAGGGCGTGTTCAACTCGAAGCGTTCCACCAGCACTTCGCCGCGCCACCGACGCGGCGGGCCCCTGGACCCGGCACGCCGCGGGAAGTTGCCGATGGGCATGCTGGCGCGGTAGATGTTGCCTTCGTCGTCGGCGAAGAACATGTGCATGTTCGTGTCGTCGCCGATGAGGGTCACGTCGAGGGGGCCGACCTTCCGGCCTTCAACGTCTGGGAGGGTGGTCGTGAAGAGTTCCTGCTGCGGGCCCCAGCCGTTGGGGTTGGTGGGGTCGCTCGAGGTGCGGTAGGAGAAGCTGTATGGCCAACCCCCGTTGTAGGCGAGCACCCAGAGGTTCTTCGGGGCGAAGTCGAGTTCCAGCGGTAGGTCGACGGAAGAGCACACGCGTTGCTCGCCCCGGACAGGCCGGTCCATTTCTGGTTGGCGCCGCCGGTGCACGACCAGAGCCGCACCTCTGTGCCGTTGGCCTTGCCCCAGCCCGCGACCTCCAGGCACAGCCCGGACCGTACGCCGACGATCGTGCCGTCGGGGTTCACCCGCCACTGCTGGTTGTCACTGCCGTTGCACGTCCAGATCTGCACCGGGGTCCCGGGCGTGGTGGCGCCGCCCCGGACATCCAGGCACGTGTTGCCGTACACGGTCAGCTGGTCGCTGTTGGTCAACGTCCACTGCTGGTTGACTCCGCCGTGGCAGTCCCAGAGGTGCACGTTCGCGCCGTCGGTCTGACTGAAGCCCTCCACATCGAGACACCGGCCGGAATCAACACCGCGCACCTCGCTGGTGGTGGCCGCCTGAGCCGGACCGGCGACGAGCAGCGCCGCCAACGCCGCCAGAGCCGCGACCACGGCGGCGAGCACCGCCGACGGATTTCTGCGGCTGAAACTACGTCTGCGCATAAGGACCTCGTCATCCTTGAGCAAGCGACTCCGGTCTGCCCCGTCAGAGGCTGTCCGGATGCCGGTGTGGTACGACCCCGGCTGCCCGATATGCCGAACGATGGTCGAAGTACGATCGCGAGATCGCTAGACATCCCATGAATGACGTCAATACTTCTCGCGAGATCCGTGGGCAGAAACGTTCGCGAGCTGAACCCAGGCGGCTTCAAGTCCCGTGGCTGTACCGGCCTTTGGCGTGTGGGGCGGGTAGCGGTGCGGGCGCGGGCTTGGTGATCATTACGGACCCTGACCAGGTCGCTCACCTGAGCCGCTGGTTCGGCTCGGTGCCCGGCCCGCGCTCGCGGCGGGGCCGGTGGCACTCACTGACGCCGGTCCGGTCGACGTGTGCCTGCGGCGGTCGTCTGCGGTGCGGGGAGCGCGACAACTCGCCGAGCGGGGTGCGAGGCCGGGCGAGCAGTCCTGCTCGTCCCGCACCGCAGCGACGCGTCCGATGAGGGCGCGCTGCCCGGCGACTACCGCAAGGCCGCACACCCGGACAAAGCGCTGCCCCGGATCCGCTGACCGGGCGCACCGCCCCCACCCCGCAGTGGAAGACATCGACCATGCCCTCGGCTGGTCACTTCCGGAGCCGACGCTCGCCACGCTCACCTCGGATCGCGTGCTCCTTCCGGATCCCGCCGCCGAACCCAACGTATGGCCAGGGTTGCTTGCCGCCGCCCGTTGCCCACGTCCAACTCCGAAGTGCGGGGCCTGGGTTCCCAGCGGTGAGCGCGGCGGTGCCTTGACCGGTGGGCGTGGTTCGGTGCCAGTGTCAGTGTGTTCGGGCCGCGGCGGCGTCGCGGAGGAGTCCGGCGAAGGTGAGAGCGGCGGGGGTGAGTGAGTGGTCGGCCATGCGAACGAGGAGGATGCGGCGGACGGGGGCCGGCGGCTGGAGGGGCAGGACGTTGACGCCGGGTCGGATGCCCTCCAGGGCCAGGGTGGGGGCGAGGGCGACGCCGATGCCGGCGGCGGCCATGGCCTGGGCTTCCTGGTAGTCGTGGGCCTCGTAGGCGATGTGGGGCTCGAAGCCGACGGCGCGGCAGCCGCGGACGAGGGCTTCGGCCACCGGGTGATGTTCGGCGCGGGTGATCCAGGGGTCGTCTGCGAAGTCGGCGAGTGAGGCGGCGTTACGGCCGGCGAGTGGATGGTCGTCGCTGACGAGAAGGGCCGGCGGGTCATCGAGGAGTGGGGTGACGACGATGTCCTCCCGGTCGATTCGGCTCCAGTCGTAGTCCCACATGAGCGACATTTCGATCTCCCGGTTCTCCAGCATCGTCCAGAGCCCGGAGATGCGGGCGCTGCGGACGGTCAGCCGTACGTCGGGGTGGGCGTCGCGGAAGGCGATCACGGCCTGCGGGAGGAGCGAGGCGCCGACGGTGGGGAAGGTGCCGATGCGCAGTGTGCCTGCGCGCAGGCCTGCGTGGTCGGCGAGTTCGTTTTCCGCGGCCTGCAGTTCGCGTTCGATCCGTTGCCCTCGTTCGGCCAGCGCCCGTCCGGCGTCGGTGACGGTGACACCCCGGGCGTGGCGTTCCAGCAGGGGCTGGC
Source organism: Streptomyces sp. R21 (assembly GCF_041051975.1). Lineage (GTDB taxonomy): Bacteria > Actinomycetota > Actinomycetes > Streptomycetales > Streptomycetaceae > Streptomyces. The sequence goes on along the minus strand of NZ_CP163435.1, from coordinate 433,662 downwards.
CTGCCTCTGTTTCCAGGCGGCTGATCTGCTGCGATACCGCTGACGGGGTGTAGTTGAGGGCGCGGGCTGTCGCGGTCACCGAGCCGCGCCGGGCGACCTCCGTGAACAGCAGAATGCGCCGGACGTCGAGCATGCCGCCACCTCCAGCGTTCACTTCACCTTAATAGCCATGCAGATTTCCGAGATTGTACTTCACGCTGCTGTCACCCACCGTTGAGGACACCACGCACGGCAAGACCGTCGGTGGACTTCCCTTTCCCTGTCTGTGAGGAGTCAGTTGTGCTGCGTCTGCAGGGCGAGATGATCCGCGGAGGAACCAGCAAGTGCTGGATCTTCGACCACCGCGACGTGGCCGCCACGGGCGTGGACGTCGATGCCCTCCTGCTCGCCGCCTTCAACGCCGCCGACCCTCGTCAGATCGACGGCGTGGGCGGCGCCTCCTCCACCACCTCCAAGGCCGCCGTCGTACAGGCGTCGACCCGACCCGGTGTAGACGTCGAGTACGCCTTCGCACAGGTCGGGATCGGCGACGAGCGCGTGGAGTGGGCCAGCAACTGCGGCAACTGTGCCACCGCCGTGGCCCTGTACGCCCTCCACCACGATCTCGTGCCGATCGCGTCGGACACCACCACCGTCCGCATGCTCAACATCAACACCGGGGCCCGCCTCACCGGCACGATCCCCACCCCCACGGGCGTGGCCCCGGAGCAGGGCACGGCCGTGGTGCCGGGTACCTCGGCACGGGGCGTGCCGATCCTGCTCGGGTTTCAGGACCCGGCGGGCTCGACGACCGGCCGCGCTCTGCCGACGGGCCGGGCACTGGACGAGCTGACCGGCTCGGACGGTCCCGTCGAGGCATCCCTGGTGGACGCCGGCGCGCCGGCCGCGCTGTTCGAGGCCAAGGCGTTCGGCCTCGACGGCACGGAATCCCTCACCGTGTTCGCCACCGCAGTGCCCGCGCTGACACTGCTGCGCCGCCAGGCAGCGCTGGCCATGGGCCTGGCCCACGAGGGCGATCCGGTCAGCCACGCGGTGCCGAAGGTAGGCATCGTCGCCCGGCCTGCCCCCTATCGCACCACACAGGGCATCCTCGTCAACCAGGACGAGTACGACCTGGCCGTGCGCATGGTCTCCATGCACGCCCCACACCCGGCGATCGGCCTGACCTCCGCCGTGGCCCTGGCCACGGCCGCCGCCACCCCCGGCACCCTCGCCCACCGCGTCGCCCGGCAGACCGCCGACGGCACGCTGCGCCTGGGCACCCCCGCCGGCGTAATCACCACCCAAGCCGTCCCCGCACCGGACGGCGCGTCCCCCACGGTGCTCCTGCACCGCGCCGCCCGGCGTATCGCCCGAGCCGAACTCCTCGTTCCCGTCCTGGAAGGACGCCCCGCATGAGCCGCAACGACGCCGCCCCGGGTACCGTCACCGCACCGTCCGGCCGCATCCGCCGGATGCTGTCCCATCTGTACATCCAGTGCCTGATCGGCGTCCTCCTCGGCGCCGCCGTGGGCGGTCTGTGGCCGTCCGTCGGCGCTGACCTCAAGCCGCTCGGCGACGGCTTCATCGCGCTGGTGAAGATGTTCATCGCGCCGATCATCTTCTGCACGGTCGTCCACGGCATCGCCTCCATGGGCAACGCCCGCGCGGTCGGCCGCGTGAGCCTGAAGGCTCTGGTCTACTTCGAGGTGCTGACCACCGTGGCCATGGTGATCGGCCTGGTCGTCGTCAACGTCGTCAAGCCGGGCAGCGGTCTGCACATCGACCTCTCGAGCCTGTCCGCCAAGGGCCTGCCACCGGAGGCGACCACGGCCCACGAGGGCTTCGCCGAGTTCGTCCTCGCCATCATCCCGGCCACCCTGGTCAGCGCCCTGACCGGCAACGAGATCCTGCCGGTGCTGCTGGTATCGGTGCTGTTCGGCTTCGGCCTGCACGCCAGCGGGGAAGCCGGCCTGGGCATCGCCCGGGGCATCGAGAAGTTCTCCACGGTCCTGTTCACGCTCATCCGGTGGATCATGCGGCTGGCCCCCATCGGTGCGTTCGGCTCGATGGCCTTCACCATCGGCAACTACGGCCTGGGCACCCTGCGCCACCTGGCCCTGCTGGTCGGCTCGTTCTGGCTGACCGCCCTCTTCTTCGTCCTGGTCGTCCTCGGGACCGTGATGCGACTGAACGGACTGCGACTGCTGCCCTTCCTGCGCTACATCAAGGAAGAACTGCTGATCGTCCTGGGCACCTCCTCGACCGAGCCCGTCCTGCCGCGCATGATGGCCAAGCTCCAGCACGCGGGCGCCTCGAAACCGGTCGTCGGCATCACGCTGCCCGCCGGGTACTCCTTCAACCTCGACGGCACCGCCATCTACCTGACCATGGGCTCGGTCTTCCTCGCCCAGGCCCTCGGTATCGACCTCAGCCTCACCCAGCAACTGGCCATGCTCGCCGTCATGCTGCTCACCTCCAAGGGCGCCGCAGGCGTCACCGGCTCCGGCTTCATCGCCCTGGCCGCCACTCTCAGCGCCGTCCCGCACGTCCCGGTCGCCGCCCTCGCGCTGATCTTCGGCGTCGACCGGTTCATGTCCGAAGCCCGCGCCCTGACCAGCCTGGTCGGCAACGGCGTCGCCACCCTGGCCGTCGCCCGCTGGGAGGGCGAGCTCGACGAGGACCGCGCCAAGGCCGTCCTGAGCGGCGAGATTCCCTACACCCCTGCCTCCGCTCCCTCCGCGGCAACAGTCGAGCCCGATCCGAAGCAGACGCCCGCACCCGAGGCGATGCCCGAAACAACCCGCGCCCCGGTCCCCGCCGCAAGCTGATATCGCGTGGGCCGGCCCGGAGCAGATGCTCCGGGCCGGCCCACCCATGTCTCAACAGGACGTCGTACTCGCCGTCCGGGCTGGTCAGGAGCGTCCGGCCCTCCGGTACGCCCAGTCTTCCAACCGCTGATCAAGTCCGGCGAACGCCGCGCAGAACTCCCGCGGAGTCTGCCGTTTCGGTGACCAGGGATCCGCGGATTTCCCGGCGTGAGCGAGGTACCTGTCCGTACGATCCGGCGGGAGGTGCGTCAGGTGGCCAGGGTCTCGGTGCCGGCGACCGTCTCGCCGCGGAGGTGCTGTCAGCGGTCGAGGAAGGTGTTCACCTCGGTGCCGAACTGGACGGCGTACTGGTAGGGGAAGCCGTGGCCGACGTCCGGGTAGATGTGCAGCTGGGCGTTGGGGAGGTGCTTGGCCAGCAGGTGGGAGTTCTTGGCGGGCATGAGGATGTCGCTCTCGCCGTCGGCGACCAGGGCGGGCTGGAAGAGAGCGTGGAGACGGACGAACTTGGACTTGTCGGGGATACCCCACTTGGACCACGCGGTGAGCTGGCGGTCGCGGGTGGCGAGGCTGGAGGGGGCGTCGTCGGGGTCGGTGGTGCGCTGCCCGAGGCGCTGCAGGAACTCCTTCCCCGCGGCCTGGCTGGAGGCGGTGTGTTTGAACAAGCACGCGCGTGTCGGGCAGGGCGGCGCGCAATTGTGCGGTGGCCGAGATGCCGTCCAGGTGCGGCAGCCGCACATCCATGAGGACGAGGTCCGGGGGACCGGGCCCGCAACTACCGGTGAAGAGCGGCAAGGCACCGGATGCCTGCCCGGACCCGGGGCCGGGACACGGGCTGGTTTCCGGACGCCGGACGCTCGCAGCATCCGAAGCCGGCACGTGGTCAGGCCATGTCCCGTGGGGTGGTGCAGTCAGGGCAGCCGTTTCGATTCCGGTCGTGGCGTGATCTGCGGTTCGGGCGGGGCCGGCCGGGTGGCGAAGAGCTCGGCCATGGAGGCTTCGGAGAGGCAGCGGCGGCCGAAGACCTGCCATTCGTCGCGGAGTCCGGCCAGGACCGCGGCGGCCAGCCGGTCCAGGGCGGCGGAGTCGGGGAAGACCCGGACGACGCCGGCCCGCCGCTTGACCTCCCGGTCCAGCCGTTCCGGCGGGTTCGTGGACCAGATCTTCTTCCAGTACGCCGGCGGGAAGTCCGCGAACGCCGTGATGTCTATGGCGGCGTCCAGCAGTATCCTCTTGACCTGCGGGAAGTGTCGTCCGGGCATGTCGGCGACCACGTCCAGCCGGGTGCGGACGGCCGCGGCAGTGGTCTGCGCGAAGCGGTGCGGATGGTAGCCGCCACCCTCTCTCCCGAGCCCTTCTCGATCACGCCGAAGACCAGGGGTGGGATGATCCTGTCCTCTCCGGTACGCCTGGCGACGCGTCGTGTACCGGTTCGCCGGTGACCGACGAGGAAGACGAAGGACCGATGACGCTGAACGTGGGCCAACGGGTGCGGCTGGCGGCTGATCTCCGGTTGGCCGGGTCGGTGACCTCAGCCGGGGAGTCCCCGCAGGAGACGGGTGCCTTTGCCGCCTCGGTGGCCCTGGCAGCAGGCATCGAGGGCACTGTCGAGCGTGTGGACGAGCATCACCGGCAGCAGAGCCACGAGGTCCGCGAGTACGTGCGCCTCAAGTCGCTCCTCGACGACTTCGGCCACCAGATGCCGCCGGTGAGCAGAAAGCAGCTGGAGGAGCAGGTGGGGGCCCTGGAAGAGCAATGGGTCGCCTACCAGCGACAGATGTCCCGCGTCACGGTCCGCGTCCGGCTCGACAACGGATTCGTCCTCGACGATGCCCCTGAGGAGGCTTTCGCCTCCGCCTGACCAGGTGTCGGGGCGCCCGGTGTCCGCGTGCTGGCCTGTCAGTCGAGCAGAACACCGGCTTCGGACCATGGACGCGGATCTTCCGCCCCGCTCAGGGTTGCATTCCGTCGTGGCACGCGCCGGACACCCGACACTGGGGCGATGCCGGGCAGCTCCCGCCGGCCGGACACAACCCCGGCAGCCTGGACAAGGACCCGGCCGACCCGGCGCCGTGCGAGGCCCCGACGGACACCCGCTCCTCAACAACCTGCCGCGCTTCCACCTCGCTCGCCCAACAGCCCGCGCCCCGGGCCGAGGTGCTCGTACACCTCCTCGTACAGCTTCTCCGCCGGACCGCGTTCGCGCGCGGGCAGGTAGTGACACCCCAATGCGCCCGCACCAGCCGCGCAACCCTCAAGGGCGGCGCGGTCAACGGTCCCGCTCGTATGGCGCGTTGGCGAGGAGCGAACTGCTGGTGGGGTCCCCAGCTCTGCTGCCGTTCGGCTGAAATCAGTGCATGGGGCGCGGCAGGATCCCGAGGATGGCCAACTGTCGACCGTAGGGAGTGGGCATGGGCTGCATCTGGACACCGGTGCGCAGCGGTTTCACGGAGAAGCCGAAGCCCGCGGTCGTTACACCTACGCACCACCCAAGGGCGATGGCAGCAACGTACTTGCTGCCGTCGACTTCCTGAACTGGCTCGACTCCCAGCACCTGAACCTCCGCCGACTCCAGCAGCCGCAGCTGGACACGTGGGCAACCGACAGGCCAACCCTGCGCTCGAGGTCGCTCCCCTTCCTCCACTGGAGCATCGCCCGACGCCTTTGCCCACCCGGCCTCGTGATCGAGCACCCAGCCTCACAACTACCAGGCCACTTCCAAGCCGACGACGACGCCCGAAACGAGCTGCTGCGCTGCTTCAACGACACCATGTTGCCGTTGGACGTCCGCGTCGCGGCTGCTCTCGTCCGCCTTTACGCCCTTCCCCTGACCCGCATCGTCGAGCTCACCGAAGACCACATCAGCCGCGACCAGAAGCACACCTACCTGGCGGTCAACCGGCACCCCTTCGTCCTCCCGCCCAAGCTCGCCCGTCTCATCGACGATCAGCTCCGACACAGCAAGCCCCAGCACAGCACCACGGCCGGACGAAAGTATCTCTTGCCCGGCCAGAGCCCTGGACGCCTCCGTAACCCCCTCGGCCTCGCCGACACACTGAGGCGCCACGGTCTGCCAGCCCGCGCGGCTCGGAACACTGCCATGATGGACTCCCTGGTCGACCTGCCGCCCATGATCATCGCCGACCTGCTCGGCATCCACCCCAAGACAGCCGAACGCTGGGCCACGCTCGCCGGCGAGAACTGGTCCGACTACGTGTCGTCGCTGACGTGACTGGGCTGAGTGCCTGAGGCACTGATGCGGCTCGCGGGATGTGATGGTCAGCGGATCGTGGATCTAGACGCCGCCGTGACCTGGAAGAAGACTTGGAGCCACATCCGCTGACGGGCATGGTTGCCCCCGGACGAGCCTGTGCCGGCAGCCTGCCCGTTCACGGGCGCGGATCCTCCTGCGCAGCGCCGGCTTCCGGAGCCATGGTGTGTTGCCCGCGGAGATCCTCCGCGACTTCGTACGCCCGATCCGGGTCGTAGACCGTCACCGTCTTGGCCGGTGAATGCATCGCCATGGCCCGGGGCGTGTGCTGGTAGCTGCGGACGCCGTGGCGGACAGCCAGCTCGTCGACCGCGCCGACGGGCACGTGCCACAGGGCAGCCAAGTGTGATCGCGTCCACCATTCCCCCGGGCATGCGAAGTTCCGGTCGACCGTCGCCCGGTACTCCACCGCTACACCAGCCGAACCGAGTTGGCTGGTCAACCAGGCGAGCAGTGCCTCTGCGCCGACCTGGGACATCGGTGCCTGAAACCCCGGCTCGCACTCCACCGTCCCGCGACGCGTGTGCAACACCACTTTGAGCGACTTTCGTTGGCTCAGCCTGAGCCCTTCGACAACGACGACGCTTCGCAGATCAGCCGCAGCGACGATCGACGAACGCAGGGAGCGTGCGATCACGAGTTGTTTCGCATTCCCCTGAGGGCGGAACTCGATCCACCGCACCATCGTGGCCGACACCGTGAACATCAAGGCCAGGGCGAGCCCGATCACGGCCAGGGCTGTCAGCCCGAGACCGACCCAGACGATGGCCCAGAGCAACCCGGACTCCGTGAGCACGGCGATCACCAGCATCGGCAGCAGCAGGGGGGTCGCCATCCACAGCGGGACCATGACGCTCCCGCCGAGCGTGACACCGAACTCCCGGACTCGACTTGGCACGAACACCAGCCGACCACCCGCTGCCGTCGCCGACACAACTCCCGCCAGCGGGTTCGTGCTTCGAGTGGCCATGGGACAAATATAGGTATCAGTCGAGACATGCGTAAGAGGTCTGAACAGCACGGCAGTTCCACGTCCGCGAGGGCCCCCTTTTGACCGCTCGCCGCGGGCGCCGATCGTCTTCCTCTGCTTGCAAGATCCCCGACAGCGTCAGGCACTGAGCTACGGAACTGCTCAACCTGTGGGCGAATACTGCAACTGTCGAATACCGACACTCCACCAGTGGCATGTCGACACGGTGGACACGGAGATCGTGGCGATCGCGGGCTCCCCGGCCCGCCCCGCCCTACCTCTTCGTCCGGCTCCCGGACGGCACCCTCGCCCAGACCGCGCAGCTGGACAGCAGCCAGCGCGCCGCCGTCGGCCGGGCGCGCGTCGCGGTCCCACACTCGAACAGACCGGAGGAATGGAGCTCCTCCAGCGCTGCCCTTGGCGAGGGATTAGGACGGCTCCGACGCCGTGATCACACTAGCCACGACGAGATCATTTCAGTTGCCGTCGCCCTTTCCCGTGGCCGATCCTGTGTGCTCGGTCAACGAGGAGGACACGTGGGGCTCGTTCTGTTCCCAGGAGACAACGACACCAGCAGCCCGGACGTGTCCTGGTCCTACACCGGCTTCGGAGTGTTCCGGCGTTGGCTGGCGCAGGCCGAGGGGTTCGCACTAGGGCGTGTTGTGACAGTGCTGGTCACAGCGTCTCGTTGAGGACTGTGACCAGCATGGTCGCTTCTGTGGCGGCAAGTGGCTGGTCAGTTCACCAGCAGGTCGATCACTCCCGTCAGGTCCTCCTCGCCGCTGCCCTCGGCCAGGCGGCGGCGCATCAGCCCGAAGTACGGGCTGAGCAGTTCCGGGCTGACACCCTGCTGCTCGGCGGTGCTCAGGAAGGTTGGCGTGCCAGCCACCTGCATGGCGAGGTTGGAGACGACGCCCTTGGTGTAGTCGCCGCTCCGCAACTGGTCGGCGGTCTGGTGAACTGCCGGGGCCATCGCGACGAGCCAGTCGGCGAGCAGCGGGGCGAGCGCCGCGGGGTCGATGTCCTCCTTGCGGATCAGGGCGAAGGCGTGCGCGGCGCCTGCGAACATCCCGTACATGGCGCTGAGAAGGGCCACGTCGTGGAGGGCCGCGAAGCCCGCGTCCTCGCCGACGTAGGTAGTGCCGGCCGGGACGCTCAGGGTCTCCTGGTGCCGCTCGAACAGCTCCCGCGAGCCGCTGTAGAAGACGTAGCCGCCGGTTTCCGGGACGCCGATCATCGGAGGGACGGCCATGATCCCGCCGTCCAGGTAGCGGGCGCCGCGCTCGCGCGCCCACTCTGCGCGGGCGCGGGCCTGGGCGGGGGTGCTGGTGGTCAGGTTGACCAGGTCCCTGTCGGCCAGGTCGGTGCCGGCCAGCACCTCATCGACCGAGGTGTCGTCCAACAGGCAAAGGAGGATCAGGGTGTTCGCGGCGACCGCCTCAGTGGCGGTGGCCGCGACCCTTGCACCCTCGGTGGCGAGCGCTGCGGCGCGGGCTGGGGTGCGGTTCCAGACGGTGAGTGGGTGGCCAGCGGCAAGCCAGGTGCGGGCCAGCGCGGTGCCCATCGCACCGAGGCCCAGCATCGTGACGGGAGTCTTCTCAACAGTGTTCTGTGCCATGCCGATTAGGCTGGTCACAGGTCCGGAGGTGTTCAAGTACGCACTTGGTAGTGGGTGGTTACCTCGGGGTGAGCAAGCACGTCAGAAGGGTGGGGCATGACGACGCTGAACCGGCCGGGCACACCAGACGGACACGTCTGCGGGATCGACACCGCGATGGAGGTGATCGGCGGCAAGTGGAAGGTGCTGATCCTCTGGGCGCTCCACGAGCATCGCCACCGTCGCTTCGGCGAGCTGCGTCGACTGCTTCCGGGGATCACCGAGAAGGTGTTGGCCTCTCACCTACGTGAGCTGGAAGCGGACGGCGTCGTGCACCGCGTCTCCTACGACGAGGTGCCGCCCCGCGTCGAGTACTCGCTGACCGAGGACGGCATGCGCCTCAATGACGCACTCCAGCCGCTGGCCGCCTGGGGCCGAGAGCGGCCTACCATTCGACGGCTAGAGGAGCAGGCAGGCTAGGGTCTGTTGTGAACGTGCTGGTCACAGCCACTCGTTGATGGCCGCGACCAGCACGGTGGCTTCGTAGCGGACGGCGAGTTGGTCGTATCGAGTGGCCACCGCCCGGTGGCGTTTCAGCCGGTTTATGCCGCACTCCACGGCATGGCGTTGTTTGTAGTCGTTCTTGTCGAACTTCGGTGGTCGTCCGCCGTGGGAGCCGCGCTTCTTGCGGTTGTGAACATGGTCGGCCTTCTCGGGGATGGTGCAGCCGATCCGGCGTCTGCGTAGGTAGGAGCGGTTGGCGCGGGAGCCGTAGGCTTTGTCGGCGCGGACCTTGTCCGGCTCGGTGTCAATGCCGCCGGGAGGCTCTTTCTGGAGATCCCCTTTTTGCGGGCGCCCGCGGCGTGCTGATGGGCGCGGCAGACGGTGGAGTCCACGCTGAGTCCCAGGTGATCAAGCCGTTCGCGTCGGCTCGGTCTGGAGCTGTTCCAGGATCCGCTTCCACGTCCCGCTGCGCTGCCATCGCCGGAACAGGTCGTAGACCCGGTCCCACGGGCCGTATCGCTCGGGCACGTCCCGCCAGGGCGTTCCGGTACGGGTACGCCACCGTATGCCGTCGATCAGCTGCCGCCTGGTCCAGATCGGCGGCCGCCCCGGCCTTTTCCCGCGCGCCAGCAGCGGCTCCAGCCGTGACCACTGCGCATCCGACAGGTCTCCACGTGCCACAGCACATGATCATCCACAATCAAGATCCACTTTCGCAACGGACCCTAGCCGCATCACCGGTGCGGAAGATCCGGTCCAGGCGGTGGTCCAGGACGGCGATGGCAGACTCCGGGCTGCGCTGGCCGACGAGGATGCTGGTGCCGAGTCCCGCAGACATGGCAAGCAGGCCGGCTGCCTCCAACTGCGCGTCCACACCGGGCTCGAGCAGAGCTGCCTCTTGCGCCTGCCGGAGGAGATGGGTTACCGCGTCTTCTGCGGCATCCGGGTTCTTGATGAAGGGTTGGGCGGCGAGCGCCTGGTCGGTCACGGCCAGAACGGCGTACGAGGTGTAGACAAAGTGGAAGGTGCGACTGTCCTCGTCGGTCGGCAGCGCCGCCATCAGCAGCGCCTCGATCATTTCCCGCGGACCGGGACTGCCCCCGGCGGCCTGCACACGGGCGGAGGCCCGTTCCCCGAACCTCTCTGTCAGGTGCTCCAGTCCGAAAAGCAGCAGCTTCTCCTTGGTCTCGAAGTAGTACTGCACCAGCCGCAGCGACACGCCCGCCTCTGCTGCCACATCGCGCATCCCCACGGCATGCAGCCCGCGTCGCCCCGCGACCCGGACCAGTGCCTCGGCGATCTCGGTGCGCCGTTCTGTGTGGTCCACGCGCTTGGGCATCGGCCGTTTCTCCGCTCGTAGTTCCACTGTTGCGGCCCAGTGGGACCTTAATGATACAGGCGTACCAAAATGGTGGTACGTTCGTATCACGAAAATGAGATCCGGAGGTGCCCGTGTCCAAGACTGCTGTCCGTGCCCGAGCCGACATAGGCCGCTACGTGAGCGATGCCTGGCGCGACCGCTACTTCGCGGCCTGCGACGCGGTCTATGCACTGGGCGCACCCGCGCTTGCGGAAGAGGACGTAGAGACGTCCTTCGGCACCACGCACGTCTACCGCTACGGCTCCGTGAACGAGGCCGCTCGATCCCGCACCCCCGTCGTCCTGGTACACGGAGCGGGCTCCTGCTCCGCCATGTGGTACCCGAACACCCTCGCCCTCAGTGCCGACCGCCCGGTCTACGCGATCGACACCCCGGGTGATCCCGGCCGCAGCGTGCAGCGCGAATCGGTCCACCAACCCGAGCGCGCCGCGCAGTGGCTGGACGAGACCCTCGCCGGACTCGGCCTCGACCGCGTGCACCTCGTCGGCACCTCCTACGGCGGATGGCTCGCCCTGAACCAAGCGCACCGCAGGCCCGGTCGCCTCGCCTCGGTCACGCTGCTCGACCCCGGCGGCCTGGAGAAAGTGGGGCTGCGCTTCTTCGTCTGGATCTTCGCCGGCCTCTTCGCGACCTTCGCGCCCAAGGCACTGCGCCCGCGGCTGGCGGCCTGGCTGGAACAGCCGGTCCTCGTCATGCCGGAGCTGCGCACGATGATCAGAACGGCCGTTCGCGCCTACCGCATACGCCGCCCGGCCCCGCTTCCCCTGTCCGAGGAGGAGCTGTCCACCATCCAGACTCCGCTCTATCTGGTGCTCGGCAAGCGAAGCCTCCTCGTGCATCCGCAGCGGCAGGCGGAGCGGGTGCCGCGCCTGGTCCCCGGCGCCCGAGCCGAGATCATCTCTGACACGGGCCACGGGCCGCAGATTGACCACGCCGAGGAGATCAACCGCAGGATGCTGAACTTCATGGCATCCGTCGAATGACAATCGCCGCCCACGCCGACGGGGCCAGGACAGTCTCATTTGGGCGACGTCCCCAGCCCATGGCCGGGGGGCCTGCCCTGGTCAAGCTGAGTGTCGGATGCCCGTGCGAGGATGCCGAACGTGATCGGTTACGTGGCGTGTTTCCTGCTTGGCTTGGGTGTAGGCGGGCTGTACCCGCTAAGGCGTCTCCGGGCAGTTACGGCCAAGCTCCACGATGTAGAGAAATCCGAACTCCAGGATGTACAGGAGTCGGTGACTGCCTACGGGGAGGAGGTGGTCGCCTTGGAGTTCGACGTCGACGGTACTGATGCCACGCCCGCGGTCTTGGAGGAGTACCGGGCGGCCTTGGCCGCGTACGACCGGGCGGGTGCGGCCCGTACGGCATCCGACGCGCTGACCGCCCTGCACGATGGCCGCGCCGCCATGATCCGTCTCGATGCCCGGCGCCATGGCCGACCCGTCCCGATCGACGCCCTCCCGACACACCTCGCTGCCCCTGTACACCCGGAGCCGCTCACCGGTACCGGCGAACGCTATGTGTCCACGGGGCAGGGCAAAGGTAAAACCGAGATCCTCATCGACCGTCCCGAGCCCGGCCGCCCTGCTCTTCTGGAGATCGATGTCACTGGTCACGGCCCTTTCGACATTGAGCCCGTGATACGCACCGAGGACCTGACCAAAACAGGCATCAGCCTGATCACGGCCCTGCACGGTGAGTACCACGGCCGGGTCTATCTGCGGGAGGACGCCACTCACCTGCGGGTCACTGCCCGAGAAGGCGTGGACCGTTGGTCGATCCGAATCGCTCCGCTGTCGGCCGCGACCGTGCTCGCCCCCGAGCATCGTGGCCACACCAACGAGGTGCTTCATTACACCGGTGGACCTGCACTGCTCACCATCCAGTTCCAGAATGAAGCTCACTGCATAGTCCGCTACGTGTGCCAGTGCGGAGAGGGCGATTTGACCTGCCGATGCAGACCGCCCGCGTGGCCCAAGGACACTCCCGGCAATGACTACTGGAGCGCGAAGGGTGAGGGGCGCGCCACGCTGCGCCTGCCCCGTCCTGGCTTCCTGCTGGTCGGCGGCGTCAGCGACGCCTGGTACCTGACCACCCAGCCGATAGACATCCCGTCGCCGTCCCCGCGCGGGCGCAAGCGACGGTGACCGCGGTGGCACGGTGACCATTGTGGCTCCCCATATTGTCCAGCTGCCCGTCGATCCGTCGCCGATCAGCCTGGCCTACCCTCATAGACATCCTCTCCAGGCGTACGCGTTCGAGGACACGCTGGAGGTGTGGGCGGTGACGGCCCGGCCCTCGTTGGCAACGGGAACCCACTGGGGAGCGAAGAGCAGCGCGGTCACGTCCGCGGGAGTGGTGTAGTGACGGCCACTCGGTGATCTCGTTTTGAGGCTATGCGGTGAGTTCTGTGGGCAGGGCGGTCTCGTCGGTTTCTGACTCGATCGGGTGGAGGCGGGCTTTGGCGAGGAGTTCGATGCCCATGTAGCGGCGGGCTTCGGTCCATCGGAAAGTACCTGGTCACACCGGCCATTACTCATGGAACAGGCGTACAATGAAAGCACCGGAAGTACTTCGCGCACCCGCTTTCATGCGGGTGTCATTTCCGGCGATCGCCTAAAAACCGGACTGCCGACGGGCAGTCCGGGGGCAGGTCCGCATCATGACCACGACCCTCGACCGGACCGCGCCCCGCGACCTCGCCACACAGCTCCCGGCACGCTTGTCCCTCACCCCGAAGACCACCCTCGCCGGCCAGCTGGACGGCGCCTGGTGGCCCTACTCCCGCGACCTCGAAGCCGAGCTCCCACCGCTCGCCGCCGCCCTGCAGGAACCCTGGGGCCGCGTCACGCGCGTCACAGTGAACCCGATGCGCTGGCCTGGCGTGCCGCGCACGGTTGCCGTGGACGGGCACAAGATGCACGTGGGCTGGTTCACTGAACAGGACCCCGACAAGCTCATCCTGCTCTCCTACACCGTGGGCCGCTGGGACCTCCTCGTCATCCCGCCCGAGACCGCGCCCGCCGCCGCGGCCCGCCTGATGGCGGCTGCCGCGATCCCCGGCAGCGTCCTCACCGCAGGCGTCCTGATGGCCAACGAAGCCGTCAGCGGGCGCGGCATCCGCGACGCTCTGCGTCGGGAAGCCACCTGGGAGGGCGAGGGCGGCGCCTGCATGTCCCCCTTCGGGACACCGATGGGACGAAGCGTCCTGTCGCTGTCCGGAAGCACCTGGAGGTGAGCGATATGGAGACCCTCGTCCTCGTCGCGCTGAGCATCCTGGCAACCGGCATCGGAATGTACTGGATCCACCTGCTGAACGCCCAGCACGATGCGCGGATCGCGGCCTACCACTTCAGCGATCCCCTGCCGAGACCTCCCGGCCTGCCGGACGACACCGGTCGTCGAGCCCACCGCACGGATGCCGACCGGTGAGGAACAGACCTTCCTGTGACCGGGGGCAGCGGGCGGGGCGCCACGGCGCCCCCACCCGCCGGCTTCTCGCCCACTCCGGCGAGATCTGAGAGCCCCGGGCCCGGAGCCCACCCCCGCACAAGAGAGGACGCGGTCATGGCCACACTGCGGGAACGCAAGACCTACCGCGACCAGGTGCTCCGGGTCCTGTACGAAGCTGTCGAAGGCAACCGCCTCCTCGGTATCACCGGGGCGCAACTGCGGCGCGACCTCCACGTACCGGAACAGGACCTGGCCGCCGCTTGCACCTACCTGGCGGGCGAAGGCCTGATCACCGTCGACTGGGAACCGGGCAACACCCCCGCGATGGTCACCCTCACCCACGAGGGAATCCGGCACATGGAATCCGAGGAGGAGGAAGAGCACGGCTGAATCCTCTCGTTTATCTCTGCTGGTTGATGAGGCCGGCGTAGTGGCCGAGATTCCGCTCGATCTCGTCGAGACCGATCTCGGCGATGGCCTTCCCGAGCTGTGGCACGCGTGCCTGGAATCCCGGCCAGTTGACGGACTGCGCGAACTCCGCCCAGGACGCGCGCAGGTCGGCCACCGGCGGCAGGGTCGACCGGTTGATCTGAGCCCTGGCGCCCAGCACGGACGCCTTGTCGAAGGACGCGATGCGCGCCGCGACACCGCCCACGAAGGCGTCGAGTTCGGCGTCGGGCACGGCCCGGGTCACCCAGCCGTACTGTTCGGCGCGCTCGGCGTCGTAGTCCTGGCTGGTGAGGATCGCTTCGAGCGCGCGGTCCCGTCCCAGTAGCCGGGCCAGACGGTCGCTGCCGCCACCGCCCGGGACGATGCCGATCGCGACCTCGGGCTGGCAGAAGAAGGCTTCCTCGCGGCTGGCGTAGCGCAGGTCGAAGGCCAGGGTGATCTCGTCCCCTCCGCCCCGTGTGCGTCCGCGGATGGAGGCGATGCTGATGAACGGGGCACTGGTCAGGCGGGTGACGAGTTCGACCCATCTCGGGGTCCCGTCCGCGGCGTTCAGCGCCAGGAGTTCGGGCACCTGGCCGAGATCGGCGTGGTTGAAGAAGTATCCGGGCGTGCCGCTGTCGAAGACGACGACCTGAACCTGTTCGTCCCGGCTCAACTCGTCGACGACGTCGATCAGTTGGACGACGGTGTCCGCGCCGACGACGTTCACCGGCGGATTGGTGAAGGTGACCCTGCGGATCTTCGGCGCCACGGTCTCGATCTTGAACATGCTGTGCTGGGTCATGCCGTGCTCCAGTGCTGAGGGGGGATGCGTGCCGGGGGAGGGGGCTCGTTGCGGTCGGCGTTCGTCGGGCCGGTGAGGACGCTGGTCCCCTGGATGGATGCAGTCGTCGGCGTGGGGGAGGAGGGAAGGTGAGCCGTCACGAGCGTCGCTGTGGGTCATGCCGCCGGCGTCGCGAACGGGCTGCTCACCGGCCGTCAGGCGCTGCCTTCCGGGTGCCGGCTCCGCCGACTTCCTGTGCACCGGCGAGAGCGCGCAGTGCATGTACGCCGACGGCTGCGCCGAGGATCCGGCGCAGCCGCTCGTGCGGCAGACGGTCCGCGGAGTCCGGAGACGATGGCGTCGTGGGTGTGGCCGCCGGCCGGCGGTCCCCGTGCTCTCGGTGCCGGCGACCGCCTCGCCGCGGAGGTGCTGTCAGCGGTCGAGGAAGGTGTTCACCTCGGTGCCGAACTGGACGGCGTACTGGTAGAGGAAGCCGTGGCCGGCGTCCGGGTAGATGTGCAGCCGGGCGTTGGGGAGGTATTTGGCCAGCAGGTGGGAGTTCTTGGCGGGCATGAGGATGTCGCTCTCGCCGTCGGCGACCAGGACGGGCTGGAAGAGGGCATTCAGGCGGACGAACTTGGACCTGTCGGGGATGCCCCACTCGGACCACGCGGTGAGCTGGCGGTCGCGGGTGGCGAGGCCGGAGGGGGCGTCGGGGTCGGTGGTGCGCTGCCCGAGGCGCCGCAGGAACTCGCCTCCCGCGGCCTGGCTTGAGGCGGTGTGCTTGAAGAACAGGAAGAGGTAGTCCTCGGGGCCGGGGTTGTCCTTCAGGGTCCGCTGCAGGATGTTGGGGTCGGATGCGCGCTGGTCCACTCCTCCCTGGGGGCCGGTGGCGGCCAGGACGACGCGGCGGACCTGCCAGGGGCGGCGCAGGGCGACCTCCTGGGCGACCTCGCCGCCCAGGGAGAAGCCGAGCACGTCGTAGCGGGGCAGCTTGAGGGCGTCGATGAAGTCGATAGCGTCCAGGGCCATCTGCTGGACGGTGCTGGCGGTGGTGCCGGTGGAGCCGCCGACGCCGACGTTGTCCACGAGGATGACCTCGCGCTTGGCGGCGATGGTGTCGATGAGCTTGGGGTCCCAGCTGTCGAGAGTGCCGCGGAAGTGCTGCAGGAAGACCAGGGGGACACTGCCGGCGCTGGGGTGGCCGAAGCGGCGGTACTGGTAGGTGACGCCGCCTGCGGCCTTGACCCGCAGGTTGGGGGCAGTGCTCGCGCTCTGCGCGTGCTGCGTCTGAGCGGCCGAGTGCCGTGTGCCACTGGGGCTGCTGCTCACGGCATTGGCCATGCTCGGTGCCGTGGCGGCGACGGCCCCGACGACCGACACGCCGGCCAGCGCCAGCGCGGTCCGCCGGGAGATACGGGTACGTCGATTGATGGAAGACATGTCAATTCCTTGAGTCGGGCCGGATGACTCCCCGGCGCGTTGAACCTGCCGCGCGCTCCGCGTTCGGATGTTCTGCGGGGTGCGGGGAGTGGAGTTATTGCTGACCCGGCGACTTCGTCGAGCCGGGCCGGCCGCCGTAGGGATGTGAAGGCCCCGAGGGGTCCGGTGACCTTCCGTCCGGATCCGGAGGGGAGGTCATGGCCTGCGCGCGTGTGGGGGAGCTGGGAGCGACGACGCCGGTGAGAGGGGGCGGAGAAGGAACTCCCGCATGATCGACATGTCCCGAACCTAGGTATCGGTGGTGTCGTCGGAAACCATCCCGGGCGCCCGGCGGGGTCATCCGCCAGGACGAACCAGTCCGCTCTCGTAGGCCACGACGACGGCCTCTATCCGGTCGCGGACGCGAAGTTTGGCGAGGATGCGGGCCACGTGGGTCTTGACCGTGGTCTCGCCGAGGAACAGTTTCCCGGCGATCTCCGCGTTGTTGAGCCCGCGGGCGACCAGGCCCAGCACCTCACGCTCCCGGCCGGAGAGCACGTCGAGGCGTTGGTCGGCGAGGGGAGCGGCGGCGCCCGTGACGTACCGGTCGATCAGCCGCCGTGTCACCGAGGGGGCGATCACCGCATCGCCGCGCAGCACGCCGCGGACGGCGAGGAGCAGCTCGGCGGTCGGTGTGTCCTTGAGGAGGAAGCCGCTCGCCCCCGCACGCAGGGCCGCGTAGGCGTACTCGTCCCGGTCACAGGCGGTGAGGACAAGCACGCGCGTGTCGGGCAGGGCGGCGTGCACTTGCGCGGTGGCCGAGATGCCGTCCAGGCGCGGCAGCCGCACATCCATGAGGACGAGGTCCGGGCGCAGCGTGAGTGCCTGCGCCACAGCCGTCTCGCCGTCCCCGGCTTCGCCGACGACTGTGAGATCCAACTGGCCGTCCACCACCGTGCGCAGTCCGGTCCGCATCAACTCCTGGGCGTCACAGACCAATACGCCGGCCTGCGTCATGGCGTTCCGCCCCCGGGCCGGGCCACCTGCTCCCGCACGCCACGGCTTGGCGGCTCAGCGGTGAGCGCCCGGCGAACGCCCCGGTCGGCTCCGGTGACGACGGCAGTGCTGGCGTGCATGCCCATGGAATCCTCCCGGCGAATGGGGTGAACAGGGTGCATGAGAAAGGCGCGCTGCTCTCACCGAACGGCCTGCCGATGTTCCCTGCCGACGGGCAGGCCCGCCGCGGGCGCCGTAGGTCAGATGTTCCCGTCAGCGAGCTGAGGGGCTGATGAGCTCGGCCTCGCACGCGCGTCACCCGCCGGACGGCGCTCTTCGGACATGGCCAGGGCGACGACGATCGCGGCGGCGATGACGGCCGCCAGGTACGCCGGGGCCGTCGTCGTGAGGGCGCAGCCGATGACCAGGGGGGACAGCGCGAGCAGCCGTGACCAGAGCAGGTCGTCGAACAGGGTTGCCCCGTGCCAGGTCTGCGCGCCGATGTAGAGGGACGGCCCGCCGAACAGCAGGAGGCTGGTGGTGATGCCGGCGTGCTCGACGGGGTGTGCGATGACGCGTTCGTCGGCCACGGCCACGGCGATCAACCCGGCGACAGAGGCCATGAGGCTGATGACGCCGCTGCGTCCGGCCCGCATCGGGTCCTCGGACCGCTCGTAGTGCCGTACGACGCGCTCGGAGTGGCTGAAGAACAGCCAGAACAGCGCGACCGTGCCGGTGAGCGCGACACTGCTGGTCAGCAGGGTCATCGGCTGGTACGGCGCGGTGGTGAGGGCGGTGCCGGTGGTCATGACCGTCTCGCCGAACGCGATGATCACGAACAGGCGTCCGCGCTCCAGCAGGTGGCCCCCGGCGAAGGTGACCTCGCGGGAGTCCAGTCTGCGGCCGGGCAGGGGATGCGCCGCCCAGGTGCCCACCAGCTCGACCAGGATCGCCGCCGCCCACCACGCCAGCCGCGCGCCGCCGTCGACCGCGGCCCCGGTCACCCACAAGGGGGCGGGGGCGGCGAACCAGACCAGGACGCGGCGGAAATGCTCCTGGTTGACGGGATCGAGGCCGACGGTGAGCAGCCATACCGTCCGGCCGAGGTGAATCAGCAGGAAGGCGGCGACGAAGACCCACCCGGCGTCGCCGAAGGCTCGCGGGATCGCGGCGTTCATGAACAGCCCCGCGAATATGACCGCCAGCAGCATCCGCTGGGTCCGCGGGTCCTCGGCCGGGACGAGGGTGACCGCCCAGGTGGTGTACGCCCACGCCGCGTAGACGGCGAGGTAGAGCACGAGCGTCTGAGCGGCGCCGGTCCACGTCGGGTGGACCAGCAGCTGATGCGAGAGCTGACCGATGGCGAAGACGTAGACCAGGTCGAAGAACAACTCCAGCGGGGTGACCTCCCGGCGTGCCGGAACGCTGGTCAACTCCACGACGAATCTCCTAGTTGGACGGATTCACGGCGGTGCTCAGTCGGCGAGGAAGGCCGTCACCTGGGCCGCGAAGTCCTTGGCGTGCTGGAAGAGGAAGGCGTGGCCGGCGTCGCTGTAGGCGACGAGGGTGGCGTCGGTGGCGTGCTGGACGGCGGTGTACGAGGCCAGGGCGGGGATCATCGCGTCCCGCATGCCGGTCGCGTACAGGACGGGCTGCTTGATGCTCGCCAGGTCCGCTCGCACCTGCTCGAAGGGGATCGACGCGTCCTTAGCGATCGCGGCGATCTGACCCAGGGCCGCCGCCTCGGACACGTCGGGGAGCCCGGTGGCCAGCCGTGTGGCCACCCTGGCGAGGTGTGCGTGCCCGGCGGTGCGTCCGGTGTCCGTCTCGGGGAAGAACAGGAACACCAGGTCGTCCCCGGTGGTCTCGGGCTTGGCCATGGTGGCCCGCACCTTCGGGTCCGGGTCGGGAGCGCCGGGCACCGTGCCGCCGGGGTTGGCGGCCGCCACGACCAGCTTGCGCACGAGATCGGGCCGAAGGCGGGCGATGTGCTGGGCGACGGTGCCGCCCAGCGTCCAGCCGAGCAGGTCCACCTGGGGCAGACGGAGAGCCTCGATGAACTCGACGGTGCCGTCGGCCATCCCCTCGACCGAGTCGCGCGGGGTGCCGGTGGTGTAGCCGGTGCCGACGTTGTCGAACACGATCACGTCATGGCTGGCGGCGAGGTGGTCCAGGAACTCCGGGTCCCACCAGTCGAGGGTCCCCCGGACCCGGTTCAGCAGGACCAGCGGGACACCGCCCCGCGGGCCGATGCGCCGGTAGGTGAACGTCGCGGAGGGTCCTTCCACGGTGAGGTCCTCGGCCGCGTCTGCAATGTATGTGCTCATGGCGGGGTTCGCTCTCCTGTCGATGTGTCGTGGAGGTCTTCTGGGAGTCGTCAGGCGGGCAGGTGGTTGAGCTTGCGCAGCTGCTGGTCGAACATGCGGGAGGGGACCATGCGGCGCATGGTGCGGACGCGTCCGGTCATGGCGCCGGCGGTGTAGCGCAGCTTGGGCTTGGCGTCGGTGGCCGCCGCGACGATCTCCTTGGCGACGACGGCGGGGTCGTCGCCGCCCTTGACCGCGCCAGCCATGTACTCCTCGAAGGCGAGCCGCCGCTTGGCGTAGACGTCCAGGGGCTGGTCGGGCCGCACGCTGGCCGCGTCGATCGCGGTGTTGGTCCAGGCGGGTTCGACGAGCAAGGACCGTACGCCGTACTCGCGCACCTCGTGGTCGACGGACTCCGAGTAGCCCTCGACAGCGTGCTTGGAGGCGGCGTACACCGCCATGTAGGGCTGCGGCATGAAGCCGACGATGGAGGAGATGTTGATGATCCGTCCGCTGCGCTGGGCGCGCATGTGCGGCAGGACGGCGTTGGTCATGCGGATGACGCCGAAGACGTTGATGTCGAACAGGCCCTGCGCCTGCGCGGCGGAGGACTCCTCGGCGGCGCCCGCCGAGCCGATACCCGCGTTGTTGACCAGGACGTCGATCCGCCCGAACCGGTCGATCACCTCTCCGACCGCGTCGGTCACCGAATCATCGCTGGTCACGTCGAGGCCGAGGAAGCTCACGCCCTTCACGGGGGTGACGTGCGCGGTGTTGCGGCTGGTGCCGACCACGTCGTAGCCCGCCGCGGCCAGCGCGAGGGCGGCCGCCTTTCCGATGCCGGAGGACGCACCCGTCACGAGGGCTACCGGTCGTGTTGTCGTCGCCATTTCGAACTCCTGACTCATGGGATCGCGTGTGCGATGCCGCGGAGAGGTCGCTTCCGGCGACCCTCAATCGGTTTCATCAATGTATCAGCTTCTGAAGTAGAGGCAACATTGAAGCATCAATTAATGGGATACTCGTAGCGCTCGCGTATCCTCTATAAAGGACCAGGTAGCGAACGACCAGACAGGAGACAGACATGGGCCGAGCACTGCGGGCAGATGCCGAGCGCAGTGTGCGCGCGATTCTGGAGGCGGCCGAGCGGGTCCTCGCCCAGGACGCCGGCGCTTCCATGGAGCAGATCGCCGAGGCGGCGGGGCTGACAAGGATCACGGTGCACCGCCGGTTCGCGAACCGGCAGGCGCTGCTCGAGGCGCTCGCCGTCTCCGCGAAGCAGCAGCTCATCGACGCCATCGAGGAAGCCCGGCCCGACTCCGCTCCCGCGCTCGTGGCGCTGTACCGGGTGACCGCAAACGTGATGCAGGTCAAGAACACCTGGCGGTACACCCTCAGCCACGCCACGGCCCACACCGCCGCCGCAGCCGCACTCTGGGAGGAGATCGACGCCCACACCGTCCAACTCCTTCACCGGGCACAGCGCGAGGGGCTTCTCGCCCCGGACGCGGACCTGGAGTGGACGCGGCAGGTGTACTACGCCCTCCTCAGCGAAGCCCTCAACAGGCCCGGCGCAGAGAAGGATCCAGCTGCCCAGGACCCGGATGCACAGGCCACACTCGTCATCGACACACTCCTGCACGGCGCAGGACCACGCGGCTGAGCCACAACCGCTCGGTACGACGTGCTCGGCGAACGCACCGCAGACGAAGAGCCCGAGCGCGGTGCCGATGGCGCTGAACGCGAGGACGGTGCCCACGGCGCGGCCCTGGCGGTCGTCTTGGAAGTAGGCGGTGACGACGGCCAGGGGGGAAGATGAAGGCCGCGGCGGCGCCCTGGACGACCCGGCTGGCGATCAGCCAGCCCTCGTTCTGGGCGGCGGCGCACACCAGCGACAGTACGGCGAAGCCCACCAGCCCCGACAACCAGGACCCGGCGTCCGGTGCAGTGGCGGGAGGGCTCCCGGCCCGGCACCGGTCACTCGGGCCGCAAGCGGATGCACGCCCGCTTCGTGGCCCTGCGTATCCGGCCTTGCCCAGCACCGGGGGCGAGCCAACCCCCACTGACGCCGCACGTTGACCTCGCCAAGGCTGTGGCCGACCAGCACGGTGTCGGCGGCCGGGGATGCGTCCGTCTCGGCGGCCAGCCTCTTCGTGAGTGATGTGGCCTCATGCCCGTTGTATGGCAAGGCTCCCCGCAGAGCGGAGCGGGCACGGCGCTGGTTTCCATCTCTGATCTTGCGTGGGTATCCCCGGCTTCAGCCGGGGAGGGAAACGCATCCTAGGCCCGGGGGCGCGAAGCGCCGGAGTTCGCTGCGTTGTCAGTGGCCTTCGCTAGGTTGATCACACAGGGAGCGAAGGGGGGTGGGCCGGATGATCCGTGCGTACAAGTTCCTTTTGCGGCCCACCGTCCGCCAGGTGCAGGCCCTCGGCGAGATGCTGCGCGATCACTGCTCGCTCTATGACGGCGCGTTGCAGGAACGCCGCGACGCCTACCGGCAGGTCTCGAAGACCAGCATCAGGTACGGGATGCAGTCCGCGCAGCTCAAGGAGATCCGGGCGTTCGATCCGGAACGGCAGGGCCGCTGGTCGTTCTCCTCGCAGCAGGCCACGCTTCGCCGTCTGGACAAGGCGTTCGCCGGGTTCTTCCGTCGGGTCAAGTCCGGTGAGGCGCCCGGTTATCCGCGTTTTCGTGGTGCGATGTGGTTCAACACGGTGGCTTCTCCAAGGACGGTGACGGCTGCCGGTGGGACTCCACCCCGCACGACCCGGTGACCCGTGTCCGTTTTCAGGGTGTCGGGCACGTCAAGGTCCACCAGCACCGGCCGGTGGTCGGCAAGGTCAAGACCGTGTCGGTCAAGCGTGAGGGCAGGCGCTGGTACGTCATCCTCACCGCCGAGCAGCCGCAGCCCGAACCGCTGCCCGCGACCGGCAGTGTGATCGGCATCGACCTGGGCATAGCCAACTTCCTCGCCGACTCAAACGGCGAGTTCGTGCCCAACCCGCGTCACGGACGCAAGGCTGCTGCGAGGCTCGAAGCCGCGCAGCAGGCCCTCGCCCGGTTCCCGCGGGTGCGCCGCGACCAGCGCACCGCCCACCACCGCCGTGCCGTCGAGAAGGTCGCCGACCTGCACCGCAAAGTCCGGCGCCAACGGCTCGATCACGCACACAAAACCGCCCTCGGCCTGGTCCGTGCGCACGACGTCATCGCGCACGAAGACCTCAAGATCCGCACCATGGTCAAGGCCCCCAAGCCGCAGCCCGACCCCGACCAGCCGGGCGGCTTCCTGCCCAACGGGGCCGCAGCGAAGGCCGGGCTCAACCAGTCGATCTCGGATGCCGGATGGGGGGTGTTCCTGACGATCCTGCACGCCAAGGCTGAGAGCGCCGGACGGGAAGTGATCGCTGTGGACCCCCGCAACACCTCCCGGACCTGCCCCGCATGCGGGCACGTCGCAGCGGAGAACCGGCCCACCCAGGAGAAGTTCCACTGCCTCTCGTGCGGCCACCAGGCACACGCGGACACCGTGGGCGCCCTCAACGTTCTACGGGCCGGGCTGGCCCGTCGCGACGCCCCACCGGCATAGCGAGAAGCCCCGGTGTCCACGCCGAGGAGGAGTCACGTGTTGTTGAGGCCTATGGGAACCGAGCGGAACCGTGCCTGCCCGAACATCATCGCCATCCCATTACGCGCTGAGCGCGTCGACCGCGATCTACCGTCGCAACCAGGCCGTCGTGCGGCGGTTTCCGGCGATGTGCTATTCGTGTGCCGAGGCCTGCTCCTGGAGGAGGGCGGTGACCTGGTTGACGTCGTTGAAGATGCTGAGGAAGCTCTGGAGGTCCGGGCTGCTGGCGCCGTTGACGCCGACGAAGAAGGTCAACAGGCGGCCGTCGTCGGTCTGCAGGTAGCCGGCCTCGTTCTGGGCTGCGACCGTGAGCTGCTGATTCAGCTGGTCGTCACCCAGAATGGTGCCGGGCTTGGCGAAGACCTTGCCCTTGGCCGGGCAGTTCGTTGTGCAGGAGATCCCGTTCGAGCCGTCGACGCCGAGGATCGGGAGCAGCCTGCGGAAGGCCTTGGCGTCGGGGGTGTGCAGCCAGTAGGTGAGGAGCTCGACGAGGCCGTTCGGGGTGACCCGCTCGGGCGGCGTGCCGCCGCGCCCGTCGGAGAGCTGGAACTGGGTTGGGTCGATGTGCGCGACGTTGGTGAGGAAGTCGTGCTCGATCGGGAACGCGTCGAAGCAGTTCTTGCTGCCGCGTGCGACGGCCATGTTGCACAGGGCCAGGTTGGCACCGAGGTTGTGGCTGACCTTGAGGATCAGCTTGGCGTACTGGCTGTACGGCGGGGAGACGTACGCGGCGACGCGGGGGTTGTGGCGGTAGGAGGCGGGCAGCTGCTTTTGCGGGTTGGGGCCGGTGGGCGGCGCGGTGACGGTGACGCCGGTGCGGGCGAGGGCCTCGATCAGCGCGGTGCGGCCGAAGGCGTTCGGGTCCTGGATGTCGGAGATCTGCAGCAGTGGCTGCGAGCCGGCGGCGATGGTGCCGGAGAGGCGGATGCGGGTGCCGTCGGGCGAGGCAGTCACCTTGACGGAGGTCGTCCCGCCCCGGGAGACCGTCCGGACGCTGGAGGTGACGTTGTACGGCGCGACCTTCGGGCGCCAGAACAGGTTGGCCTTCTGCCCGGGCCTGGTCGGGGTGGTCAGCAGGTCGATCAGGTTGTCGTTGAGGA
This sequence comes from Streptomyces sp. R21, assembly GCF_041051975.1. Lineage (GTDB taxonomy): Bacteria > Actinomycetota > Actinomycetes > Streptomycetales > Streptomycetaceae > Streptomyces. Next base: position 409,017 of record NZ_CP163435.1, on the reverse strand, counting down.
TCAGCGGGGTGGGCTGCGGGTCCAGCGCCGGGAGCCTGAACAGGCGGGGGTCGATGATGACGTTGCCGTCGACCCTGGTGATACCGGCGTCGCGGATCTGCCGGGCGATCGCGTTGATGCCGGCGAGCGGGTTCTCAGGGGTGAGGGTGGCGCCAGGAATCGCGGCCTCGGTGTGGTCGATATTCGTGTAGTCCACCGAGCCGTCGGGCTTGGTGCGCCCGCCCATGGTCAGGTCGCCCTGGGCGACCAGAGCCAGGTTCCCGTGCAGCGTCGACCCGGTGCGGGTTCCGGTCGCCATGACGGGGGTGGTGAAGCGGTGGTTCGGGCCGAGGGTGCGCCAGGCGGTCGAGAGGGTGACCAGCTTGACCGTCGAGCCGGGGACGAAGAACTGGTTCGCGAACCGGGAGTGGATCACCCGGCCGCTCGCCGGGTCAGTCTCCAGCACGCCCCACTGCGCGTGCTCGTAGCCGGGCTTGTGCATGATCGCCTCGATGGCGGGCCCGAGGTCGTCGTCGTGTGCCGCCGCCGGGGGGCCGGCGGCGGCCGTCCCCGCCAAAACCGCGAGTGTCGCACCAGCAGCGGCCCAGGTCCGCAGTCGGCCACAGATCATCGGTCTCACGCGTTCCGCCATTTCTGGAGTCGAAGAAGCCAAGTCGAAGAAGCCCACATGCCGCGGGCCCGCATCGCACGGGCCCGACTCGCCGGGGCGCTCCTGGCGGCAGCGTATGAACACCAACCGCGCACGTTCCGCTGCACGGCGCCGTGCTGACAGCGTGTGGGAGGAACTTCATCCGGTCGGTCGATCGCCGATGCGTGCTCGCCGTGGACAAGCGGCTCGAGCTGGCGCCTGTGGAGCTGGCCACCGTCCTGGGCAACGGCAGAGTCGACCAAGCCCCCGGACTTGCGGCCACGGCCGGGCGCTTCGCCGACGACGATCTGCTCTCGATCCTGGGACACATCGCCGACAGCAAGCCCGCCGGCGAGGTCGTCCGCGCGGACGAAGCCCACTCCGTCCAGAACGGAACCATCGGCTGGCAGGCCCTGGGCCAGTAGGCAACGGCCCCAGGACAGTTGAAACCCAGCCGGGCTGGGTCAGTCGCCGATGAACCACAGATACAGGTGCGTCCCGCGCTCGACGACCTGGCACAACTCGTGGGCCTGAGCGACCCATTCACCACCACAGGCGGCTGGAAGCCGGTCGAGTTCCGCCAGCAGCTGCGGCATCTGCCGCTGGTTGAACACCGCGTCCCCATACGGGGTCAGGGCGAAAAGCATCGGAAATTCTGAGGGGGCCAGGCCCGCGAAGACATTTGTCCACTCCACCCCGGCCTCGGCGCGAGCCACGACGTCCCCGAGATCACCACGCACCGCCAGATTAATCACCCACCGAGCCTATCGACGCCCACTCCGACCAGCGAAGGAATTTACGACCGTGACGTTTCCCCAGGCCCCGGCCCTGTCCGAGGAGTTGGACAGGCTGATGCGCCGGATGCGCTTGCCCTACATGCGTCAAGCCGCCCCCGACGTGCTGGCCACCGCCCGCGCGCAACGCCGGGATCCCGCCGAGGTCCTGCGGCTGCTGATAGCTGAGGAGGTCACCGGCCGCGACGCCGCCACGCGGCGTCTTCGCTGGCACTCGGCGAACTTCCCGACCGGCAAGACCCTCGGCTCCTGGCGGGCCGAGGACTCCACCATCCCCGAACCCACGCAGAACTCCCTGACCACCCTGGAATGGATGGGCCGCGCCGAGAACCTGGTGATCGCCGGCCCGAGCGGCACAGGGAAAAGTCACTTCACCGAGAGCCTGGCCCGGGCCGCGATCGAGAAGGACATGCGGGTGTCCTGGTTCACTCTGGAGATCGCTTCCAGCCTCGCGAGTCCAGTACATCGGGTAGGCGGCGGCCGTCAGACGCTCCACCGCTTCGATCACCGGAGGATGCAGCAGCAGTGCGGACTCATGACTGCATCTCGCGGTCGCGTGCATGGCCGCTGCCCGCAGCTCCTGCCCGTCATCACTCTCACGCCAGTCCACGCCTTCGGTCTGGGCTTTCGCCAGCGGGATGGCGATCGCGTTCACCCTGCTCAGAAGGTCGTGAATGGCCGTGTGTACGGCGCGGAGCCCCTCACGTTCAAACGCCACTCGCTCCAGCTGAGCGGCCTGCTGACGCTCCGCGGTACGAACGTCCCGCGGGTTCTGCGCCGTCCAGCGGTTACGCCACAGCTCAAGCAGGAAGCTCGCGAAGAAGCCGAAGACAAGCGTGACCAGGGGCAGCAGCACGTCGACCATGCCGCAACCCTCCCCGTCCCAGAACGATGTGTCCACGGGCCGATCAGAGCTGGCACGGATGTCCTGTTGCATTCCGTGTGGCAGGAAGCGAGGCCCTGACCTGCGGGGCTGCCAGATAGTTGGGGAATGCGACGTGGTGTCGTTCTCAGACGAGTTGGCTTTCGCGGAAGTCGGCGATGGGCCGCCCTAAACGAGGATCTGTTCGCGGGCCTGGGTGGCGGAGATGAGCCCGGCCAGGGAGGTGCGGGTTTCCGATAGCGCGGAGATCCGGTCGTCCAGACCCTCGAGGTGTGCTTGGAGGGTCTCCAGCTTGCATCCGGCGACCGTGCCGTCTTGGCGAATGCACGGCTGTAGGTCGCGGATGACGCGGGTCGGCAGACCGGCGTCCAGCAGCGCGCGAATGCGCCGAACCACGGTGGGGGCGCTGTCGCCGTAACGGCGGTGGCCGCTGTCGAGGCGGTAGGACTCCAGGAGGCCCTGCTCCTCGTAGTACCGCAACAGCCGGACGGAGGTGCCCGTTGCGGCGGCGAGCTCGCCGATCTTCATGTGGTGCTCCCCACATCCCCTTGAACCTCACACTGGTGTGAGATCTTAGCGTGAGGGCCATGACGAACACAGATCGCCCCATAGCCCTCTACGGTTTCCTGAGCCCCAGGCCGGAGTACGCGGACGAGGTCCGGCGCATCCTCTCCTCTTTCGTGGAACCCACCCGGCAAGAGCCCGGCAACCTGCAGTACCACCTCCACGAGCATGAGGACGGCCGCTTCTTCCTGTACGAGGTCTGGCGCTCCCAGGAAGACCTGGACCGGCACAACGCGACGCCCCCACTGCGCGCCTTCCTGGAGAATCTGTTGACCTTCCTGGAGGAAGCCCCGGAGGGCTACTTCGACACCATGCTCAGCCCGTACCCCGAGGCCGAACCGGTTCCGGCCTGAGGCGGATGCCTACGACCGGCCCCGCGTGGCGAACAGGGCGGAGCAGGGCTCAAACCCCACGATCGAAGCAAGATCCAATACGAATCGGCCACCGTGGACGCGAAGGACTGCGAACGCGCCAACTGAAGTGCGACGGGACAACGGAGATGGATTTGATCTCCACGGCATCAAGGGACAGGTTCAGCGCCAGACTGGCCAACTGAAGAGCACAGTGGCCAACTGAGGCGCTGACTGCCCTGTGCCACTGAAGATTGAACGAGTGTCATCGAGTCTGAGTGGTCTGTGTCACTCGTGGTCGCCGAGGGACGGTCACGAGTACCCAGGTCAACGACCAGATCGCATCGGGAAACAGCGGCGCTCTGTCGCATCGCCAGGTGTTGGAGTGCCAAGGGCTCATTCAGCCCACATCCCGAGCCGCTCGGCCAGGAAGGCGATGATCTCGTTCCGGGCCTGCATGGTGGGGTGACCGTCCTGGTCGACGAGGTGTGCCGTGACGACGCTGTGGGCGCAACCGACGATGTCACGGAAGAAGGGCGGAGGGTTCGTGTTCGCCGTCTCGGCTTTGAGTACGCGGCCGTCGAATGCGTCCCCGAGCAGCGCTCGGTAAGCCGCGAACCGCTGACCAGTGCACCACCTGTCGTTGTCGAAGCGGTAGGCGAGAACCTTCAATCCCTCTCGCGCTACGCGTTCAGCCACGGCAGCAGCGTCTTCGTCGCTGATCTCCAGACCGCCGGGATCGTCCAGCGGAAGCGACGGATGGTTGACCACTGGTGCGATGACAGCCGGTTCGAGCGCCATGGTCAAGGCGAAGTTGCCGGTAAAACACAGACCGACGGCGCCGACGCCAGGCCCGCCACGCTCGGCATGCGCCAGGCGGGCGAGGCCGCGCAGCCATGTGACGACGGGGCTGGTGCCGCCACCGGCGAAGGCTCGGAACTCGGCGCTGACGCAGGCGCGTCGAACGACGGTCTCGCGTGCCTCGGCGAGCGGATAGGCACCGTCGACGCCGAAAAGAGAGGGCAGGTACACGGAGAAGCCGGCATCACGCACCCACCGCGCGAACCGCGCGACGTCGGGGCTGATACCCGGCATCTCGGGCATGAGGATGACTGCCGGTCCTGACCCGGCAACGTACACGGTCTTGTCGACGTCATCGACGCTGACGGCTCTCCGTGAGAAGTCGTCCAAGGGGTCGCTCTGTCCTCGCATGATTGTCATGACCGAGATGATGACGAGCGGCCGCCCTTCTGAGAAGCGGCGGCATCGCCACGTATCACGGTAATATCGCCACCAGTTCGAAGGTGCCGGAGGGGCCACATGAGTCCGCTGCGCGTTGGTGTGCTGGCCTACCCCGGCTGCTTCGCGTCGGAGGTATTCGGCGTCCCTGACCTCCTGGCAATGGCAACTCACGTCGCCGCGGCACAAGGGTCGGTTCAACCGGCCTACGAGACGTCGGTCATCTCGCCCCGGCGTCGTGTGATCGCGTCCGGCGGCTCGGTCCTCGACGTCTCGGCGGTTCGCCCGGTGGACGTCCTGATCGTGCCGGGATTCGAGCTTTCGCCCACGCTCGATCTCGACGCGACACTCGCAAACCTGGGACCGGAAACAGCGTCTATTCGATCGCAGGCGGCCTCGGGGACCGCTGTCGTATCGATCTGCGTGGGCGCCTTTCTGGTCGCTGAAGCCGGGCTGCTCGACGGGCGCCAAGCGACCACGTCCTGGTTGTTCGCGGATCGGTTCGCCCGCCGGTACGCCGACGTGCGCCTCCGCCCGGAGAGCTTGGTCGTGACCGACCGGGGGGTGACGACCACAGCGGCCTTCAGTGCCATGTACGACTTCGCCCTGCAGTTCATCCGCGAGCACGACGGCCCCCGCGTCGCCCGTAGCACCGCGCGTATCGCGCTTGTTGATGATGCGCGTTCCACGCAGGCTCCCTATGCCGACCTGGGACTCATACCCACTGTGGGCAGGGAGTTCTCGCTCAGCGTCAAGCGGTGGCTCGACCAGAACCTCAGCGCTCGCTATGACCTGCCCACCCTCGCCCAGGAGTTCCACGTAAGCACGAGAACCATGCTCCGCCGCTTCGGCGACGAAGCCGGCGAGACGCCACTCGCGTACCTGCAGACGGTCCGGGTGCGTCGAGCCAGACACCTGCTGGAGACGACCGACAGGACCGTCGCGAGCATCGCCGCCGACGTCGGGTACGGCGACCCTGGGGCGTTCAGCGGCATCTTTGTCAGACATACCGGCCAGCGTCCGAGGGAGTACCGCGCGATATTCCATCGTCGCGGCGACCACCACGAGTCAACCCGACGAACGGAGACTTGAGACCCGCCCGCGACGGCAACAGGCCCCCCTCAAGACCGGGCCAAAGTGCAGGCCTCCGCGAGCCCACAACCCCTACCCCTGGCACACCAGTAGGGGCGCCGGGCTGGCCGGGTGCGCTATTCTTGATCTTGAGCTGGTCACCGGAACTCCTGGTGCCTGGTGTTGCGTTGGTGGTCCAAGGAAAGACGCCCCGCTTCCTGCGGGGAGATGCAGGTGCAAGGCCTGCCCGGCGCTCGGTGAGCCCCATCCCGCCCTGAGGCGGGGTGGGGCTCGTTGTGTTGTCGGGCCGCCGCCACTCTTCCGGACTGCGATGCCGGTGCGCCTTCGCGCCGTACCGCCAGTGCTGCTCGCCTGCCTGCTGCTGGCGGGCTGTTCCCCCGATTCGATTGAACGCTCCTGGTCGTGGATCACGAGGGCGCGCAGGCACTGCCGCGACCACGAACGCCTCCCCGAGATGGGTGAATCGCTGATCACCTGGGCGGCCATCACCTTGATGAGCCGACGCCTCACCCGCTGCAAGGCCCGTCCCGCCGAACGCCGCGACATCGCCCACGGCTACGTGATGCCCGAAGCCGCCTGACCGCTCAGCCGCTTTCCGCTGCAGTGCCGCGGCCGGGCAGCACAAGCAACCAGCCCTGTCGACTCTGCGCCGCGACCTTCACTCGCACGGGCGAACCGTCGCGCCGGTGAACGTTCCTGCACCTGCCCTCCCTCCTACCGTGGTGGGGCGTTGTCCCAGTCCCCGGCGACGGTCCGACGACCGCGAACCCTCCTACGACGGGGGCCACACGCCGGGAACCGCCATGGACCTCCAGGGCACGAATGCAGCGCCAGGGCAGCGTGACGACGACTCCGCGCCGGGAGGGCCGCAGGCCCCGTTCCGGCATGCGCGCAGCTACCTCGACCACGGCATCACCGTGGTCGAGCTCCACGGCGCCATCGACCTGAGCACTGTCCCCGAAGTCCGCGCGCATGCCGACGCGGCCACGGCCGGGCAGGGCGCACAGGTGATCGTGGACCTGCGGCCGGTGGAATTCCTCGACTGCGCGACCCTCGGTCTGCTCTGCCGGGCACGGCGCAGGGCCCTGGAACGAGGCGGCCACCTGGCACTGGTCTGTGTCCGTCCCTGGCACCTGCGGATCCTCAAAGCCGCCGGCCTCAGCGAGCTCTTCGCCCCACTCGCCACAGTCCAGGACGCCCTCCACCACACACGCTGAACCTGCCAACAGCCCCTGCCCGCACAGAAGTCAGGGGCCAGCCGATGGCGGATGCCACGGCCCAATCACCGGCTGTCCCGCACCCTGCCCGCCTTCTAAGCTGTTCGGACAGACAGCCAGGTTTCCCCGTGTCGCGGGAATCTGGCTGAGGCCCCCAGACCCCGGGCCCGGAGCGACCACCACACCACAGGGGAAACCGGCGTCCCGATCCCGCGAACGGTCCGCGGACCCCGGTCGCTCGTCCTCCGCCGGTTCGAGTGGGGCGAACTCCCGCTCGCCCCACATGCCGGGAGGACGATCCCACGCGAGGATCCCGCGCCCTTGGGGGGCCACGCGGATCCTCGCGTCGGCGGCCGCCGACGTTGTCGCCGACCAGGGCGGCGGCCGCCGGTCGGGCGGCGGCCGCGTGCCCTGCGTGACGGATGTCTCCCGCACCGTCCCTACCGAGCACCCCCTCATGACAGCCCGGAGGCGTGGAAATCCGGGAACTGTACTGCCTGTTCTGAGGGACGACCGGGCCTGTTGGCCTCCGCGGGAGTGAAGGCGGGCCCGGCACTGGGGACCGCAGGCTCACTCTGCTGCGGATTGAAGCCTCAACCACCACACCCGACCGGCACGGGGAGACTGCACTTCAAACCTATCCCCACCCCGGCAGCAAAGCTCCAGGGATACCAAAACTGGTACACACCATCGCAAGACCCCCTTCTGATCCGGGTTCAGACACAGACACTCAGAACCTCGTGACATGAGTCGGATCGACGCAGCTGTCATCGAAAGCAAGGACGCGCCCATCGAGCCCTGAGAGGATTGGTCTCATGCATGCCGACGGCGGTCAGGAACTGAACTGCACCCGCGATGATGTCGTCGTCGCTTACCGGTGGATTCCTCGACGTCACGCCACTGGGGGGACGGTTTCTGAGCGGGAGCTCTGGCGCGCGGCCACCGAGCTGGAGTTCCGTACATTCCGCGAGCACGGCCGTCGGGTGAACTGGGGACGAGACCGCCTCCTCGACGGTGTCTTCTACGACTTCCCCGACCCCCAGACAATGCCCGCCCAAGAGCGCGAAGCCGCACTCGGCCTGTTGCCCAAACAACAGCCGTGGCCCTGGCTACGCTCGCGAATGCGTCTGATGCGCAGCTGGGTGACGACTTGCCCCGACCAGCCTGTGGACCTGTTCGCCGCCCTGGACCGCGTGAACGACCAGATCAGGGAGGATCAAGCGGCCTACTTCGTCGGGAGGTTGCGGCTGCTCTCCGAGGAGATCGAACGCCGCGAGAGCGACCCGGACCGCGTCCAGGCCGGACTGTACGGGTTCTATATGCACGACGGCCTAGACGACGAGCACGCCGACAACACCACTCTGTGCGACCTGTTGAGGGTCGTCCGCGAGCGTGGCCCCGCCGTCGGCGTCGTCACGGACAGAACCACGTTCCTGGCAGGCAGTCAGTGGTCAAAGTCCAAAGAATCGAGCCTTTGAATCGAAGGTTCTGACACAGCTTCTGAGCAGATGCCGGCCGGGTGCGGTCACCCTGCAACAGCCGGAAGGACCGCAGTCGGCGAAGGGCGGTCAGGTGATCAGCCGTCGATCTTGCGGATCGAAGCGCGCCAGGCCGGACGTCTGTGCCAGGGCGGCGGCAACGGAGACGGCCTCTTGGCACTTGCTGAAGACCATGCCGAAAGAGAAAAGCGGACCGCTCGCGTTATCGATCAAGGGTCCGTCCGACCACGGACTCACGTCCTCGTCCTCATCGTCGGCGCTCAGGTCAGGCCATCGGGTCACCAGCCCTTCGACGTGCTGCCTGATCCGCGAGGTCGGCGGCTCGGCAGCGCCTCTCTGCACGTACGGCATATACCACCGGCCTACCGCAGGGATCAGCGCCCGACAACAGCCCGAAGAGATCAGTAGGCACGTAGAGGAGGGCGCGGGGCGCGCGGATGTGGTCACCAGAGGGAGTGACGACTCGATGCGTCTCAGTGGTCCCCCTTACGGTGCCGCCGGTGGAGTCCTACTTGGATCGGCCTCCTGTTCTCGTGATTGGGTCAACTACCAGGGGGGGAGCGGCGCGACCGGGCCAGCCTCTCAAGGCCGGCTCGCTGCGTTGATGTGCAACTTGATGGCATCGCTGATGAAGTCGTGGCTGCTGTCAGGGTTGAGGGCCTGGGCCTGGAGGTGGTCGTACATCACGCTGTAGTGGTGCACGTCGGAGGGTTTCTCCAGGTAGAGATCGCTGGTGAATCGCTCCAGGTACACCACCGTCTCGGAGCTGTCAGCGAACCTCAGGATGGAGAACTGTCCTGAGAGGCCCGGGTGGGCTCCCGCATCGTGAGGGAGGATCTGCACGGTGATGTGCGGCTCAGCGCTGATCGCGTTCAGGTGCTCGAGTTGTTCGCGCATGATGTCGGGGCTGCCGATGGCGCGGCGCAAGGCCGATTCGTCCAGGACGACCCACAGACGCAGCGGGCAGGCCGGGTCGTAGATCCGGTGCTGTCGGCGTAGCCGCACTTTGAGGCGCGTGGCGGCCTGTTCGGCAGTGAGCAGGGGAATCGTTTCCCCGATGACGGCTTGGGCGTAGGCCGGGGTCTGCAACAGAGCGGGGATCACCAGGGGATCGTAGGCATGGATGGTGGCGGCGTTTGCCTCCAGGCCGATATAGACGCCCTGGGGAATGTCGCCGTAGACGTTCCACCAGCCCGGTTGTGCGGATTCCCTGGCCATCCGCATCAGCGAGTCAATGACCTGCTGGTCCGTCACGCCATAGATGACGCATAGGTCGCGTACGTCGCGTGCGCTGATGGTGCGGCGGCCGTTCTCCAGGTGACTGATCTTGGGCTGGGAGACCATGAGCCGCTCGGCCACTTCTGTGCTCTTCAGCCCGCTGGCCTGGCGGAGCCGGCGGAGTTCGGCTCCCAGGCGGCGCTTTCTGACGGTGGGATTACTGTTCGCCGCCACGGGCGGTGCACCTCCGGCTCCATGCCACTGTTCCGGCCCGCAGATTGCCATGGAGCGGGGCTTGTCGATCAAGCGGCGTGCCGTCATGTTCGTAAGCAGCCAAAACGGGCGGTTACATTGGCATTTGCCCATGGCAGGAGATGTCAGGCGTCAGTTGCGGGCCGGAGGGATTGGAAACAGCTTCTTCAGCTAAGAGAGCCCGGCGGTAAGTGTGGCGAATGGCCGTGTGACGACCCGGAGGCAAGACAGGCACGAGCCTGGGTGATCATGGAGTTCTTGACGCTCGGTGATCACCGGAGGACTGGTGCCTGTCCTGCCATCATGCCTGCTCGAACCCCTGTGGGACCAGTTCGCAGCGCTGCTGCCCGAGCATGTTGATACCCATCCGCTCGGCTGCCACAACCCGCGCATCCCGGACCGGATTGTCTTCGAGCGCGTCATCGCCGCCCTGGTGCACGGCTCCGGATACGAGCGGATCGCCGACCGCCAGTGCTCCAACCGCACCATCCGACGCCGCGTCAAGTACTGGTCACAGCTGGGCATGGCCGAGCAGGTCCACGGGCTGGCCGTGCAGGCGTACGACCGCATGACCGGCCTCCAACTCCATGAGCTGTCCGTCGACGGGTGCATCACCAAGGCTCCCTGCGGCGGCGAGAGAGCCGGACGCTCCCCGGTCGACCGGGGCAAGCAGGGCCTGAAGCGCTCAGTGGCCACCGAAGCCCGCGGCGTCCCGATCGGTCTCGTCTCGGCCGGGGCCAACCGTCATGACTCCCCGCTGCTTGTGCCCACCCTGGAGGCCGCGAAGAAGTAGGTCGGTGTGTTTCCCGAGCAGGTCAACGTCAACTTGGACCGGGGCTACGACAGTGACAAGACCCGAGCCGCGCTCGAGGAACTGGGCTTCACCGGCGAGATCACCCGCAAGGGCGTGCCCGCACCGATCCAGGCCGGCAAGAGGTAGGTCGTGGAGCGGAGCCACGCATGGATGGACGGCTTCGGCAAGCTCCGCCGCTGCACTGGGAAGCGCCAGTGCGTTGTGGACTTCTACCTCTACCTGTCCGCCGCAATCGTCACGCTCCGCATGCTCATCCGCCGCGCGACCCCGCTCTACCGCTGGGACGAGCGGTCCACCACCAAGAGACTCGAGTGACGCCTGCTGACGGGCGTCCGTCTGCGTCGGGCGGACAAGCACTGCCGCACGCCTGGGGAAGGCGCGTTGCTCAACGAGGGCAGGGCCGGCCCGCGCTCCTGGCTGTGGAGGCTGTGGTGATGATGGCGTCGAGCCGGTCCCGGGTTTTCACCAGGGTGCTGACCTGCGTATCGATGCGGTCCCGCTCGGCCGACAGCCGGTCGAGCAGCGCGGGGGTCACGTCACCGGTCTCGACGCACGGCAGCAGTTCCAGGATCGCCCTGCTCGGCAGCCCTGCGGAGTACAGCTGCTGAATCAGCTGGACGCGGTCGACCGCGCTGTCCGGGTACTGCCGCTGCCCGCTGGGGCTGCGCGCCGAGGCCAGCAGGTCCTGCTCTTCGTAGTAGCGCAGTGCCCGCACGCTCACGCCCACCCTTGAGGCCAGCTCACCGATGCGCATCAACGTCCCCTCCATGACCTGGATCACATTCCTTGCCTCTGACGTCAACGTCAGGTTCTAGCGTAGCCCGTGAACAGCCCGGACAGGAATCACCTCACCACTGCCAGGAGACTCCCCATGAAGATCACCGGTTCCGTCGCCCTCGTCACCGGCGCCAACCGCGGCATCGGCAGGCACTTCGCCCAACAGCTCCTGCACCGGGGCGCCATCAAGGTCTACGCGACCGCGCGCACCCCCCGCCTCGTCGACCTCCCCGGTGCGGAAGTACTGCGGCTCGACATCACCGATCCGGCTTCGGTAGCCGCTGCGGCGGGCGCGGCCTCGGACGTCACCCTCTTGATCAACAATGCCGGCGTCTTCACCCAGCAGAACCTCGTCACCGGGGACCCCGAGAAGATCCGGCTGGAGATGGACACCAACTACTTCGGCACCCTCAACGTGGTCCGGGCGTTCACCCCCGTCCTGGCCGCCAATGGCGGCGGGGCCATCCTCAACGTCCTGTCGGCGATGTCCTGGCTCGCCTACGACGGGGCCAACGCCTACAGCGCGGCGAAGGCGGCGGCGTGGAGCCTCACCAACGGCATCCGCCTCGAACTCGCGGGCCAGGGAACCGCGGTGACGGGCCTGCACCTGGCCAGCACCGACACCGACATGATGGCCGGGTGGGACGTGGAGAAGAACGACCCCGCCGATGTCGTGCGCGCCGCCCTCGACGGTATCGAGGCCGGAAAGATGGAGATCCTCGCCGACAACAACTGCGTCCAGCTCAAGGCGGCCCTGTCCGCCGACCCGAGCGTGCTCTATCCGCAGGCGGTTCCCGCCGTCTGACCCTTCAGCAGCCGCCCGCCCGGCCAGGCTTCAGCCGACGTTCGAGGATCTACGGATCAGCCGGGCGCGGCCATGCGTACCCGTCACGCTCCGCACGCGTGTCCGCCGCGCTACCGCTGGGACACCTACCCACCACCAGAAGACTCAAGTGACGCCTACCGCCGGGCTCTCTAAGAGAGCATCTGATCAACGTTCAGGTCGATCTGCCTGATTCGTCGGTTTCGATTCGCCAGGATGGTGTGGATTCTCCCGTGAGCTCACGACTAGTTTTGTTAGCCATGGCCCAGTGGACCATGGCGCGGGATCGCTGGGGCAGAGCTTCATAGTCTCGGACGAGGCGCCGGTGCTGCATCAGCCAGCCGAACGTTCGCTCGATCACCCAACGTTTCGCCTGGGGTTGGAACCCTTTGGCGGTGGGCCGTTTCACGACCTCGACGTCGATTCCTCTTGCGGCTCCGTGCTGGAAGACGCTGTTCTGGTATCCGCCGTCGGCCCAGACTTTGGTCACGTTGGGGTGTGAGGCGGCGAGTTCGTCGAGTAGGCGTTTTCCGCCGGTGGAGTCGTGCACCGAGGCGGCCGTGACGATGACGGCCAGGACCAGGCCGAGTGTGTCGGTAGCCACGTGACGCTTACGTCCTTTGATCTTCTTGCCGGCGTCGATGCCCTGACTGGCCTCGGCGACGTTTGCGGAGGTCTTTACGCTCTGGGCATCGATCACCGCAGCCGATGGTGCCGCAGCCCGGCCCTGCGCACGGCGCACCTTGGCGCGCAGCAGATCGTGCACTCGCTGAGTGGTGCCGTCCACTTCCCACTTCGCGTAGTAGTCGTAGACGGTCTTGTATGGAGGGAAGTCGTGCGGCAGGTACTCCCACGGGATACCCGTGCGGTTGACGTAGAGGATGGCGTTCACGATCTCTCGCAGATCATGCACCCGGGCCGCGGTTCCCGGACCGGTACGCGCGGCCCGCCAGGCCACGAACACCGGCTCGATCAACGCCCAGCGGGCATCAGAGACGTCACTGCGATATGGGCGGCGAGAACTCACGAGACACGCAACGACCCGCCGTCGCCACAGTCACTGCGAACACCCCAAATCACCTGTAAACCAGATCAGTTGCCCTCTAAGGCGATGTCGTGACCCCGGTAGCGGCCTCGTTGATGGCCTGCTTGGGTGCCGCGTTGGGTTTGATGTGCACGACGCGATCACTGCGAGGGCGCGCACCGTGACCGCAAGGCCGCCTGGCTGACCCTGCGTGCCGTGTCCACTGCTGCGGCAGAAGCACACCGAACACCGCGAGGAGTTCCACGAGCGGTTGGAAAAGATCAAGGACAGGATCCACCTCTGATCGTTTCACGGGGTACGAGGCGGCCTACCGCACCACGGCCGCTCCACCGCATGGCATCGCATGATCCACCGGCATAGCCTGAAAAACAGTGACGGCCATCGGCCCACGCCCGGGTCGCGAAGGGGTGAGACCTTTGAACGCCTCCGATGACGACCAGCAACAGCCGGAGCCCCGGGTGGGACCCGTTCCTGCAGAGAAACCGCGATTCAGCCCCTACCATCACCCCGCGGCGGGCTGGGGGGCCGCCAAGAGCGTGAGCCGGGTGCTGGTGAGCGAGGGCGCGCTGGTGGACGGGCCACGGGCGATCATGCGGATGAACCACGAGAACAAGGGCTTCGACTGCCCCGGATGCGCTTGGCCGGATGACACCAAGGGCCTTCACCTGGACATCTGCGAGAACGGCATCAAGCACGTCACCTGGGAGATGACCCGCAAACGAGTGGGCCGCGAATTCTTCGCCGCCCACTCGGTGACCGAGCTGTCCGGCTGGAGCGACTTCGACCTGGAGGACCGGGGCCGGCTGACCGAACCGATGGCCTACGACCCGGAGTCGGACCACTACGTCCCCATCAGCTGGCACGACGCGTTCGAGCTGGCCGGCCAGGCTCTGCGTGAACTGGACGATCCGAACCAGGCGTCGTTCTACACCTCCGGCCGCCTCGGGAACGAAGCCACCTTTCCGTACCAGTTGATGGCCCGCGAACTGGGCACGAACAACCTGCCCGACTGCTCGAACATGTGCCACGAGGCCAGCGGTCGCGCCATGCAGGCGTCCTTGGGCACCGGCAAGGGGACCGTCGACCTCAAGGACTGGGAAGCCACCGACGCCCTGTTCATCATGGGCGTCAACGCCGCCTCGAACGCGCCCAGGATGCTCACCGCCCTCGCCGAGGCATACCGTCGTGGCGCCCAGATCGTGCACGTCAACCCGCTGGTCGAAGCAGCTGCCACCCGCACCATCGTGCCGCACGACTTCACGGACATGGCCCTCTCCAAGGCGACCCGCACCAGCACCCTGAACCTTCAGCCCCGCATCGGCGGCGACATGGCGCTCCTGCGAGGCATGGCCAAGGCGATCCTGGAGTGGGCCGGAACCGATCCCAAGGCCGTGGACCAGGAGTTCATCGATCGCCACACGGCGTACTTCGACGAGTACCGGGCGGTGTGCGAGGCCACGTCCTGGGAGGAGATCGAGCATCAGTCCGGTGTCGGCCGGGACGACATCCTCAAAGCGGCCCAGGTCTACCGCGACGCCGACCGCAGCATCGTCAGCTGGTGCTTGGGCGTCAGCCAGCACGAACACGGTGTCGACACCGTCCGTGAGATCGTCAACCTCCTTCTCCTGCGCGGGAATCTGGGCCGGGAGGGAGCCGGACCGTCACCGGTACGAGGACACAGCAATGTCCAGGGCAACCGGACGTGCGGCATCGACCACCGGCCCACCGAGGAGTTCCTGGACCGCCTGGCCGAGGTCTGCAAGATCGACCCGCCCCGCGAGCACGGCCTGGACACCGTCGTCACCATCCAGGCGATGCACCGCGGCGATGTGAAGGTGTTCGTCGGCATGGGCGGCAACTTCGCCCTCGCCGCACCCGACACCGTCTACACCTACGAGGCACTGCGCACGTGTGACCTCACCGTCCAAGTGAGTACCAAGCTGAACCGCAGCCACCTCGTCCACGGCCGGCGAGCGCTCATCCTGCCGTGCCTGGGCCGGACCGAGAAGGATCACCAGAAAGGCGGCATCCAGAGCACCTCGGTCGAGGACTCGATGAGCATGGTCCATCTCTCCGTCGGCATGAAACGCCCCGCCTCGCCGCACCTGCTCTCCGAGCCCGCCATCATCGCCGGCATGGCCCGCGCCGCCCTCCCGGACAGCAACACGCCCTGGGAGTGGTACATCGAGGACTACGACCGCATCCGCGACACCATGGCCCAGGCCCTCGACGGCTTCGAGGACTGCAACCGCCGGGTGCGCCTGCCGCTCGGGTTCCGGATCAAGCAGCCCGCCCGCGAACTGGTCTTCCTCACCCCGACGGGCCGCGCCGAGTTCTCCACCGCCACTCTGCCCGACGTGGTTCCCGTCCCGGGCACCCTGGCGCTGGGCACCATGCGTTCCCACGACCAGTGGAACACGACGATCTACTCCGACAACGACCGCTACCGGGGCATCAAGAACCTGCGCACACTCGTCTTCATGAACCAGGACGACATGCGGGAACGGGGCCTGTCCGAACTCGACCCGGTCGACATCACCAGCACCGCCAAGGACGGAAGCCACCGTCACCTCAACGGCTACCTGGCCATTCCCTACGACATCCCCCGCGGCTGCGCGGCCGGCTACATGCCGGAGATGAACGTACTGTGCGCGATCGGCGACTACAGCACCCAGAGCGACCAACCACTGATGAAACACGTAAAGGTCACCATCACCGCCGCCGCCTGAAAGACGGACTCGAAAGCGCACAGCGGAAGGACCACGACGTGGGCTGGGCGGAGACGACGACCATGGAAGGTCAGATGGCCCACAGCACCCCGAGCACCTCCCGGCTGGACGATGACCCGCACAGCGCGTTCGCCCAGGAGTGCCATGCTGAGCCGGAAGGGATCCCATCTCTCGCCTGGGCGGCGGAGGCACTGAATTGCACGATGGGCATTGTCCCGGTGGGTCTGCCAGCGCAGCCGGCGTCTGTCCAGGGTGGGTCTCCGGTCTGCATCGGTCCGTCAGGGAGCAAGCGGTAACGGGCGCTGCTCCAGGAGAGTGGGGAAGGTGCCCACGGCGTCGAGTGCCATGGAGAGTTCGGCGACGATCCTCGGGTCGTCCAGGGGACCGCGCAGGAACTCCTCCAGGCGGTGCATGCGGTAGCGCACCGTGTTCTGGTGGCAGTACAGAGCCCGTCCCGCCTCGGCCGCCGATCCGTGTGCTCCGAGCCACGCTCGGGCGGTGGCGAGCAGAGTGGTGCGGTCATCCTCGGGCAGGGAGAGCACGCCGCCGAGAATGCGGTGGACGGCGCGCTGAGTGGTTTCCAGGTTGTGCATCACCAGTTCCGTCAGAGGTGTGTCGTCGAGCTGGCGCACCGCCGCGGAGCCTGGGGACAGTGACTGCGCTGCGACTTGCGCGTACCGCAGCGCACGGCTCGTCTGGTCGAGACGGTCGTAGAGTGGGCTCACGCCCACGCGGCCTGTCGCGATGGCGCGTACGGCATCGAGGATCCGTTCCACGGGCTGCCGTTGCGGGCAGGAGAGCACCCCTGTCTCGGAACCCGGCTGCGCACGCCACGCCGATGCGACGTCGAGGGCGCGCAGTTGGCTGTCCAGTCCCGGCAGTGGCGGATCGCCGACGGTGAGCGCCTCGGCGGTCACCACGAGAAACGATCCCTGGAACGGGAAGTCGAGCATGCGTGCGACCTCCCAGATGGTGTCGCTGTCCGAGGAGGGCCCGTCGATCAGCTCGGCGACCAGGGCGGAGCGGCGCCGGTCGGTCTCCACCATCCGTTCCGCGAGCGTTTCCCGGTAGGCGTTGGTGAGGACCGAGGATTGCGCGTCGGAGATCTCCCAAATCTGCCCCGCCGATTCCAGGAGCGCGTCGGGCGCGTCTCCGCCCAACTTCCTGGCCTCATGGAGGAGTTGCTCCCAGAGGTGTTGGGCGCCCAGGCGGTAGGCACGCAGGATCTCCGGCAACGGCGCGTTTTGCAGAGCGCGTTTACGGCCGGTCTCCGCGGGCCCGGACAGGTCAATCGACGGCGCGTCGGGGTCGGCCAGGTAGCTGATGGAGCCATGGAAGTTGTGGCGCATGGACGCGCGCAGGTCCTCCGGGCGCACCACCATGGTTCGGTAGAACTCAATGTTCTCGTAGGTCAGTTCGGCCATCTCCGCGGCGATGGCATCGAGCCTGCCGAGCAGGATTTTGGCCAGTTCGGCCACCAGTCGTCTGGACGCTGTCACGTGCACGTGGCCGAGCCTAGGGCAGTGTCAGTCACAGGTTTCTCCCCAACGACTGAATCCCCGCACGGTCGTTGTCGACGAGGACAGAAAACCGTGTCGATGCCGACATGGTGTCCGGCAGGTCCCTGTTGCGAGGATCGTCACGTAAAGATCAGACCTGCGTGCATGAAAGCGAACTGACGTGAGCAATCTCGCCACTGTCCTGGCACAAGCAGCCGAACGACACCCACAGCGACCGGCGGTGCGCGTCGACGAGAGTGTCCTGAGCTATGCCGAGCTGGACGAGCTCAGCGCCCGAGTGGCCGGCGGACTGCTCGCCCACGGCGTGCGCCCCGGCGATCGCGTGGGGATGAGACTTCCCAATGTCCCGGCCTTTCCCGCCCTCTGTTTCGGTGCTCTGCGCGCCGGGGCCATTGTCGTGCCGCTCTACCCGCGGCCCCGGCTGCTTGCACTGCGACCCCGCGGCACCGCCTGCGGTGCACGACTTGTCTTCTATGGGCCCGACGCAGAGCAGCCCCAGGAAGCCGAGACGGGCGACACGACGCTCGTCCCGATCAGCCC
This sequence comes from Streptomyces sp. R21, assembly GCF_041051975.1. Lineage (GTDB taxonomy): Bacteria > Actinomycetota > Actinomycetes > Streptomycetales > Streptomycetaceae > Streptomyces. The sequence continues at coordinate 391,033 of NZ_CP163435.1, read as the reverse complement.
CGCCTTCCTCGACCAGGTGGCCTTCTGGCCCCACCACCCCGCCGTGGTCGACCGTGCCGATGACGACCCGGCAGTCGTGCTCGGCACGGGAGTAGCCGCCAAGGGCTCGTGCGGCACCGCGCTCACACACGGCGCATTGCGCAAGAATCCGGCCCTGACCGCCAGGGCGCTGTTCGACGAGGCAGCCGTGGACGACGCCTCGGAATCTGTACCGGCATTCTCCTCCGACGGTCGGACCTACGGCCTCAGCGCGGTGCTCCTCGCCACAGCATGCCTGCCTGTGGGACTAACGCCCCCTACAGCGGCCGCACCCGACGAGCCTGGAGAGCCAGTCGCCACACCGCTCGAACCCAGCGCCGGGAGCGGGCGTTGACGCTCCGGCGGCAGATCCTGACCGTGCTGAAGGACGACCCCCTCGACGACATCGAGCGGGCAGCCCTCGTGGCCCGCGGCGCCGCTCAGCAGGCTCGCCGAGGACGACAACTCACCTCCGACGAGGTCACGACCGTGGCGTTCCATGAGTTCGCGCTCGTCATCGACGCCGATCAGGCCATCGCCGCCCCGCAAGAATCCGGGCCGGCCGCATGGAACCCGGACAGGCCGTACGGCCTGTACGAGGAGATCCAAGGGGACACCCGGTGAACCCCGCTGGCCCTCCACCGTCCCGGCCACTGGCCGCGACCTTCATGGACCTGCCCGCAGGCAGCCCCGGCGGCAGCGTCGAACGCTACCTCGGCCTCTACACCGGCGAGAGCCCCCTCATTCCGGCCCGTGCCTTCATGCTTGCTCCCACCAACCCCCGCTTCCGCCTCCCGGGCGGACTGGAACTGCTGTCGGTGGCAGGCAAGTGCCTTCACGGCCCGGCCTTCGGCCGCTACGTCCTCGCCCTGCGCAGGGTCCTCACGGCCGCACTCGACCCGGCCCGGATCGGCGTCCTGCACCTGCAGCACCTCACATTCGGCGCCACCCCGGCCCTGATCAGGGTCCTGCCCGCGCACCCGAGGATCGCCCTCGTCCACGGCGCCGACCTGATCTGTGCCAGGGCCCACCGCGACCAGATGCAGATCCTGCGCGAGACCGCACGGGCCGCCGACTCCATCGTGGTGCCCACCGCTGCGATGGCCGACCTCCTGCTCAAGATCGCCCCGATCGACCGCCGCAAGATCACTCACATCCCGTGGGGCATCCCCGACCACCTGCTGACCGCCCCGCCTGCCAGGCCGCCCCGTTCCTCGACGAGCCATCTGCGACTGCTGTACGCAGGACGACTGACCGCCGAGACGGGCGCCGCACACCTGGTCAGCCTGGCCGCGATCCCCGGTGTCGAGCTGAGCGTCGCCGCCCCCCAGGCCCAGTTCCAGGCACTGGCTCCGCTGCTGCGGCGCGCCGGGGTGCGGATCCGCTACCTCGGCTGGCTGCGACGCCCGCAGCTGTGGCGCGCCTTCACCGAGCACGACGTGCTGGTGAAGCCGGCGCTCGCTCTGGAAGCCATGGGGTTGGTGACCCTCGAAGCCCAGGCTTGCGGGCTGCCCGTCCTCTACCAGCCTGTTCCGGGTCTCACCGAGACCCTGGCCGGCTCCGGGATGGCGACCGACTTCACCCGCACCGCTCCCCTCGCCCGCGATCTCGAGCGGCTGCGGACCGCCCCCGGACTGTTGCCCGCCCTGCGGCAGGCCGGATACGCGAACGCCGCCCGCTACCCCCTCTCCACGACCGCACGCACCCTGGACGAACTCGGCTGCCAGCTCACCTGACGGCCTCTCCAGCTCGCCCCGGCACAGCTGTGGACCGCTGGAGGCTTGGCCACAGCCACGAGTCCAGGCCCGGGGCCGACGGGCCCAGTCCCCTCATCAGCGGTGTCCCGGCGGCTGAGGCCGCCGGCACACCGCGCCACCGTACGGCCTGGCCCGCGCGTATCACTGGGCTGACCGGCGGGCAGCCGACGGAGAACAGGAAGACCATGACGTACTCAGGCCAACCCGATGACCCGAACGGCTTCGAGCCCGACGGGGCCACGACGACGATGCGGTTCACGCCCGTCATCCGTGCGCGGCACAGAGGCCATGAAGCGGTTCTGCGCCCCGACCTGGAGCCGATCTTCACCGAACTCGCCCGGCAGTGGGAAACAGCCGGTCGGCTCGTCCCCGGACGGGCGGAAGAGGAGCGGACGACACTCGCTCGCCACTACCCCCGGCCCAGCTGACCCGCATACACGACAAGCACCGAGGGGTGCCTGGCGCCGAGCACATCCGCGTATGGGCCCGGCCATTGCGCGCGACGACGCCTCGCTACCCAAGCACTGACACAAAACCATGCCGGGGCTCCCCGCCATGGCATGAGACGGGAAACAGACCCATGACCCCACAGCTCCACATGCTGGGCACCACAGCAAGGAGGGCAAGTGCCCCACGCTGTACGAGGATCCCGACACCAAAGACACCATCGTGCAGAGCTACCCCGTCATCGACCACGACGACGTCGCGCAGATTCGGAACGTCCTCGACGGAGAGTCGTTTGGCGGGGGCTTTTCGCGATGAGTGTTGAGGGGCGGGACGAGTCACTCGAGGCTGCGATTGCGGATCAGGGTGGCGATCCCGGCGAGGGCAGTGTGCTGCCGCCCCCGCTGGAGATGTCGGCGGCCGACGCCTCGTTGATCGAGCGGATGCGCGCCGGTGACGACACGGCGTACGAGGAGCTGTACCGGCGCCACGCGGACGCCGTGCGCCGCTACGCCCGCACCTGCTGCCGGGACGCGCACACTGCCGACGACCTCACCGCCGAGGTCTTCGCCCGCGTGCTCCAGGCGGTGCGCGGCGGCTCCGGTCCCGAGCACGCCGTACGCGTCTATCTGCTGACCTCCGTGCGACGCGTCGCCGCGAACTGGATGAAGTCAGCGAAGCGGGAGTGTGCGTCCAGGCCGTAGGCGATCGGGCGGGCGTCGGTGCGTTCGGTCATGGTTGTGAAGTGGGGGGCGTTGAGGACGGTGAGCCCGTTGACGGTAGGGGCTTTGGCGATCCCGCGCTTAGTTTGGGCGACCTTGTTCTGTCCGCCGGACTCGGAGATGTGGGCGGTGCCGAAGTCAGGGCCACTGCTGCAGGAGTCAGAGCAGGCGCCCTGCCTCCGCGCGGCGGCCACGTCCTCTTGCCGGGGCCGGGGAGGGCTTTCACACTGCGGGTGCACGGCCAGGGGGGAGCGGGGGAGTGATGGCAGCACAGCGACGACGGCGCTTGAGGAAGCGGACGCGCAGGCAGCTGCAGGGCTGGGGCGCGGTGGCGGCAGCGGTCGCCGTGGTGTGGGCGGCCGGGCACTGGGCGGCGGTGTGGCCCGTCCTCGCGGGCGTGCTTGGCGCGGTCGTGGTGTGCGGGGCCGGCTGGGCGCTGCTGCGCGCGCACCGCCTCGCGATCGGTGAGGACCGGCAGTGGCGGGCACAGGAGGAGGCCCGGGCGCGGGAGTTGTCGATGGCCGAGGTCGACGCGCTGTCGTGGCAGGACTTCGAGATGTATGTCGCCGGTCTGTGCCGGCGGGACGGCTGCACGAAGGTCGTTGTCAGCGGCAAGAGCGGCGACCTGGGCACGATGTCCGCGTGCCCCGCGTGCCGTCCGGTCTCCTCGACGAGATGGATGAGCACCCAGCGGAGGCCGGCGTTGCCGGACCGGCAGTCGGGGTGGCGGCCGACGTCATCCCAAGAGGCCGCGGCCACGATCTCGTTGCTTCGAGCGCACTGGGCCTCGTACGACGCACACGCGGCCGGGAGTGCGCCCCATCGCTTCGAGGGAACGGGATGCGCACCACCGGCCGTCGTTCAGGCCCGGGTGTAGCCGCCGTCGGCGAAGAGTTCGGCGCCGGTGACGAACGACGAGGCGTCCGAAGCCAGGAAGAGGGCGGCCTCGGCGATTTCCTCGGCGTCGGCCAGCCGCCCCAGTGGCACGACGGCCTCGGCGAACCGGTCGACGTCCGGCCCCGCGGCGCGCAGCAGGGCAGGCGTCCGCGTGGGTCCCGGGCTGAGGACGTTGACCCGGAATCGACGCTCTCGCGATTGCCGGGCCCAGTTGTGCACGAGGTTGCTCAAGGCTGCCTTCGAGGCGCTGTAGACCTCGAGGTGCTCATTGGGGCGCACGCTGTTGCTTGAGCCGATGACCAGGATGGAGGCGTTCTCCGCCAGCAGCGGAAGCGCCTTCTGGACGGTGAATAGTGGGCCCTTGACGTTGACGGCGAGCGTCAGGTCGACGTTCGCCTCGGTGTGGGCGCCGAGCGCGGCGTCCGCGACGATTCCCGCGTTGGCCACCAGCACGTCGATGCGTCCGGCCTCCTCGCGGACTCGCGCGTAGAGCGCGTCCAGGTCGGCCAGGACCGAGACGTCGGATCGTACGCCGGTGGCCGCAGGACCAATCTCCTTGACTGCCGCTTCGAGGCGGTCGATGTCCCGGCCGGTCACGAAGACCCGTGCGCCCTCCCGGACGAAGCAATGGGCGATGGCCAGCCCGATCCCGCTGGTCCCTCCGGTGATCACAGCCACCTTCTCCTGCAGCACGCCTGGCATGTCGAACCCCTTCAGTTATGGAATGGATCGTCCATAACGTAGTCAGTAATGGACGATCGAGTCAAGAATGGTTAGGCTGAAACCATGCCGAGACCACGCGCATTCGACGAACGCCAAGTCCTGGAGCGGGCCCGGGAACAGTTCTGGGCGACCGGCTATGCAGGAACCCGGATGGACGACATCGCCCAGGCGACCGGCCTGGGCAAGGGCAGCCTGTACGGCGCATTCGGCGACAAGGGCAAGCTGTTCCACCGCGTGTTTGGCGACTGGTGCACCGCAGTCGTTGAGGTGGCCGAAGGGCGGCTGGCAGGTGGCCCGGACGCAGAGGCCTTGGCCCGGCTGTCGGGATACGTGCACCTAATGGCGGAGAACACCGCCTCCGACGCCGAGCGCCGCGGGTGCCTGTTGGCCAAGGGCGCGGCGGAACTGGCCCAGCACGATCCGACGGTCGCCGGACGGTCGGCCGAGACCATGACGGCACTGCTGACCCTGCTGCGGACGGAGATCAGCGCCGCCCAGCGCCACGGCGACATCGATAGCGCTGCGGATCCGGAGCGGTTGGCGGCACTGCTGTTGACGGTGGTCCGCGGTATCGAGGCGGTAGGCAAGGCCGGCCTGGACCCGGAGACGCTGCGGAACATTGCAGACACCGCACTGGCGGTCCTGCCCATGCCCGAGGGGCAGAAACGCCTCGCAACCGGGCGCAGTCCGGCCCGCGAGAACTAACTTGGTGCCATCACGGCCACATGATCCGCCGGACACGGCCTAAGCCCGTTACGCGGACGAACACGCCAGGCGGACGTCCTTGCCGTCTGGTTGCGCAGCCTCACCAGCGAGGTGACGGTCCGCCAGCTGGAGAGGGATTTCCCCGCGAGCAAGGCGCTGTGGAGCCAGTACCGGTGCGGCAGCTCCCTCATTCCCGCGGCATTGCTGCGTGAGGTGGTTGCCCGGTACATACCGGAACCGGTGCGGCGGGAACAGCTGCTGGAAGAAGGGCTTCACCTGCTGAGGCAGGCGCAGGAGGCCGCCCGCCGCCCCGACAACGCAGGCGCGCACACCACAGTCCTGGAGGTGCGCGCCCGCGCACAGGATCCGGCAGCCGAGGCGTTCTTGCGGCTCGACGACGCACGCCTGCGGCAGATCGAGGCGATGCAGAAGCTGGCTGTCTCCGAGCAGCGCTGCCAGCAACTGGAGGAGATGGTCTCCGTACTGGAGAAACGGTGCGGCACCTTGGAAGCAGAGCGGGACCGGGCCCGGCAGGACGCACAGGCCGAACTGCAGCAGGAACTCGCACTTTCGCAGGAGTACCGGCGCCAGGCCGGTGCGCAGCTGGAGCGGGCGCGCCGGTCCAGGGACGAGGCGTACGTGCTCCGCCTTGCGGCAGAGGCGCAGGTCACCCAGGAACAGATCCGCCTGCGCCAGCAGATCGAACCCGCCAACGACCCTGGTGCCCCGTATCTCGGTGTTTCGACCGACGCCCACGCGCTGCCCTTCCCCTCTCTTGATCAGATCGTGGACGCCTTGCAGATCACCCGCGAGCAACTGGACGAACAGGAACGCGACCTGGGCGCCCTGCGGGAACGGCTGAACCCCGACACGACGGCTACTGCCAGGGAGCCCGGACCGTTGCTGCACGGGCATCCCGCCGACCGCCCGGACACCGGGCACGTCCGGCTGGAGCGCGTGGACAATCTGAACAACTCTGCGACCAGCAGCAATACACCCGGCAACATGCCTGCTACGCGCGTGTTCGGCCGGGGCATCGGCGCTACGGCCGATGACCTGGTACCCGTGGATGAAGCAGCCGCCACGCGGGAGCTGGCCAGGCAGTTACGCGACCTGCATGCCCGCGCGGGCCAGGAACAGTGGCCGGCCGAACGCCTTGTGGAAGCGGTCTTCCCCGAGCCGAACGAAGACACCGGTGTGTCCTTTGCCGAACGGGCCGTCACGTCCTGGCTGGCCGGGACATCACTGCCCACCGACTGGATCTACCTCAAGCGCCTCGTTTCCGCCCTGGGAGCGGACGCTGACGAAGTCGGCTCCTTCCTGGTGGCGTATGCGCGCGTTCTCCACCGCACTGGACTCGACGGTCCCCCGGCCCAAGTGCCGCGCACCCGCCGGTGGTTTACCCGCCTCGTACCCTTCATGGCCTCCTCCCGCACTCCGCCGCCCTTCGACGATCTCGACGACATTCCGCGCTGACCAGAATCCGATAACCGGTATCACGGGCGGCTTCAGGGATGAGGCGAAGCACCCGGATTGTTGGCGGTGCCTGCATGTGAGACAGGTTGACCCCTGCGTGCACGGGAAATGGCTGCTGAGCCCGCCCCGTTCCGGGTGTTGCGCTGAGAGGATGTCAGGTGGCCTCAGCGCACGATCTGGGTAGAGTCGGGCGATGCCCGAGCTGAAGCGGCTGCATGCCGACCACGCCCCGGCGGTCCTGGCCTTCGAGCTGGCGAACCGCACCTACTTCGCTGCCTCGGTCTCCGACCGTGGCGACGACTTCTTCGACCAGTTCACCGACCGGTTCAAGGCCTCGCTGGCCGAGCACGAGGCCGGCATCTGCGCCTTCTACGTGCTCGTCGCCGAGGACAGCTCGGTACTCGGCAGGTTCAACCTGTACGACTTGGAGGACGGCACTGCCAGACTCGGCTACCGGGTCGCAGAGCAGGTCGCCGGCCGCGGCGTGGCGACCACGACCGTCCGGGAGCTGTGCCGGATGGCGACAGCGATGCACGGCCTGCGCACACTGCGGGCGGCCACCTCCCACGGCAACGCCGCGTCCCAGAAAGTCTTGACCAAGGCCGGGTTCGTCCCGGTTGGCCCTGCCACCCCGGCCGATCTCGGCGGCAAGTCAGGCACCTGGTACCAGCGCGACCTCCAGCCATAGACCTTGATCTTGCTCGTGGGTCGGCTGCTGCCTGGCTGAGGGCGTCGCTGGTGACGGGGCGGTGCGGGATGACGTCCTCGGCCAGGAGCCTGTGGACGTGGTCGTCGACGAGGAGGCGGTAACGGGCGTCGTAGTCATGGCCGGTGTCGACCGGCACGGTCGGGTCCAGGACGGTGGCGAGGAGCAGGTCGTACTTCGGCGCCTGTGTGGCGGCGAGGCCCCGCAGCCGCTCCATCTCCATCCGGTGCACAGTCTCGCCCCGGAACTCGAGCGCCGCCCGGAGGTGGGCGATGGCGTCGAAGGAGGCACGGTCGACGAGGACGACGTGGGCGCCCCGGGCTGCGGCGGCGATCTCGTCAGCGATGCCCTGCGTGATGATCCACTCAGTGGTAGCCACGGTATGGCGGTGCATCTTCGGCAGGCCGATCTCGGCGGCCCGCTTGGCGAGGCGGCCGGTGCGGGCCACGACCAGCCCGTGGCCGCGCAGTTCCCTCTCGATCCGCTTCAGCAGGGTCGTCTTGCCGGTGGAGTGGGTGCCGAGCACCCCGATACGGATAGGCGTCATCTGGGTCACCACAGGGTGGGGTCCTTTTCTGGTTCGGGGGCGCCGGGCAGGCCGGGCGGCACGGCCGCAGCAACGAGTTCGTCCCAGGTGGCGTAGCGGCTGGCCATGGCGATGAGGAGCTGCGCCGTTGCGAACGCGTCGAACGTGGCCCGGTGCCGTGGAGCGGCGGGGGCCTCGCCCAGATCCGGCTTCAGGGTGTCGATGAGGGCGTCGAGGCTGTAGCCGGGGAGGTGGGGGAGCGTGGCCCTGGCGAGCCGAAGCGTGTCGAGGACGCCGGCCGGTTCCCACGTCGGCAGGTGCGCCTTGAGCACCCTGTAGTCGGTGTGCGCGTTGTGGGCGCAGATCCACGCCGTGCCGAGGAAGCCGTGTACCTGGTCGGCGATCTCCGGCCATGAGGGCTTGTCCGCCAGGTCGGCGTGCGTCAGGCCGTGCACCTTGGTGGCGAAGGGCGTGAGGGGACGTTCCGGCCGTGTCAGCCACGCCCCGGCGGTGCTCTTGTCGGGGTGGCCGTCCCGGACCGGCAGGGCGGCGACCTCGACCAGGTCGGGCGGCGTGGTCCCATTGCCCTCGACGTCGACAACGAGCAGTGGGGGCCAGGTGGCGAAGTTCATGAGGTCTCCAGTCCGTCCTCCGCTGCCCAGCCGATGGGGGCCTGGCTGTGCTGGCGGTGGGTGGTGGGGCTTGTGGCTTCGTTCACTTCAGGCGACAGCGTTTGTCTGCCGGGTTCGACAGCCGTTGCGGATCTTGAAATAGCAGCACGGTCACCAAGGGAAGACTGTCGTTGCGCCTGAGGCGACAGGCAACGGTGCCACTTGTCAGCTCTGCCTCGTTGAAGCCGCCCAGGCCGAGATCCTCACCCAGCGGACCCGCATCGTGAACTCTTGGGCCAGATCCGCGACTCGCAGGTCGAATGGACCGGGGAAGCCATCCAACGGATCGCCACCGAGAACACCACATTCAAGCAACGCGTCCTCCAGCTCACCACCGACAACTGCACTCTCGACGAGCGGCTGAAGGCCGCCCGCTCGAATCTGCGCTTCGAGACCAGCGAGTCGACGTCCTCGAAGTCCGCCTCACCGAACAGGAACCACCGGCCTGGTTCTGTCCGGCCGAGGCCCGTGGATGTCAGTGCAGCGGTCCATACTCGTGCCGCGGCGCCACCGGGCACCGCAGTACGAGGGGAGCAACATGGCTGAGGTGCTGGTCTTCCACCATGGACACGGGCTGACCGCCGGCGTTCGCAGTTTCGCCGAGCAGTTGCGACGGGCCGGACACACCGTCCACGCTCCAGATCTGTACGAAGGGCAGGTATTCGACAGCCTCGAGGAGGGCGCCGCCTATGCCGAGAGCGTCGGGTTCGACACGATCATCGCGCGCGGAGCCGCCGCCGCCGAGGGGATGTCTGCGGAGCTCATCTATGTTGGCTTCTCGCTCGGCGTCCTGCCGGCGCAGAAGCTGGCCCAGACTCGCCCCGGAGCAAAGGGTGCACTGTTGCTCGAGGCGTGCGTCCCAGTCTCGGAGTTCGGCGCCGCCTGGCCCCAAGACGTCCCAGTTCAGATCCACGGCATGGACGCAGATCCGTTCTTCGCCGGGGAGGGTGATGCGGACGCCGCCCGCGCGGTCGTCGAGACGGTGACGGATGCCGAGCTGTTCCTCTACCCCGGCGACAGGCACCTGTTCACCGACAGCAGCCTGCGGTCCTACGACGAACAGGCTGCGATGCAGGTCAACCATCGGGTGCTCGGCTTCCTCGACCGCACCAACTCGTAAGTAGGGAATCAACGACCTGATCCTGTCGACGGCAAGGCGGCCGTTCGCAAGACGGCCGTGGATGTGGTCGGCGTGGGTGCGGGTGAAGTTGCCGAGTTCACTGGTCGACGGCTCAACGGTTGGGCGGACTTGGAAGCCGCGCACGGATTCCAGGGCAGAGTGACCAGGTAGCGGGCCTTCACCACTCCCGGAACCTGCCCGCGAGGGGATCACGATCGGTGGGCCGCCCAGACTGCTGCGGTGTCGTGCATCGTGTGGGTCCACTCGTCGGACTCGTCGGCCCTGGCGATCGACTCCCAAAGTCGTTGCTGTGCGCGGGCGAAGGCGTTGATGCCGTGCACGGGGGCGTGGCTCCAGGCTGGGTGTTGACGTGCCAGGGCTTCGGCTTGTTCCACGGCGTGGCCGGAAGCGATGAGCCAGATGACCCACAGGGCGGGGTCGATCCAGGCGGCGCCGCTGGAGGCCCATGCCCAGTCGACCACGCGTACCTCGTCTGAAATCGTCCACGATCTTGACGACCAACGTCGGGATCGCTGACTGGGCCGGGGCGTTCGGGGATGCCACGGTCGCGGCCGCGATGCTCGACCGGCTCCTGCACCGGGCCGCGGTCGCCGGCATCGACGGCCCCTCCTACCGGCTTCGCAGCCACCAGACCACAGCCGATACCTTGCGGGCGGGAGTGAACGCGCGTGTCTCGTGACAGCAACCCCAACACCGCCGGGATTTCTTCGGACTTGGCCCGACGCTGCCCGTTCCGCGAGACGGACTTCACCGTCACCAACCACGCCAGCCGCCAGGTCTACTGCTCTCCCGCCTGCCGGGAAGCCAACCGCCAGAGAGTACCCGTCCAGCGGACCTGCCCGGTCTGCAGCACCGAGTTCACGACCGACGTCAGCCCGAAGCGTGTCTTCTGCTCGCGTGACTGCCGCACCAAGGCCCGTTCCAGCGAACACGCGCTGGAGAAACGCGCCTGCCCAGTCTGCAACGACGCCTTCGAGGCACCCAAAACCGTCCGGCAGGTCTACTGCTCTCCCGCCTGCCGCAGGGACGCCGACCGGCGCCGGGGCCAAGCCCGGGACGACAACCGGGCCCGTCGCCTCGGCGCGAGCCCGCGACCGGCACGACCGGTGGGCGAACTGCCTGCCGCCCGGCCGGCACCCCGCCAACAATCGGGGGTCCGGGACCCGTTGGAGCCCACCGCGACCCGCAACTGCCCGCACTGCGACCAGCCGATCACCATCGTCGCCTTGCTGGCCACCCCGGAAGCCGCCCGTCCCTCGATCGGCAGCCGCGTCCCCGACATCACTCCGCTGCGGCGGACACCGTGAACACGTCCCTGCACCCCGGTGACCTCTCCGTCTGACCCTCACCGATCACCAGGGCCCGGCGGCCTTCGGCCGCCGGGCCCTCACACATGCTCTTCGCTCCCCAGCCTCCCCACTCATTTCAAGATCCAACGATGTGAAGGGAAGAGCGACCCTGGCCGATTCCAAAGATCCTCATCATCCCCTGGTCACTCGCCTACAAAGACGGCACGAGCATCGAGGTCACCGGCTCCACCGGCGGCGACATGCCCAAGCCCGAGTTCCCCATGGACAAGACCGTGAAGCCCGGACGCTGCGCCGCCGGCCTCATCGCCTTCCCCGTCCCCAGCGGCAAGAGGCCCGAGCGGCTCGTGTACGGGCCTGAAGGCTCTGATCTCAGCGAGTGGGCCGTGTCCAAGGCGTAGTCAGGAGGTGGCGCGCGTGATCGGCATAGGCGACGGGCGCCCCTACTGTCGTCTCGTCGCCTGGCAGAAAGTCTTCGGACTGTGCTGCTGGATCTGCGGCCAGAACATCCCCGGCAACGCCGGCGGCCGCCGCCACTTGCTCTCTTTCACTCTCGGCCACCTCGTGCCGCTCAGCCGTGGTGGCAAGCTTGCGGACCCGGCCAACGCCCGCTCAGCACACCGCACGTGCAGAAAACACTGGATCGCAAGAACTCTTGCGGCAGCTCCTGCGTCTTCTCTTGCTCCGTCGCTTGCAACGTCCCCTGCCCTTGGTGGGATGCGGTAGGGGAGCCGGTGCAGGTCACCAGAGGGAGAAGGAGTGGTCGGGGGTGCGACATTCCCTTTGCTACCACTTGCCCGCGCCGATAGAGAAGAAGGAGGGAGGGATGGGGTCAGGGCTGGTGGGTGGTGGTCTCGGTGCTGGCTTCTGCCGGGCTCTCCTTCGGAAGCGAGCGCTGTGAGGTTGGCGTCCTGTTTGGGTTCGATGATCTCCCTTGGTAGTCAGGCTGCCAGGCGGCGGTTGGTGTGGAGGGCCGCTGACCCTTCTTCCTGGGGCTCACGAGGTCTCGGGGCCGGGCGCCTTCCCTGTGTCCGTGTCCGACGGCATCCTGGCCGCGTTCAGCGCGCGTTCGGCTGCCCACACGGGGAATCCGAGACGGCTGTGGACGTCGTCGGCGGTCAGGTCGGGCTCGACTTGCGGGAGGCGGCTGACCGCGGCGGCGCGCGCCTGGGAGAGGGCGCGCTGTGCCGTGTCGGCCGTGACGCCGAACTTGGCGGCTGCCTGGGCGGCGGTGATGGCAGGTTCGTGCTCCAGGAGCTCGGCTGCCCGGACCGGGGTGCTGGCACGGGGCACTGTGTCGCGGCTTCCGACTGGCCGGCCAGAGGAGGAGCCGGGGCCGGGACGGGCAGCGAGCCACTCCAGGACGTCGCCGCGTCGCCAGTGCTCGATGCTGGCGACTACGACGGGATCCGGCCGCGGTTGCATGCCGGGCAAGTTGGCGTACCGGTCCCATGTGCGAGGCTCTACGCCGGCCAGGTCGGCGGACTCGTTACGGTCCAGCAGATTGTCCGGACTGTCCTGCACCGGCAGCGGCGGCATGGGCCGGCCCGCTGCGTAGGCGTCGATCTGCTCGCCGTCCCACAGCAGCACTCGCGCCCGCGGCGAGCTGATCGGCTCCGGATGCCCGGGCTGCTTGTGCTGCTTCTGGTTGCTGAATGTCTTTGCCGTCTTGCCGTCTTGCCGGCGGCCGCAGCCAGGTCGGCGAGCGTACGAACCAGCGCGGCGCGTCCGGCATGGATCACGAGAAGGCCCCTTCTCCCTCGTCGAGAGTTGCAGGGTCATCCTGCTGCAGCTTGTACAGCTCGGCGAACAGCCCGCCGGCCGCGAGCAGCGAGTTGAAGGTTCCTTCCTCGACGATCCGGTCGCGCTCGAACACGACGGATGGGTCCCGCCGGCTGGTGTAGTCAGTCGAGGTCGTTTGGTTCCGGTTGAGTAGGGACCTGCCGCTGTCGGGTCCGCTTGTCTGTGAAGAGCTCGGCCATGGAGGCTTCGGAGAGGTAGCGGCGGTCGAAGACCTGCCATTCGTCGTGGAGTTCGGCCAGGACCGCGGCGGCGATCCGGTCAAGGGCGGCGGGGTCGGGCCCTTCAAGGGCGATCCCGAGCGCACCTACCGCATGGAAGAAGGAAGCCTCGTCCGTAACCGGAAAACGCCGACACCCAATACGCCCGATATCTCTCACTGATCGACGACTGACGCCGATAGCCGTCCGCACATCAGGCGCTCGCGTGTATGACACGGTGTGAGCGTCGGGAGGCAACGATGAGCAGGACGCGCTTTTTGAGAAGCGGGGCCGCCCTACACACGCCGGAATCCTCGTCACCCGGACCATATGGACCCGCAGGAGAACGCCGTCTTCGAGATCCACGTCCAGCAGCGAACCGATCGGCGGTGGGAAGGCGAAGGAACCGGTCCGGCCGTGGTCCAGCAGGGACTGGGCCATCGCCGACTTCACGTTCCCTGTCAAGTCCTTGTGTTCAGTTGGGCGGACTGAATAGAAGTTGGCTGGACCCTGCTGTGCGGGTGTCTGGCTGTGTCACTTCCGTGGATATCGTTTCGACCTGAGTTCGGGAGTCACCTGGCGCGCGTTTTTATGATCAATGTCCATGGGAATCGATGTCACTGTGCCGCTGCGTCAGTGCTTGTCTGTGGGCCCGGATTCTCCAAACCGCGCCAGCCAGCCGCCCTTTCGGCCTGAGATGCCCTGTCAGGCACTGTTTCGGTCGCCCAGTCGGCGGGTCCTGGTTACCGATCTTCGATGAGGGACGCGCCTGTGCGGGGAAGGTCTTGTTCGGCCCAGGCGCCCATGGTGGCCAGCACGACCTCGAGTCGTGCGCCTGCCGGGGTGAGTTCGTACTCCACGCGGGGCGGGATCTCCGGATAGGCCGTGCGGGTGACCAGCCCTAGGAGTACGAATCGTCGCAGCCGTGAGGACAGGGTCGTGGGACTGATCCCCGGAAGTCCGGCGCGCAGCTCGGTGAAGCGTTTCGGGCCGGTCAGCAGCTCCCTCACGATCAGCGTCGCCCAGGGCCCGTCCAGCACGGTCAGGAATCGGGCGATCGGACATTCCGGCAAAGGGTGATCCAGCTCACTCATGCTCTCCCCATTGGTTCATTTGAGGGAACTGATTCCCTCGGGGAGCTATAGCCGGAGCAGCCCGCACCCCACGCCATGGAGGACCTCATGACCGCGATCAGTACGGCCAACACCGCGAGCGAGATGGTGCGCTCGGCCACGACCACCGCGTTGCGGGTCGCCGCGCGCAACCTTGAGCTCTACGACACCGGCAACGTCGCCGGGGCGGACGAGGTGTTCGCCACCGACGTGATCGACCACAACCCCGCTGACGGCGCCGCCTCGGGCCTCGACGGCATGCGAGTGCTGATCGCCGCGGTCCGCGACGGATTCACCGACACGCAGCACCGGATCCTGTTCAGCAGGAGCTCCCCGGCGGCTGGGTTGTCCTCCACTGGCGGATGACCGGGACCCACACCGGAGACGCCTTCGGGTTCGCCGCCAGCGGCAACCCGGTCGACATCACCGGCACCGACATCCTCCGCGTTGTCGACGGCAAGATCACCGAGATCTACCACGTCGAAGAACTGCTCCAGCTCACCCAACAGATCAGCACCGGCACGCAGCCGGCCTGAAGATCGAGACCTTCTCGGACCACGCCTGCCCCTGAACCCTGATCGGCAACCGCCGCCTCGACGCGGCGCACTCGTTCCAGGGGCCAGTCCGGGAAAGGTATGCCGGCGGCCATGAGTGGGTGGGGCGGCCGGCCATCGGCACCGCCGGAGCCGCCGTCCTCACCGGGGATGAACTCAGCCGGCCGCGGCGCGTTCGGCCTGCGGGACAACTCGTCAGTGATGAAGCGCGTCATCGAGCGCCTGTACGCCTGCTCCTCGATCCTCAACGAACACGGCCAGCACGGCTATCACGGCCGGGTCGGCGGCTGCCTGATCACCGGCAACGCAGGACGGCGCGAAGCACTGCCCAATGAACGTGATCTATAGCCTCCAGCACCTCGGCTACGTCATCCCACCTCGGTCCGGCGCCGGCTGGGCCGGCCCGGCCGGCCCGGGTCCGTCCTACCTGGACGAGGGCTCGGGCGGCCCGGAGAACGACTTCACCAACCGGAACACCACCTTCATGACGTGGAACCAGCTGCACCTCGCCCGCATGCATCAAGGATGCCGCGGCAATCCCGGCCCACGGCAACCAGCGCTCCGAGAGGGACGCCGGCTACCGCTTCCACTTCGACAACCCCGAGCACCGCTGAAAGCCGGCTTGAAGCAGGCGGTGGACGACTGTCGGGGCGTCGTCGTCTGAACAACCGTCAGCTGTCAGCCCCGCAGGATCTCATAGGCGGCCCAGGCATCCAGCAGTGGCGGCACCACCGAGCGCCGCACGGATGTGCGGGCGGTGCCGCGAAGCACGGCCGCGCGGACCTCTTCCGGGGCGGCCCGCGGGAAGCAGGACAGCAGCAGGGCGAGGGTTCCGGCGACGAAGGGGACGGCCACGCTGGTGCCGGAGAGCACGAGCGGGCGCTCGCCGGGGTTCAGCTGCACCAAGGCCTGTCCCGGTGCGCCGACACCGCGGGCGCCGATCGAGCCGCCGAGGTTGGACAGGCCCATCGGGCGGCGTCGGCCGTCGTACCCGATGACCGGGATGGTCCAGGGGTGCCGGGTCAGCACGGAGCTGCCCAGTCGGCCCTGGTTCCCGGCCGCGACGACGGTGAGCACCCCGCGCGCCGCCGCGTGGTCCAAGGCGGCCGTCAGCTCGCGGTGCCCGCTGCTGGACGGCCGCTCGGGCGCAACGCTCAAGTTGAGCACCCGGGCTCCGGCATCGATGGCCTGTACGACAGCGGCGGCCAGCTCCTCGGCCGAGGCGGTCAGCGGGGTGGGAGAACCGGCCGGTACGGCAACCGGGTTGGCGCGGTGGCCGGCGAAGATGGGACGGATCAGCAGGGTGCAGTCGGGGCAGATGCCCGGCGACGGCGAGGCGCGGTCGGCGCTCAACACGCCGGCGACGAAGCTGCCGTGCACGCAGGGACCGTCGCCGGCGGTCGCGCAGACCGAACCGGCTTCGGCCGGCCCGCCAGTGGCGTCCGGCCGGCCGGGCAGAACGCGCAACCGCCGCCCGGCGAAAGCGGGTTGTCCGACGGCGACCAGGCCGTCGAGCAATCCGACGGCGACCTCCGGCCGCCCGGCACTGCGCCCCATCAGCGGCGCCAGCCCGACCAGGTCGAGCGCCCTCACACGCCCGGGCCCGGCGGGCAGAGGGCGTAGCAGTGGCTCAAACAGTCGCGGCACTTCCGGCTGAGAGGGTCACGCACGCAGAACGGGAAACAGGCCCCGCGACACTCGGGGATGCAGATCGGGTCGATCGGAGACCACGAGCCGCTGCCCGACCGTGCGGACGGCACCAGGATGTTCGCATGCGCCGGCCCACCCCGGAACGGCCCCGGGCGGTAGTGCCCCCGGCTCCGATAGACCGCCGCGTCGGCGGTGAAGCCTGGCATCCTCATTGGTACACACCTCGTCTCAGAACAGACCCACATCGTTGATAGAGCCCAGACAGTCATCAATGCAGGGGGAGTAGCACGTGTGGCACTGCTCGCTGAGCGGGTTGTGGCAGAACGGTCGGCATTCATTTCGGCACAGCCGGACGCACACCCCCGGCATGACGTCGCCACCGGCCCGTCGGGCGGCTCGACCCTGTGGCAGCACGCCCGACCTCCCCCGTGCCGGCGTGCCGTGCCCCGACCGGTATCCACCACTGCCCCGGCAGGTCACCGTGTCCGCGGTAAAACCCGGGATGCTCATCGTCGCTCACCTCATCTCGGCCCGGCGGCCGGTCAGCGGTCGTAGTAGGCCGCCAGCTTCGTCACCACGAAGGGGAACTCCTCGGTGCAGTCGAGCCGCACGGAGAACTTCTCGGTGACGTCGTTGTGGCGGTGCGTGTAGGAGAGCACCACGTCGAGGATCCGGCGGGCGCCGCTCAGTCGCGAGTCGCAGACCTCGACGGCGCTGAGCGCGGAGTTCGCCGCGAACGCCTCCACGGTCTTGTGGTAGATCCCTTGGTACCGGACGGCCAGGTAGTTGAGCGCGCGATGCTCGTCGGTGTCGCCGGCGTTGTCACCCAAACTCAGTATCCGACTGAGGAGTTCGTAGGAGGCGGACTCGAACTGGTCGGCCGGGATCTGCTCGGGCCGCTCGATCGCGCTGATCAGCTCCGTGCTGTCGAAGGAGTAGAGCTGATCGAAGTAGACCACCGGGAGCGTCAGGCCGTTGCAGAGCGACGGCGGCGCCAACGGCCCTCGCAGGCCGATCACCACGTCCAGGTCCGTCGGACGCGGATCGGGTCGGACGGCGTCCACCAGCAGCGCGACGTCGCCCGGATCGCGGGGGCGCAGCAGGTAGGTGTCGATGCCCTGGATGTTCAGCACGTAGCACAACTGCCGTGCGAGGTAGCGGTTCTCGGGCTGAGAGATGACCGAGTGCACGGTCTGGCGGTCGCTCAGCCCCGAGGTCTCCACGCGACCGACGGCCTGCGCCAGCTCCTTCTCGACCCCCAGGCTCGGGAAACGGAAGTCGATTTGGCCGATCGCGTAGACGAAGGTGGGCTGGTCCGATGCCGAACCGGAGGCCGCCGGCTGTCGCCCTTCAGCCGCGCCGGCGCCCGGACCGCCGCACCCGCAGGCCGGGGCGACTGGCGCGGAGGCGGGTTCGAGGTGGCCGGGCGGATCCGCCCAGGCTCCGCCGTAGGCTGGGTCCGGTGCCAACTCCCGGCCGTCCGGCAGTGGTTCGGGCACCGGCTGCTCCACTTGTGATGGCTCCGCCGCTCCCGTTGGACGGGCCTGCACCGGCCCCCTGAAGTCCTGGTCCTGTTCCATCACTGGCTCCCCGGAGGTCAGTTCCGCTGCCGACGGCTCGGCCCGCCGGACACGACCAGTCGGCGGTTCAGCGCGGCGGCGCGCCGCTCGCACCCGCCGCAGGGCCGGATGCCCAGCGTCGAGGTGACTCGCTTGACGGCGTCGCCGAGCCCGATGTCCTGGTCCGTGACGAAGCCCGGCAGCCGGACTCGCCGCGGCGTACTCCTGGTGGTCTGTTCGCGGCGATCACGTTGCTCGCCCGTCGCCATGTCGGATACTCCTCACCCGGTGTGTCTGCGCAGGATGGAACCCGCAAGCCGACACCGCTCCGAAGACCGGGACCCGCTGCGGCGCATGAGCGTGCACGCACAATGTCCCGCACTTCCAGGCTGCGTCCGCGCCGCCGCCCGCGCACCTTGGCGGGCCCGGCGCCGTATCATGGAAGGTGAGGGCGCCGGGCCGCCGTGGACACGCCGGCGGACCCCCGGATCCGGGCCCCACGAGGCCGAGACGGGAGGACCCACCATGACCATCCCCGGTTTCCGCGCCGAGGCCGCCGTCCAGCCCAGCAGCGGGGCGTACCGGATACACGGCCGGCCCCGCTCCGCACTCGCCGACCGCATCGCGCCGATGTTCACGCAGGAGGAGCTCGACCTGATCAACGCGTGCGAGCGGAGCTATCAGATCTGCGAGGAAGGGTGCGACCAACTCAAGGACAATTACGACGCCTGGCAGCCGTGCAATGCCGACTGCCTGCAGTCCTGGACGATCTGCATGAACCCCTAGCCGGATCGGTATTCGCAGTAGTAGCGGCCGCGCAGGTCAGCACCGACGGCAGAGTCGGCTGGAAGACGATCGCGGGGGCCCCGGTGCAATCACCGGGGCCGTCGGCCTGTCCGCTCAACCGGTGAGGCTCGCTCGCGAAGCGCGGGTGACCTCGTCGTACCAGTTCACGAAGGCGGGCCCGTGCTCGCCTGCCAGGTCGGCGTGCACCCTGCGGCACAGGCCGCGGAAGGGGGCCGGGTCCCAGGTGCGGGCCTGGGCGGACAGCGGTGCCTCATGCAGGTTCCCGAGGGCGAACCGGCGGTCGAACCCGTAGGTGAAGGGAACGACCGTACCGTCCGTCTCGACCACGAGCGGTGACAGCCAGGAGCTGAGCCGCTTGGCTGGCCCATCCCCCTGACCGTCGCCCTCGTCGCCGCTGTCGCCGAGGAGGAAGCGGTCGGCCTGGGATACGAGGTTCCCGCGTTCCACCAGGTCGAGCTGGATGAAGAGGTCCGTCGACGTCCGCAGCCGCGCGACCTCCAGCACCGAGAAGAGCATCTCGGTCACGTCGGGCACCGCGTCGGGCAGGGCGCCCACCGCGTTGCCCTCAGCTTCGAGCGGGTGGATCTGCAGCAGGGCGGCCCCCGCGGCGACGGCAAAGTCGGCCACCCAGGCCAGCTCGTGGATGTTGAACTGGGTCAGGGTGAAGATGAAGCCGAAGGGGATCCCGGAGGCCCGGACCAGCGGGAGCCTTCGCTCCATGGCCGCGAAACTCCGGGGATCCTGACGCATCCGCACGTGACTGTCCGGCACGCCGTCCAGCGAGATGGCCAACACATCGACCAGACCGGCCAGTTCGGAGAGTCGACGACCGGTGAGCAGCATGCCGTTGCTGGTGACGGTGGTCCGCATGCCGTGCGAGCGGGCCGTTCGCAGCAGGTCGTCCAGCGGCTGGTAGAGCGTCGGTTCACCCCCGGACACCCCCAGTACGTCGTACCCGAGGGCCGCTGCGTCGGCCACCGCCCGCTGCAGGACGTGCAGTTCGGTGGTCTCCGCGACATCCGGCCCGGAGGAGGAGTAGCAGTGCAGGCAACGGAGGTTGCAGCGCCGGGTTGGGTGGACCTGCAGGAAGGCCCGTCCGGGAAGAGTCATCGGGGTGCCCGGGAGGGGGATCAGCGGGCGCGGTAGCCGGCCCCGACGGACACCTCGATGACCTGAGCGTCGATGAGCGGCGGGAGCCCGCGGGTTTGCCAAGTGAGGGCGGTGTGCTGGACGACGTTCGTACGGTGGGCCAGGTCCACCACCTGCTGGACCACCGACCCGATCTGCGTGCCCTGGCTGTCGCCGTCGGCCCGGAACGTGGCCTGCAGGACGTCGGGGCGGGGAATGCCGCGGATGAGGATCCGCTCCAGGACGAGCTCGGACGTGATGTCGGCGAGGCCGGAGACGAACTCGTCGCTGATCGGCTGGCCGGCGTCGCGCCAGGCCTCCATCAGGGCCTCGGATCCGCGCTTGGCGTTGGTCATCGCTGTCCTTCGGTGAAGGGGAAGGGAAGCTCCGAAGGAAGTCTGTGTGCAGTCCGCCGGGCCGGACAAGCGACCATGCGGGTGAAGTCGGGCGCCGTGCGCCCTCTGACAGCGGCTAGCACAATGAGGCGCGTCCTACCGGTCTGGTCTCTTCGCCTGCCCGTCTGGCGTTTGTAGAGAAGCCGCATCGGCGCTCGCCTCCAGGCCGCTGCTCACCTCCCGCAACGGGCGGCGGATGGACGCGGAGAACACGCCGAGGCGGATCGTGCGGAAGGTCGCTGAGCGGCACGCCGGGCTGACGGGGCCGACGGGCGAGCACGGAGAAAGTGCACGTCGCACGCTGGACCCTTGCTGTGGCGCGCACGGCCCCCCGCATCGAGCGTGGTCTGGGCGGGGCAACGACGCTCCGGCCGAGCTCATAGAACGGATCCTCATGCCCGTCACCGTGCAAGGCCACCGGATACCCCACAAGTCCACCGTCCCCGCGAATGCGGGCGAGGACGTCGAACTCTTCGTGCGGGAGCGCGACGGCACGCCCGCCGGCCACCTCGACGAGCGCACGGCCGTCCTGATGCTCCACGGCCGGAGCGTTCCGGTGCTCGCGGGCTTTGATCTCGATTTCAAGTCGTACAGCTGGGCCGATGAGCTGGCGAAGGCCGGTTACGACGTCTTCATGATGGACCTTCAGGGCTCGGGGCTGTCGCCGCGGCCGAAGATGGACGACCCTCGCAACGTCAACCCCGCCCAGCAGTACCTTCTGAAGCCGAGACCTCCAGGTCTCACGCCGGGCCCGCCGAACCATCCGTTCCAGCTGACCAACACGCATCTCGCTCAGCGCCCGCCTCTCCCTGGAGAAGGCCCCGGCCTTCCTGGGCGAGGAGTTCGGCCGGGTGGAGACGATCGAGCTGCCAGGCACCATCACGGTCCACGATCCTGAGCCGGTCATCGCGCACATGGCCTCCTACCGGGCGTGGGCAGACCAGCACGACGTGCCGTTCGAGGCCACGATTGAGCGGGCCCGCGCGATCCTTGTCGATCACATCGCCCAGCACGGTCTTCGAGATCAGGTGCCTGGGCGGCATCCTCGTCTGTCGTCGCTGAGAACCGACATGCATGCCGAGAAGCGGGGCGTGATCCTTCTGCCAGCCAGACCACGACGTCCGGTGTCTCTCCGCTCGGGCGGAGGTGAAGCGTGCTCGTGGTCCTGACATGGTCTACGACCTTGCCGACCAAGGCGGTCTCGTTCCAGGTGTGGACGCCGGGGGTATTGACCTCGACTCTGGCAGAAAGATCACGCCCCGCTTCCCGGCATGCGACCCCGCGACTGTGCCATTGGCGGAGAGGAGGCAGCCGCGGTGGGCCACGAAGACTTGTCGGGGTCCGCTACCGTACGAACGAATCTCCGCAGTACAGGCCCGATGGGATCTTCTTCGTGAACAGTGCTCCTGACGCCGCGTCGTCTGGCGTCTTCCGGTTGGTTGTAACGGGCGGCGGAACCGGGGGACACACCTACCCTGCTCTGACGGCTGTGCGGACGCTTCAGCAGCGGCTGGCGGTGTCCGGACGGGTGTTGGAGGCGCTGTGGATCGGTACGGAGAGTGGCCTGGAGGCCCGGGTCGCTCCCGCTGAGGGGATCCCGTTCACGACGGTCGCGACGGGCAAGATCCGGCGGTCGGCGAATCCGCTGAAGATGCTGTCGGTGGCCAACGTGACGGACATGGCGCGGGTGCCGCTGGGGGTGGCGCAGGCCCGCAAGGTGATCGGGGACTTCCGGCCGGACGTCGTCCTGGCCACGGGCGGCTATGTGGCGGTTCCGGCCGGGCTCGCGGCACGCATGTGCCGGCGTCCGCTGGTGCTGCATGAGCAGACGGTGCGTCTGGGCCTGGCCAACCGCAGACTCGCCGGGTCGGCGACGGCGATCGCCGTGTCCTCGGAGTCGACGCTGGAGCTGCTGCCCGAAGCCTCCCGGGCGATCGCGGTGGTCACCGGGAATCCGGTACGGCCTCAGGTGCTGTCGGGTAACGGAGCGAAGGCCGTCGAGGCGCTGGGCCTGCGGGGCTTCGACAGCCGGCGGCCCACCGTGTATGTGACCGGCGGCGCCCAGGGCTCTCAGCAGATCAACGACGTCGTGGCCGAGGTGCTGCCGTGGCTGCTCACGTACGCCAACGTCGTCCACCAGTGCGGGCCCGACCATGTCGAGAGCCTGCGCCGGCGGGCGGCGTCGCTTCCTGCGGAGGTCGCCGGCCGCTACCACCTGACCGGGTTCGTCGGGGCGGAGTTGCCCGACGTGCTGGCGCTCGCGGATGTGGTGATCTCACGCAGCGGGGCAGGCACGCTCGCCGAACTGACCGCGTTGGGCAAGGCCGCCGTGTTCATCCCGCTGGCCTCCTCAGCGGGCAACGAGCAGCTGCACAACGCCCGCCACCTGCAGGAGGCGGGCGCCGCCGTGGCGCTGCTCGGCGAGGTCACGGGGCAGACGCTGGCCGGGGCCCTTGAGCCGCTGCTGGCCGATCCGTCGCTGCGGGCCGCGATGGCCGAGCGGGCCCGCGCGCACGGTCGGCCGGACGCGGCCGAGAGACTGGTGGACGTGATCCTCTCCGCCGCATCCGCCGGCTGAGCCTTCCAGGAATCACAGATGCCGGTCGGCGCCGGCCTCGAGGAGCGCGGCGACCTCGGCGAAGGTGTCGCTGTCGCTGTCGCCGTTATAGGGGTCGGGGACGTCCTGCCCGTCCAGGTAGAGGCGCAGTTTGAGCTGGTCGTGCGGGGCAGCCAGGTCCTTCAGCGCGGTCAGGACGGCGTGGTCCATGGCGAGCACGGTGTCGGCCCAGGCGATCAGGTCCGCGGTGACCTGGAGGCCGGGGTGCGCGGTCAGGTCGAAGCCGCGGACGGCGGCCGCGTCGACCATCATCTGATGGAGCAGGGCGCCAAGGGCGGAGGCCTGGTCGTAGTCCAGGTCGGGACGGGGCCAGATAGTGATCGAGGTAGGCGGCCAGCAGGTCGGCGTCTGCTGCGGTCCCGAAGGTGGCCAGGGCGATGCAGTAGGCGTGTCCTGCGTACGGGGCCCGGCTGGCCAGGAGGGGCTCGCCCAGCCGCTGCGGGAAGCCGGTGCTGCCCGTAATGGCGATCAGCCAGGCGGCGGGCTTGCGTTCGTGCCAGCCGCCGTCGAGGTGCGGGCCGAGTTCGTGGGGTGTGATGGTCTCTGCAACTCGGGGTAAGTCCCGGACGAACCGGTCACGTTCACGATTCGCCAGGCGGAAGATGCCGTGGTTCAGGCGCAGGTGGCCGGCTGCGATGTAGCGCCAGCGTAGTTCGTCGAGTCCCGACCGTGGTTGGTGGCCATCCCCGTATCTTGCCCGACGGCATCGGCAGGACGTCAGGCGACGCTGTCGTGTATGTCGGCCGGGGTGACCATCGCGAACGGCGGGAGCCCTTTGAGGTCCACGATTACGTCTTGTCTGGGCGGGGGTCAGCTGGCTGCGGGCCAGGAGCGCAGTAGGGCGGCGATTTTGGCGGCGGTGCAGTTGGGGTCGCGGAGCAGGTCGCGCAGGGCGATGGCGTCGTCGCGTGTGGGTTTGACCGGGAGTCCGGAGGCGTCCAGGTACATGACGCCGGTGGCGGCGGCGACGGCCAGGTTGGTGCGTTTCAGCCAGCGGCAGCGGCCCAGGATGTGTACCAGGGCGGCGGCGCGGGCGTAGGGGCCGTTGTAGACCGGCTGCTCAAGGAGTTGGGCCTGGTGGCAGGCGACGGCGGCCACGGGTACCCCGTAGTCGTCGGGGGCCGGATCTCCCGCCCCGGCGGCTTCGGCGACCTGCAGGATCCAGGGGACGTCGATGTGAAGTTCCACCGGCGGCGCGGGCTTCTGAGGGGGATGATTCGGCGTCCTCGGCTTCGTCGAAGAGGGTCTGGTGTTCGTCGAGGAAGCGGCGGGCGGCGTCCACGCCGCGTGCGCGCAGGCCGTCGACGTCGTCCAGGACCAGTTGGGCGAGGTAGTCGCCGATGCTCAGACCACGGTCCTTGGCCCGTGCCCGGGCGAGTTCCAGAACCTCGTCGGGGATGCGTGCACCTACCTGTGACTTCGCCATACCAGCATGGGAACAGCTGTTACCAAGGTCGAGGGGGCTTCGGCCTGGCCTTCTGGATGATCGTGGCGGACCCGTTGGTCCACTTACTGCCCCTCATGACCGTCGCGACAGCCGGCCCGGTGACGGTCGGCCCCCGCGCGGCCGCCTTGCCAGGGCGCCGGGTTCGCGGTGACAGCGAACCGGTCAGTCCAGCCCGGCCAGGGCCTCCAGGTGGTGGAGCAGCGTCGCGCCGGCCTCGCGGGCCTCGGCCTCGGTGAAGCAGTCGGGCCGGAAGTCCAGGCGCAGGGAGAGCCCCGCGCCGTCCTCGCGCGCCACCAAGGACAATGGGTAGTGCGTGCCGTCGCGGACATCGATTCCCCGGACCGCGACGGCGCCCATGCCCAGCGCCGCGGACATGTCCAGCGGGTAGTTGTGGAACACCACGTGCGCGGCGAACAGGTGCCGGTGGCCGAGGCCCTCAGCGACGGCGGGCCAGCCCAGGTGCTGGTGCGGGACGGCGGTGGCGTAGTCGGCCTGGAGCCGGGCCGCCAGGTCGATCGGAGCCTCGTCCGCCTCCCGCCGGACCCGTACCGGAACGATGTTCGTGTGCAGCCCCACGACGTCGGCCATGTCCGCCACCTCGGGGGAGCGGCCGGAGACCGTGGCACCGAGGAGCAGGTCCTTGTCACCGGTCAGTTCGGACAGGGTCAGCGCCCAGGCGGTACGGATGAGGACGCCGAAGGTGAGGCCCCGGGCCCGTGCGCACCGGTGGAGTGCCGCCGTGTGCTCCGCGGGCAGCCGCAGGGCGTGCTGGCTGGGCAGCAGCGTCGGGTCGTTTGCGATGACGGGCGCGAAGAGCGTCGGCTCCGCCCCCGCCAGGAGGACGGACCACTCCTGGGCGGCGGCCGCGCGGTCCTGGCCGGCCAGCCAGGACAGGTGCCGGGCGAACTCGGGTGCCACGGTGGCCGGTTCGGCGCCGTTGCCGTACCCGCGGAAGAGTTCCCCCAGGAGCACGGACAGCGACCAGCCGTCGACCACCGCGTGGTGGATGCTCAGCAGCAGGGTGTGGCTTGTGGGGGAGAGGCGGAACAGGTGCGCGCGCATCAGGGGCGGTCGGGCCGGGTCGAAACGGTGGGCGCGGTCGTCGGCCACGGCGCGCGCGAGGCGTGCGGGCCCGGTGGGCCCGTCCGCCGTGCTGAGGTCCGTCACCTGCCAGGGCAGCGTGGCCTCGGCCACCACGACCTGCTGACCCCCGGAGGGGAAGCAGGACCGCAGCGCGCTGTGCCGCGCCAGGAGCCGGTCGCAGGCCGCGCGCAGCCGGTCGGGATCCAGGTCGCCGTCGAGGTCGATCACCGCCTGGACGGTGTACGCGTCGTCGCCCTGGCCGGCGCGGCGGGTGTGGCCGAGCATCTCGGCCTGGAGCGGTGTGACCGGGAGGACGTCGGTCAGGTGAGGGTAGGCGGCTTCGAGGGTGGTGACGCGCGCCTGATCGAGTGGGACGAGCGGGAAGTCGCTGGGGGTGTGGCCGCCGTCCGCAGGGCCGAGTGCCGCCAGTTCGCGCAGGGCCGTGAGCCAGGCGTCGGCCAGGGCGCGGGCGTCGGCGCCGGTCAGCCGGGCGCGGTCCCAGGAGAACGTGGCGGCGAGCACGGGCCCGTCCGCGCTCTCGTGGGCGAGGGCGTTGACCTCGACGACGTGCGCGGGCGTCATACGCGGGTCGCGCGCACCGCCGAACGCGCTGACGGCGAACGGCTCTTTGCCCACGCCGAAGCGGCCCAGGTAGTTCACCAGGATCTGCGGTCCCGGCTGGTCGGTGAACTCCCGCCCGATGTGGCGCAGGAGTCCGAAGCCGAGTCCGTCGGCGGGGGTGGCGGCGAGTTGCTCCTTGACCTGCTTCACCGAGGCGGCGGGGTCGGTGGCCGTGGTGAGCGCGACCGGGTACAGGTTCGTGAACCATCCCACCGTGCGCGACAGTTCGGCGCCCTGTACCGCGAGCTCCGCGCGGCCGTGCGCCTCGACGTCCAGCAGCACGGCAGCGCCGGGGCCCCCGCGCCACTGGTCGACCGCGCGGGCGGCCCCGGTGAGCAGGACGGCGTCGACACCGGCGTGGAACGCCCGGGGCACCGTGGTGAGCAGAGGTTCGGTGACGGCGACGGGCAGCGCGACGGTGAGTTCCCCGCGGCCTGACTCACCGGTGAGCCCGTCCCGGCCGTCGTGGCCGGGACGGCCGGTGTGGGGTGTGTGGCCGGGACGGCCGGGGGCCGCGCCGAGTCGCGGGTCGTTCGTAGCGAGTACTTGCTGCCAGTAGGCGTGTTCGGCGCTGCGGTCCGCCGCGATCAGCTCCTTGGCCCAGCGGCGGAAGGAGGTGGTCGGGCGGCGCAGCGTGACCGCTCCACTCGCCCAGGCGTCGGCGAGATCAGAGGTCAGGACGCGCCACGACACACCGTCCACGGCGAGGTGGTGTGCCACCAGGAGCAGGTCCCCCTCCTCGCCGCTGCCAGGCTCGCCGCTTCCGCCCTCGCGCCAGACCGCCGTCAGCAACCGTCCTTCATACGGGTTCAGTTCGGCGACGGCTTGCTCGCGGTGCAGGAGCGGGTCGGTGTCCACGCGCCGCAGCGCGACCGGCGCGGTATCGGCGATGTGTATGCGCCACTGGTCGTCCAGGCGGGCGCGCAGCATGTCATGGCAGTCCAGGAGCGCCTGGAGCAGCTCGGTCAACCGGCTGTGGTCCAGGCCGGCGGGGGTACGCAGCAGGGCCCACTGGTGGTAACCATCCACCGGCTCGTCGCGGTCGGCGAGTTGGCGCAGGAGAGGGGTGAGGGGGACGGCGCCGGAGTCGTCCGGCTCTTGCTCGGTGGCCGCGTCCATCGTCTGCGCGGCCTGGGCGAGCCCCTCGACCGTGGGCGAGGTGAACACGTCCCGCGGGCTGATGAGGAGGCCCGCGCCGCGCGCCCGCGCGACCAGTTGGATGGCGATGATGCTGTCACCGCCGAGGCTGAAGAAGCTGTCGGCGATCCCTACCCGCTCCAGGCCGAGCACCTGCGCGAAGAGGTCGCAGAGCAGTCGCTCGCGGTCGGTGCGCGGGGTGCGGGACAGGTCTGCCGAGGCCGCGTAGTCCGGGGCGGGCAGTGCCTTGCGGTCGGTTTTCCCGTTGCGGGTCAGTGGCATTTGGGGCAGCACGACCACCGCGGCGGGCACCATGTGCTCCGGGAGGTGTCCGGCGGCGGCCTCGCGCAGGGCCGCCGGCTCCGGTCGCGCGCCGGCGGTCGCCACCACGTACGCGACGAGCCGCTTGTCTCCCGGGTTGTCCTCACGGACGACGACCACGCTCCGCGCCACCTCGGGGTGTCGTGCCAGGGCGGCCTCGACCTCGCCCAGCTCGATGCGGAAGCCGCGCACCTTGACCTGGTCGTCGGCGCGGCCGAGGTACTGCAGCCCGCCGTCGGGCGTCCAGCGGGCGAGATCGCCGCTGCGGTACATGCGCTCGCCGGGCTCGCCGAAGGGGCAGGCCACGAACCGCGACGCGGTCAGGCCGGGCCGGTTCACGTATCCGTCCGCGACGCCGGGCCCGGCGACGTACATCTCGCCCGCCGCCCCCGGTGGCACCAGGGCCAAGGACTCGTCCAGCAGGTACACGCGCAGGTCGTCGATGCCGTGGCCGATCAGACTGCCCGCGGTGGGGGTGCAGTGCTCCGCGGTGAGGGCCAGCTGCGTGACGTGCACGGTGGTCTCGGTGATGCCGTACATGTTGATCAGGCGCGGGGAGTCCTCGGGGTGGCGGGCGTACCAGTCGGCGAGTTGCGGCAGGTCCAGTGCCTCACCCCCGAACGTGATCGCGCGCAGGCACACGCGGTCCCACAGTCGGGGTTCCTGCCGTTCTGCCGCCATCAGCTGGTAGAACGCCGAGGGCGTCTGGCTGAGCACGGTGACCTGCTCGTCCGCGAGCAGGTGGAGGAAATCGCGCGCGGAGCGGGTCACGGCGTGGGGTACGACGACCAGGCGGGCGCCGTGCAGCAGCGGCCCCCAGATCTCCCACACGGAGAAGTCGAAGGCGTAGGAGTGGAACATGGTCCACACGTCGTCCGGCCCGAACGCGTAGGTGCCGTCGGTGGCGCTGAACAGGCGTACGACGCTGCGGTGAGGGACGCGGACGCCCTTGGGCCGACCGGTCGACCCGGAGGTGTAGATCACGTACGCCGGATCGCCGGGGGTGAGGGGGCGGACGCGGTCGGCGTCGGTGACGGGCGCGGCGGACAGTGCGGCCAGCTCGGACCGGGTGGCCTCCGAGTCCGGCACCAGCGCGCCCGGCATCGCGCGGTGCGCGAGGACCAGCGCGGGACGGGCATCGTCGAGGAGGTACCGGATCCGTTCCTCGGGATAGCCGACGTCCAGGGGGAGATAGGCCGCGCCGGCCGTGGTGACGGCGAGCATGGCCGTGATCATTTCCGTCGAGCGGGGGTAGGCCAGCGCGACGAGGTCTCCCGGGCCGACGCCCCGGCGGATCAGCAGCCGCGCCAGCCGGTTCACCCGCTCGGACAGCTCCCGGTAGGTCACGCCGACGCCCTCGCAGGTGACCGCGGTGCGGCCGGGGAACTCGGCGGCGCGCGCCGCGAACACGCCGGCCAGCGTCTTTCGTGCCTCGGCGGGGCGGGAGGGGGCCGGCTGCGGCAGCAGGCGGTCGCGCTCGCGTTCGGTCAGTACGTCCGCCCGGTGGATCGGCTGGTCCCCGAGCGCGGTGAAGTCGCGCAGGTAGCGCTGGAAGCGCTGTTCCAGGACGGCGACCTCTTCGGGCAGGTGCAGCCGCGGGTTGGCGTCCAGGGTGACTTCCATGCCGTGGCCGTCGGCCCGGTCGTAGACGAGCACGGAGAGGTCGTTGGCATTGCCGGACAGGTAGTGCGCCTTCGCCGCGCACGGTCCGAAGGTCACGTCGTTGGCGAAGCGCATGATGTTGACGCGATTGCGGAACAACTGCTCGTCGTGGGCGAGACCGCCCAGGTCGCGGCGGATGGCGGCATAGTCGTAGTACTGGTGGGCCAGCACCGCCTTGGCCTGCCCGGACACGTGCGCCAGGAAGTCGTCCACCGTCATCCGCGGGTCCACCTGGATGCGCAGCGGCACCACATTGGCGCACATGCCGGGCGTGGTCCTGGTACCGGCGCTGCGGCGGGCCGCGGTCGGCAGACCCAGCACCTGGTCCGTCCGTCCGGTCATGCGGTGCAGGAAGCCGGCCACGGCGGCGATCAGCACCACGGTCGGGCTGGTCCGCGCCTGCCGCGCCAGATCCGCGACGCGCACCGCGACCTCCGCGTCCACCTGGGTGGTGCTGGGCCGGGACAGGGTCGCGGGTGCGGCGGGACGCGCGGAGAGGCTGACCGGTTCGGGCAGGGACGCCACGTACTCGGCCCAGAACTCCCGGTCGCGCGCGCACTGTTGGGAAGCCTGGTACGTGAAGTCCGCGTCGACCAGTACGGACAGGGGGTGGAAGGGACTGGTGCCGATGTCGACGCCGGCCGCGAGCCGCGTGTAGATCTCCGCCGCCCGGCGGGACAGCAGCAGACCCGAATACCCGTCGGTGGCGATGTGATGATTGACGTGCACCCACAGATTCCGGTCATCGGCCAGCCGGAGAAGCGTGAACGAGAACAGTGGCCCGGACGCGAGATCGAAAGGGCGCTCCAGGATCTGGCGGATACGGTGCTCGCTCGTCTCCGGGCAGTCGCGCAGGTCGACAATGCCGAGCGACCATTCCACCTCCGGTTCGACCACCTGGCGCACACCCTGGTCGGTTTCGGTGAAACGCACGCGCATGCATTCCGCCTCGGCGACCAGATGCCCCAACGCCGCCTCGAACAAGACCAGATCGAGAGGGCCGGTCAGCTCCAGGCACTCGGCAAGGTTGTACGCCACGCCGGTCGCGTCGAGTTGCTGCGCGAACCAGACGCCGGTCTGGGCCCGGGTCAACTCGAGCGTGACGGGACCGAGCCGGGGCGCGGAGCCCAGGGCAGGGCCGGGAAGCACCGGGGCCGTGTCGCCGGCGGACGTGGACGTGAGACTCATCGGAGCTCCAGGTGGGCCAGGCAGGCGTCGTGGGTCTCTTCGCCGAACAGCACGGTCCAGCCCGCCGGCACCTCGGCCAGGACCGGCCAGAGGGAACGGTGACCGGACTCGTTGGCCAGCACGTAGAAACGGGCCTCGGCATCATCGAACGGATTTGGCATGGGACCCCATACAGGCGCGGGCGCAGGCGGAAAAGGGACGCGTGAAGCGGTAGCCGGGCTGCTGCGGGAAAACGCCGAGTCACCTGCGGCTACGGCAGAACTGCGGTGGAACCAGGGCTTGTTCTCGTCGGCCGTACAGCACCGTAGGCAGCGGCCGCTGGGCGCGGCTAAAGCACGTCCCCGCGCCCGCCGGCCGTCACGGTGGTGAGCAACGCGGCGGGCGGGCGTGAATGCTCGGGTTGCACGGCCGTACCTGTTGAGGCCGATGGCTGCCCGGGTGGCTGTCTCATGGATGAGGGCCATCCTCCCGGGCTCTGGTGCGGTGCCCGCCGCCCAGGCGCTGGCCTGAGCCGGTGGGGCTGGGTCAGTGGCTGC
Source organism: Streptomyces sp. R21 (assembly GCF_041051975.1). GTDB lineage: Bacteria > Actinomycetota > Actinomycetes > Streptomycetales > Streptomycetaceae > Streptomyces. The sequence continues at coordinate 360,123 of NZ_CP163435.1, read as the reverse complement.
GGGGAGCGTCCGTGTGACCGCGATGTCGGCGAGGTAGACCAGGGCGTCGATGATGTCGAACTGGTCGGAGCGGTCGCCGTCGGTGACCATGCCTCACACGATCCACCGGGCGGGGTATGCCCGACCGAGCCCTGGGCGAGGAGTTGCCCGGGGTGTCATCGCTGTCCCGGGTCTTCCACCAGCCGACGGTGGAGTTCTGTCGTCATGGCGTGGATGGCCCGGGTCAGTTCCGTGTTCGTCTTGAGTTCGAGTTCCTGCTCGACGAAGTCGTGGTCGGCTTTTGCCTGTTGGAACTCCGCCTGGCGGTTCTGGCCGATCATGACGAACGTCGACAGGAAGATCGCCTCGAGCGACACGATCAGGGTCAGTGTGGGCCACGGGTCGGACTCGGCGAATAGCATCCAGAGCAGGAAGCCGATCGCGTGGAGGTAGACGAAGGTCATCGAGCCGGCGAATTTGGTGATTGCGTCAGCGATGCGGAGCTGGGCGTCGCTCGCCCGCCGGGACCGATGTGCGGCCACGACGGGATGGTGTCGGTGCGAGACCGTTTCGTCGTCGGTCATCTGGATGCGCCTGCTTCCTCGGGGGTCCGACGCTGTGCGTAGGAGGGTGGATGGTGCCACTTTCGTGGCTCGGGGACGAGGCTCGGGTCGCCGGGGGCGTGCTTCCACATCGGTGTCCGCCACGGCTCCGGTCGTCGGCCGCTCCTCTTTTACAACGGCTACTGACCTTTCCGTTGAGTTGTCGTGTTGAGTGAGAGGCCGGTTTCGGCGAGGAAACCCTCGATGAGGTCGGTGCGTCGTTGGATGCGGTGCAGGCCGCTGCGGACGGCTTGGACAAGGTGGTCGCGGTCGCGGAAGACGACGTTGGCGGTAGTGCTGCGCCGGAGCAACGACCGGATGCCCTCGACCGGATTGAGGTCGAGTGCATAACTGGGCAGCTGGACGATGGTGAGCCAGGCGTGCTCCGCCGCGTACTCACGTAATCGACTGCAGCGATGAATATCGGTAGTTCGTTAAATCCGGCGTTGGTGCGGGTTGACGGCAGGTTGGGTTGGTCGTAGGCCGGTGGTAGAAGCCAACTCCCTTGCTGGGGGCTGAAGATGACCGCTCGCCGTCCGTGTCCGCCTGCGCCGGGGCCGTTGGAGGAGTACGCGGCCCGGTTCGACGACCTCTTCTTCAGCCTGGCGCAGCGGCGAGGGTTTCGCGAGTATCTGACCGGGTTGCTGGCGCCGCGGGAGCGGAACAAGACGATCACCTGCCTGGCCGGGGCGGCGCCGGGATGCCGGGGGTGCAGCGGCTGCAGTTCTTCCTCTCCGAGTCGCCCTGGGAGGCCGAGCAGGTCAACGACCGGCGGCTTGAGCTGCTGCGCGAGCAGCCGGCGACGGCTCCGCATGACGGCGGGGTCATCGTGATCGATGATTCCGGGGACCGCAAGGACGGCACGGCGACCGCGCATGTGGGCCGGCAGTGGCTGGGCCGGCTGGGCAAGACCGACAACGGCATCGTCACGGTGACCACGGTGTGGACCGACTACCCGCTGCACGCGACTCCTTACACCCCCGCCCATCATTTCGTCCGCGGCCGGTCCGATCCGGCCTTTCGCACGAAACCGCAGCTGGCGGCCGCCCTTGCGGTCCGCGGGAAGGAGGCGGGCTTCGGCTGCCGGGCGGTGGTCGCCGACTGCGCCTACTCCGTCAGCGACACCTGGTACCTCGCACTGCGCGAGGCCGGCCTGGCCTACGTCGTCGCGCTCAAGCCGCACCGCGGCACCTGGGCCCGCGCCGACCAGCCGCACACCCCCATCGAAGCGGCCCGGGCTCTGACCTGGCGCGATGCCAAGCGTCCCGGCGATTGGACGCCCGTGGAGCGTCACTTCCGCGACGGGCACACCGAGACCTGGTGGGCCGCCGATGCCCAACTGGGCGGTTACGGCCCCCACTCACCCTGCTGCTTGGTCGTGGCCACCACCGACCCCGACACCCTGCCGGAGAAGGCCACCTGGTATTTGGCCACCAACCTGCCCCATCCCGACGCAGCCCACGCTGCCACCGGTCCGCATCCGCCGCCCGACCTCGCCGAAATCGTCCGTCTCTACGGACTGCGGCCCTGGATCGAGCAGAGCTACAAGCAGGTCAAGGACGAACTCGGCTGGGCCGACTTCCAAGTCCGCTGCGACCGCGCCATCCGCCGCCACCAGACCCTGGTCAACTGCGCCTTCTCCTTCTGCTGGGACCAGTGGTTCGCCCCACCCGGACCACTGGATGCCACCGCGCCAGACCCGTGCCCTGATGACGGGCCAGAGAGGGGGACCGGCCCCGTCCCACCAGCCCCAACTGCCCTGCTGGCCCAGGGCCTTACGGGCCATCCGTTCCTGGCTCACCCCCGCCATCACCCTCAACCGCTGGTGGCGAGCCTGGACAGACACGGACCCACCCTCCGAGCTCCAGGCCCTGATCGACGCAGTCACTACCGGACACGGCATTGATCTCTACTGCCGGATTTAACGAACTACCGGTAAGCCCGTGGTCGGCAACCCGCGTTCGCGGGCTCTCCTTCCTGTCGATGTATGCCTGGGTCCGTCCCACGTGTGTGACCGGACAGACCAGCGTCGTGTTGCGCGCCGTGTGGACCAGCCGGCGAGGGCCTTCCACGCAGCCTCGGCAGTCTTCTCGACCGTCGGCAGGTCGAGCCCCCACCGTCACCGCCACACCGCGCAGCCCGATCAGCAGGGGTCGCTCGACCCGCAGCTGCCGCAGGTCAGCCACCTCACTGCGCGCCGTCTGGCCAGGCTCTCCCCGAAGACGCCCGCCCGCTGCCCCGCTTGGAACTGCTCCAGCTTCGCCGGGAGGATTCACTACGACTGCCGCCCAGCGCGCCCTGACCGCCCAGACGTCCGACACCGCGATCGACACCGCCTCCCGGATGGTGCGGCTGCCCACTATGCGGTCGCAGGCCGCTGACACCATCGCCCGCGCCGAACGCGCAGGGCTCTCCTGCGCGGGCCTTCTCGCCGGGCTGCTGATGGCCGAGTGCGAGGACCGCGACCGCCGCCGGGCCGAACGCCGCATCCGGGCTGCTTGCTTCCCGCGCGAGAAGTCCTTGCACGGCTTCGACTACAGCGCCATCCCCCACGCCGACCCAGCCGTCAGCGGCCGATGACAAGCCGCTCGGCAAGACCATCGCCCGCTACGGACGCGTCGACCTGCTCGAAAATCGACGAACTTGGCTACCTCGAACTCGACTGCCGCGGCGCGGAGATGCTCTTTGAGGTTCTGACGGAGCGTGAGGAGAAGAACGGCAGCGTGATCGCCTCCCCTGAGGCGTTCACCGGCTGGTCGAAGACCTTCACGGATCCGCGGCTCTGCGCGGCGACCGTGGACCGGCTCACCTTCAACGCCACCCTTGTCGAGACCGGCACCGAGTCTTGTCGTCTGGCCCGCACCAGGGCGAAGAAGAACAACGGAACGAAGCAGCGGCCTTACTCCGACGACGGAACGATGTCTGCACGGCGCGACTCCGGGCCCCCCGATTGCGGCAGGAGGTTCCGGGCGAGGACATCCAACGCTTCCGAGACCTCCCTCAGCCGCTGCGGGTCATCGGATCCAAGCGCCATGGCGAGAGCATCCTCGATGCCGACGGCACGGACCTGTGCCACTCGCTCGGACACCTCGGCGGCCTGACGCACCAGCACGCGGCGCCGGTCGACGGGATCCGGCGCCGTCTGCACTGATCCGGCTTCCTTGAGCCGGGCGATGGCCGAGGAGACCTGGCTCTGCGGCAGGCCGGTGCGGGCAGCGATCTCACCGACGGCGGTGTCGGGATGAGCGGCGATGTCACTGGCCACGACCAGCACCAGCCGGGTGCTGCCGGCATAGCGGCGGGCGCCGCCCGGAGGCTCCGGCAGGGCCTCCTCGCCGATCTTCATCAGGGCGCGTCCCAGCAGGAACAGCTCGACTCCGTTCACACCGTCCAACATACATCGAAGTGGATTCATCGAGATTGATGCATCTAGTTCGATGGATTATGGTGGTCGAAGGACGGCGGAAGGACCGCCGTCCACAAGGGGGACCACCATGCCCAAGGCCACCGGCACGCTCACCGTTCCCGGCGCCGTCCTGCATTACCAGGTCCGGGGCACCGGACCGCTGCTGCTCATCTCGCAGAGCGGTGAGGGCGACGCCGACCGCACCACCGACCTCGTCGCCCACCTCACCGATTCCTACACCGTGGTCACCTACGACCGCCGCGGGCTGTCCCGCAGCCGACTCGACGCCCCCGAGCGAGGCGCAACACTGGCCGAGCACGCCGACGACGTCCACCGTCTGCTGGGCTCTCTCGCCGACGCCCCCGCCCTCATGCTCGGCTGCAGCCTCGGAGCCGTCATCGGCATGCACGCCGCAGTGCAGCATCCGGAAGAGATCCACACCCTCATCGCCCACGAGCCCGTCGCCCCACGCCTGCTGCCCGACGATGAACGCGCCCGCCACGAGCGCGAGCTCGCCGCCCTTCAGGACCTCTACCTCCGAAAGGGCCTCGCCTCCGCACTCCCGGAGATCGCCAGGACCCTGGGCATCGACCCCGCCGCCACGGACACGGAACCCGATCTGACGCCCCAGCCGATCAACGCCCTGCGTGTCGCCAACTTCGACTACTTCATCCGGCACGACTTCACCGCGGTCATCCACGACACCCTCGACATCGCCGCACTGAAGGGCGTCAGCACACACATCGTGCCCGCTGCCGGGCGCACCACTCCGCGGAACGTCTTCGACTATCAGTCCGCGACAGCCCTGGCCACGCTGCTCGACCGCGAACTGCAGGAGCTGCCCGGCGGACACAACGGAAACACAAGCCACCCGCGGGCCTACGCAACACGCATCCGGGAGATCCTCAACGCCGCAGGATGACGTACAGCGGCTGGCGCAACAACCAACCGGAAGGCTTGGTGAGGCAGGCCTCCACAGCCCCGGTGACCCCCGATCAAACCGCTCTCCGGAACCATCTCTCGGCGCCTGATCTCCACGAATCATCCCCGAACCGCAGCCAGTTGGAGTCGCCCGGGTGGAGCCATCGGCAGCCCCGGCACAGATCTTGGGGAGCGGTCTCGGAGGGGCACCGAAGCGAGATCATCTTGCGGAGCAGTTGGAATCCGGACCGGCCGTAGAGCTGCCTCTTGGTCTTTTTCATCCTGTTCACGGCGCCTTCGGTGCCGCCGGAGCTCCAGTGCACGGTAAGTCCGGCGATCACGGCTTCCAGGTCGGTGTTGAGCCCGTGAGCGAATCCGCTGATCCCGGGCTGCCGTGCGGCGCGGGCGGCGCGGATCCAGTCCGGCTGGTCGGCGCCGGTGCGCCGGACGGGCATCTGGGCGAAGTCGCGTACGAGTTCGTGGGTTTGATCCAGCTCTGGACGTGCGTCGAAGACTGCCTTGAGCTGGGTGGTTTCGTCTTCGGTGAGGGTGTCGGGGTGGCGGGTGATCCCGCCGACGACGGTGCGCACGGACGGTGCCGCGGTAGCCGGAGTGGGCGCGTCAGGCTACTCCAGGCGGCTGAGGACCCAGTCGCGGAGGCTGGTGTAGGGCGCCTGATGGCCACGGTCGGCGAGTTCTTCGCGCAGTGCCTTGATGGTGATCGGGTGGCGTCCCGCCGAGTGGTGTGGCCGATCAAAGCAGCGAAATCCGCAGGTCGGGGATGGCGGGTCCTCCACGCCCGGGTGGTCAACTCGCCTCAGCAGGGCGCCTCGTGGACCGCCGCGTCCGCGGAGATCATCAGCGGCCTCGTACCGGAACCCGCAGCGCTTGATCGCCTACACCACGGCGGGGGACATGACCGGTGATCGCGCCAAGGCCCCCAAGCCGCAGCCCGACCCCGACCGGCCGGGCCGTTTCCTGCCCAACGGGGCCGCCGCGAAGGCCGGACTGAACCGTTCGATCTCGGATGCCGGATGGGGGGTGTTCCTGACGATCCTGCACGCCAAGGCTGAAAGCGCCGGACGGGAAGTGATCGCCGTGGACCCCCGCAACACCTCCCGCACCTGCCCCGCGTGCGGGCACGTCGCAGCGGAGAACCGGCCCACCCAGGAGAAGTTCCACTGCCTCTCGTGCGGCCACCACACGCACGCGGACACGGTGGGCGCCCTGAACGTTCTACGGGCCGGGCTGGCCCGGGTCGCAACGCCCAACCGGCATAGCGAGAAGCCTCGGCGTCCACGCCGGGGAGGAGTCACTGCTTACACCTCCAGCACCAACCGCTCTCCTTCCGGTGCACGTGAGACGCAGGGAAGCATGGCGCCAGCCGCGCGTTCGGTGGCGGTGAGCCGGCGGTCACGGTGATCGACATGGCCATGGGCCACCCGTATCTGGCAGGTGCCGCAGAACCCCTGGCGGCAGGAGAACGGCAGGTCCGGCAGGGCCTCGTGGAGAACATCCAGGGCGGAGCGGTCGTAGGGCACTGGCAGAACCCGTCCGGTGTCGCCCAGTTGAAGTTCGAAGGGATGGCCGTCCGTGATCGGGGCCGGGGCGAAACGCTCGAAGTGCAGGGCTGACGCGCGGCTGTCACCGAACGCGTGCCGAACGCCGTCGATCATGGGTGCGGGCCCGCAGCAGTACACCGCACCCGTCGCCGGGCTCAAGCTCAGTAGATCGGCTGCTTCGGGCGCGCCGGACTCGTCGTCAGGACGGATGGAGACCCGGCCAGGGGCTGCGGATGCGAGCTCGGCCAGCTCTGCCGCGAAGGGCATCGAGCTGCGGCTGCGGCCGGTGTGCACGAGCCCCCAGTCCAGGCCGCGTCGGGCGGCTTCCCGGGCCATCGGCAGGATCGGGGTGATTCCGATGCCGCCTGCGATGAGCAGGATGGACGTTTCGGCGGCGAAGGGGAAGGCGTTTCGGGGCCCGGTGATGGCGACCCGCATTCCGTCTGAGAGGGCGTCGTGTACCTCGGCCGAACCGCCTTGGCCGTTGGCGATGCGGCGCACCGCGATGCGGTACTGGTACCGGTCGGCAGGGTCGCCGCACAGGGAGTATTGCCGCTTGCGGCCGGAGGGCAGGTGCAGTTCGATGTGGGCGCCGGGCTGCCAGGGCGGGAGTATTGACCCGTCGGGTGCTGCCAGCCGCAGGGAGACGACATCCTCGGACTCTTGGTGCTTGGCGGCGACCACCAGTTCCCGGATCACGGGCATCTCGGTGGCCGGCGGGCGCCTGGGAGGAGTGCGAGGAGTGCTGCGCCGCGCGAGGCGAGTGACCGCGTTGTCGCTGAAGGCCGCCAGCTTCTGCATGAAGGAGTCGCCGCGCGGTCTGCCGTACAGGTCCGGCGGCCGAGTGGCGGGTGTGCCGATGTCCATGCGATGTCCCACTGGTTGCTGGGTCATCGGGCAGCCGCTCGGGCAGCGGGGGACGTTGCCAGGTAGGCGACCGCCTGCTGGGTCGAGCCCTCCTGGGTCGGGTGGTAGCCGGGGTGGAAGTAGCGCAGCACCGAGCGGGTGAACGAGACCGGCGGGGGCAACAGGTGCTTGCGGGCCGCGGTCAGGTAGTCGCGGAAGCGGACCTTGACCCGATCGTCGAGTTCGGGGTCGGCGCGCATCAGGAAGCGGACTCCGCGGATCCACAGCCGGGTCAGCACCGGAGCGGTGACGAGCATGCCGACCACTCGGCGCCGGTACCGGGGATCGAGGTGCACCAGCAGGTCGAACGCCACCGAACGGTGCTCGACCTCCTCCGCGCCGTGCCAGCGGAACAGATCCAGCATCGCGGGGTCTGCGCCGGCCCGGTCCAGGTGCCCGTTGCTGAGAATCCAGTGACCCATGTACGCGGTGAAGTGCTCGAAGGCCGCGATGAGGGCGAGCCGTTGGAGGAGGTGCGCGTGTGCGGCGGCCGGCGTCAGCTCCGGCCGGTCTCCGAGCACCCTTCGGAAGATCCATTCGGACTGCACGGTGTACGGACCCGGGTCCAGCCCCTTGGCGAGCAGGTGTTCCAGGACCTCCTGGTGCGCCTCGGCGTGCATCGCCTCCTGGCCGATGAAGCCGCGTACGTCCTCGCGCAGCCGGTCATCGGTGATCAGTGGCAGTGCCTGCTCGAAGGTGCGCACGAACCAGCGTTCGAGCTCGGGGAGCATGAGGTGGAGCACATCGAAGGTGTGGGTCGCGAAGGGCTCACCCGGCAGCCAGTGCAGCGGGGTGGCGCCCCAGTCGAAGGTGACGTCCCGGGGTTGCAGCACCAGGTCGTGGTGGTCGATGGGCTCTGACGGGCGCTCCGGGTGGGCATGTGCGGCTCGGAACATGACAGGTTCCTCCTCCGTCGGCGATCGGTGTGTGCGGAAGGGCGGTCAGGCAGTCGTCCAGTACTGCCGGCCTGTTGGGCTGTTGGGCTGTCAGATCGGGTGGGCGGTGTGGTCCGGGCTGTGGAGGGAGCCGTCTTCGATGCGGTGGGCGAATTCCGCGATCCGGGACGCGATCTCCTCGGGGTGGCTGAGCTGTACCCAGTGCCCGGCGTCGATCGGGCGCCGTTGTAGCTGGCCCGTCCAGTGCTCAACTCCGTACGACAGCACCGGGGTGACGCAGAAGTCCCGGGTGGGGATGATGAGTTGAACCGGGACGGTGGTCGGCCGGTCCCGGGGACGCAGCAGGCGGGGCAGCATGTTGGCGCGGTACAGCGCAGTGCCGGACACGGCGTCGCGGGCCAGCGTCGGGGCGGGGTAGCGGGTGTGCCCGGGCATGCCTTGGGAGCCGGTGAGGAAGGTGCGCCAGCGGTGTCCCAGTGCTCTCCAGGTCAGGGCGGGCAGGAGCGGGAAATGGAAGTAGGCGATGTACCAGGACCGTGCGGCCTGCCGCAGCATCTTCGGCAGATCCGGGTGCCGCGGCCGAAGGCGGGCCCGGATCAGGTGGCCGACGTGGTCCAGGCAGGGTCCGGAGATGGAGGTGAACGAGGCGATCCGCCCGGCCAGGCGGGTGCCGGTGACCGACTCCCAGGAGTGGATCGATCCCCAGTCGTGTCCGACCAGGTGCACCGGGCGGTCGGGGCTCACGGCGTCGAGAACCGCCTCCAGGTCGGCTTCCAGGCGGGACATCCGGTAGGCGCGCAGACCCCTGGGCCGGTGGGAGGCACCGGCTCCCCGCACGTCGAAGGCGGTGACGTGGAAGCGGTCGGCCAGGCGCTCGGCGACCGGGCGCCACACGGCGCTGGTGTCCGGATAGCCGTGGACCAGCACCACCGGAGGAGCTGTGGACGGTCCCCATTGGTAGGCGGCCAACTCCACGCCGTCCGCGGCGATCCGGTGGGCGGCCGGGCCGGTCATCGGCCACCACCGGCAGGGGTCAGTTCGCCGTAGTTCAGACCGCCGTGGAAGAAGCTGGGCCGCACCGGCCAGTGCCGTTTGAAAGGGGCCAGCTCCGAGGAGGGCAGGATCTGCAGCCAGCGTGGATCGCGCCGGCTGGGGTCGGCGAGGGTCTTCTCCTTGACCATGGAGTCGTACTGGTCGAGGGAGTCCTCCAGGGTGTTGGCGTTGGGCACCACCTCATGGCCGTAGAACGCGGCGTGACGGCGCACCCCGGGGATGTGGGAGAGCTCGGGCTGCCAGTTGTCTGCCGAGATGCCGTTCTCGGAGGAGACCCACACCCCGTCGGGGGTGTTCAGTACCAGGGAGTGGTTGCCGTCCGTGTGGCCGGGGGTCCACAGCAGGCTGACGCCGACGCCGAGTTCGACATCGCCGTCGAAGGCGGTGATGCGCTCGGGCGGTACCCCGTCCATGCCTCCGTCGACGTACCAGGCCCACTGCATCGGATGCACCGATTCGAAGGTGCCCAGCTCCCTGCGGTGCACCAACAACCGGGCGCGCGGGAACAGCGCTTCACGGGGCGCCCGTTCACCCGGAATCGTGCTGGTACTTCCCATGATCATGCGCACGTCCTGGACGTGCAGGTGGTCGAAGCTGACGAAGTCCACGTCCTCGGGTCGCAGACCGCAGGAGGGCAGGACGGTGTTCGGGTCCTGGTAGAAGCGGGCGAAGACGTGCTCGGTGAGAAAGTCCCCCGCCAGACGCTTGAGCTGGGCGTAGAACGGTGCTTGAGCCGTTCCGGCGGCGACGGTCGGCTCCCACACGAGTGTTTTCGGCTCACCGTCGAAGCCGTCGAACTGTACGACGAGCATCCGGTTGACGATGCTCACGAACGGGTTGACGGCGAGTGCGGCGCCGTGGAAGCCGAACCGGGTCGGGTACGGGGCGGCGGCGATGTCGAAACTGCGGACGGCGTGGATGCGGCCCTGCTGGACGAACCGCTCACGGTAGGTGGCCGCGGCGCTGCGCACGGCGCGCAGCCGGTCACCGCGGGGCCATACGTCGTGGACACCCTCGAATTCGGGGATGGGACGCGGAGCGGCGGCGTCCTGGGCCTTCTTCGCGCTGGGCGTCGGCTTGGGCGTGGTGGTCACGGGCTCATCCTTCGGGCAGGCGGGCGGTGCGGGTGCGCTGTTCGTAGGCCGCGCGGACCGACCGGTCGGACAGGGCGGCGAGCTGATTGGGGACAAGGAGGTGATGCAGGGCGTCGCGGGCACGGCCCGGCAGCACCGCGGCCAGCCGGGTCAGGGCGGCTATCTGGCGGGGAACGAAGACCTCGAACCGCGGGCGCAGCACGACGTCGAGCACCGCGTCGGCCACCTGATCCGTCGTCAGGCGTCGGGTGGGGCCGGTCGCGGTGCCCACGGCCAGCTCGGTGTCCACGACGCCGGGCATCACCAGGGACACCTGCACACCGGTGCCGCGCAGCTCGGCACGGACGGCTGTGCTGTAGCCGTGGAGGGCGTGCTTCGTCGCCGCGTAGGTCGCCTCGCCGGCCGGGGCGACCTTGCTGGCGGCGGAGGCGATGTTCACCACGTGGCCGCGACCGCGTTTCCGCATCTCCGGGATCACGAGTTTCATCCCACGCACTGCGCCGTGGACGTTGACGTCGAACTGGCGCAGGGCGGCTTCTTCCGGTTCCTCCTCGAAGGGGCCCACCCACATGATTCCGGCGTTGTTGATCAGTACGTCGATCGGCCCCAGCCGGGTCTCGACGGTGCGCAGGAAGTCATCGAAGGAATGTGTGTCGGTGACGTCGAGAGACAGCCCGAGCAGTCGGCCACCGGGACGCGCGCCGATGGCACCGGCCGTCTCCCTGGCGAGCTCCGCGTCGAGATCGCCGATCGCCACGGCGGCTCCGGCTGCGGCGAGTTGGGCCGCGACGGAGCGCCCGATTCCGCGGCCCGCCCCGGTGACCGCGATCACTCGGCCGGTCAGCGGTTGTGTGCGGGAGAGCCTGTCGCGGTCTCTCCGGCTGAACGTGTACGGGGTTTTGGGCGGTACTGCCACGGTCGAGCCCCTTCCTTGCCCTGAGCACGAGCGGACCGTTGAGCGGCAAGCGGCCCCTACGCGTCTGACACGATGCCATGTCAGATGAACTGACAAGCTAGAGTGTCAGTTCGGAGCACACCGGTGTCAACACCTCTGCGAAGGGGAAAAATGACCGGCACACAGACCGCCGGGCGGCGCTACGGCGGACGCGACGCGGCGCAACGACAGCAGGAGCGCCGCACCCGCCTCATCGAGGCGGGCCTCGACATGTTCGGCACGGTTGGATATGCCTCGGTCTCCGTCAAGCAGGTGTGCTCGCACGCCGGACTGACCGAGCGCTACTTCTACGAGTCGTTCCGCGACCGCGAAGACCTTCTCACCGGGGTCTACAACGAGCTGATCGCTACGATCAGCGCCGAAACCGCGCAGGCCGCAGCCGCCGCCGCACCCGATGTCGACGCCCAGCTGCGCGCCGGCCTCGAGGTGTTCATCCGCACACTGGCAGGCGACGCCCGCAAGGCCCGCCTGGTACTCATCGAGGTCGTGGGCGCCAGCCCCCGCCTCGAAGTACGGCGCCGTGAGGTCCTGCACGAATTCGCCGCAATGGTCGCCGCCGTCGTCGCACCGCTTCCCGGCCCGGAAGCCTCCTCCAACCGGCTCACCATGACCGCGATGAGCCTGGTCGGCGGAGTCAACGAACTCCTCGTGGACTGGACGCTCGGCCACCAGAATGCCACCGTCGAAGAACTGATCGACCTGTGCCACACCCTGTTCATCGCGGCTTACCGAGCCATCAGCGATCAGTCCTGATCACACAGGCCCGGATTCCTTCAGGGGCTCTCTGTGCCGGACGGCGGCTCATGGCTCCTGATCAACAGCTCGGCACGCTAGGCGTCCCTGTTTCGATCAGGCATGGCCGGCGAGAACCATTGCGCGATGAACGCAGGTGCGGCGCACCTGCTGGTTTTCGACTGCCGGACGGGTCTCATACCCGTCATCCATCCGGAAGCGACGCAGCGCGATCGGGCTGAGCGGCCGCGAACCATGGCGGGCCCGTCGCGTCGCGGGAGCTGCTGAGCGATCGCGGATCACCTGCCGCGTGCGCCTGCTGGCGCGCGCCCCGGGTCCTGGCCCGCGAGGGACCCGACCCTGCCGTTGTCGCTGGATGCCTGCACATGCCCAGGCCCGCTGAGTGCCCTGCCCTGCGAGCCAGGTAGCGCACCGGATCAAGGGAGGGCTGACGGCCTTTTTCCCACCGGGGCCGGGCTCATCGCGCTCGCGGCCCGCGTGACTTGATGCCTTTGCTCCCCGGCGTTCGGGGCAAAGCCCGATGATCGTAAGGGAATTGATGAGCAGCCGGGCGCGGGGGAGGCTGTGGTCTTGTCGGCATCGGCGCCCAGCGGCAGGGCATGGTCACCGTTTCCCGGAGCCTCATCCGGCCGGCCCGGACCCTCGCCGATCTGGTCATTGCCCGCGCGCCGGTGGCTGCCGCGACGGCGTATCCCTGTATCTGCGGCGTTTCGAGGTGGGCCGAGATCGGGCCGCGTATAACCGATCGCTCTTGGGCTGCCCATGGCGCAGGAGGCCCGCTCGTGCCCCTCATCCCTTTGCCCGCGCTCTCGAACGCCGGGCGGGCCCCTTCCGTGCTCCGCGTCAAGGCGACGGTGACGAGCACCTTGACGCGGAGCGCGGAAGAGGTACGGCTGCGTGATACCGACAGGCTGGCAATCGCCTCGGCAGAGGTGCCGTAGCAGCCCGTGAGCGCGAGCCCGCGATCGCAGCGCGGGGATGGCGCTCCCACATCTCTCCTGCCTGCTCATCCGGTGCGTGCCGCCATGCCGGAGGGCGCCGGTCAGCTCGACGTGAAGCCGGCCTGTGACGCGGCCCGGAATCAGCTCCCTGCTTGAGAGCTTGCGCACTGGAAACCGATCGGTTTACAGTGAGGCAAGTGAAACCGATCGGTTTCCTCCAGGAGTTCGGGAGTGCATGATGACGACAAATCGACCGGTGGCCCTCGTGACGGGCGCCTCCTCCGGCATCGGGAAGCAGACCGCGCTCGCGCTGGTCACGGCAGGTTTCGAGGTGGCCGGCACAGGCCGCGACACCTCACGTGTCACCCCTCTCCAGGGTGTGACGTTCTTCGACCTCGACGTGGTCAGTGACAAGTCGGTCACCGCGGTGGTCCAGCAGGTGATCGACCGGTTCGGGCGGATCGACGTCCTGGTCAACAACGCCGGCATCGGCTCGATCGGCGCGGCCGAGGAGACCTCCCTCGCGCAGGCCCAGGGCGTTTTCGACATCAACGTCTTCGGGGTCATGCGCATGGTGAAGGAGGTCCTGCCGCACATGCGCGCCCGGGGGCGCGGACGCATCATCAACCTCTCGTCCGTGCAGGGCTTCATCCCCGCTCCCTACATGGCGGTCTACGGGGCGTCCAAGCACGCCATCGAGGGCTACTCCCAGTCCCTGGACCACGAGGTCCGGCAGTACGGTGTCCGCTCGCTCCTGGTCGAACCCGCCTACACCAACACCGGGTTCGAGGCCAACAGCGCCAAGCCCGACACCCCCCTGCAGACCTACGCCGACCAGCGGCACGTCTTCGACCGCCTGATGGCGGAGGCGATCAAGAGCGGTGACGACCCCGCCGTGGTCGCCAAGGCGGTTGTCACGGCCGCGACCGACGCGAAGCCGAAACTTCGCTACGCCGCCGGCCCCATGGCCGGACGCGCGCGCCTACTCCGCTTCGTGCCCGCCTGGGTCCTGGACAAGCAGATCCGCACGATGAACAAGCTCGTCGGCTGACACCCACCACCCGCAAACCCTGTCCACCCACAAACTCGTTCGCGCCGTTGATACCGGGAGAGACCCATGTCCGAGACGCTGCACTCCGCCGCCGCCACCGTGGCGAGCTGGCGCTCCGCCGAGGAAAACGGTGACGTCGACGCCGCGGTCGCGTGTCTGAGCCGGGACGTCGTGCTCAGCTCGCCGCTCACCGACCAGTTCCGCTTCGAGGGATCTGGCCAGCTGCGCGACTTCCTGACCGTGGCGTTCGCGGCGGTCAAGGACGTCAGCTACCACACCCAGACCGGCGAGGGTGACGCGTACGCGCTGGTCTACCGGGCGCGGGTGGGGTCCCAGTCGTTCGAGGAAGTGCAGTTGCTGCGGCTCGACGACGAGGCAAAGATCAAGGAGATCACGCTCTTCGGGCGTCCGATGCCGGCCCTCACCGCCCTGATGCACCTCATGGGGCCGGAGCTCGCCCGCCAACAGGGGCGCCGGGGCCTTGCGACGCTCATGAGCGTCAGCACCATACCGATACACGCGATGGTCTCCTCGGGGGACCGCAGCATGGTCGCGAAGACCCGCCCGACAGCCCGGTAGACCTGGGAGCACCAGGTCCACCGGCCGTTTGACCCCGTTCCCCTTCTAGAAGTTGGCGGCAGCCGCAGGCGCTGTCCCCGGCAGACAGCTTCAGGTCGCAGGAACGCACGAGGTATCTGCCGTCCAGGTGGGCTCCGGCTCGCCTGACCCCACGGGTGAAGCCGACTCCCGAGAGCGGCTGCTGGAGGCACCGTCCCTCACCGGCCACGGCAGCGTCCGGCCAATCCCCCCGCACCGAAGTGATGCGGCAACTCGCCGCGCCTTCCAGCAACTTGACCCAGTAGGAGACGCTCCCGTGAAGCGACGTACGTTCCTTACGGCGACCACCGCGTCGCTGGCCGCTACCCAACTCGCCGGACCCGCCTACGCCTCCCCTCCGGTTCAACAGCCGGTCACTACGAAGTAGTTGCCCGCTTCTGGGGTGCGATGCCGACGGGTGTCACCGTCTCGCGCCGCGGCCGCATCTTCGTCAACTTTCCCCGCTGGGGCGACGACGTCCCGTTCACCGTCGCCGGGCTGCGCGGCGGGAAGCCGGTTGCCTACTCCGACGCCGAGGTGAACCGTCAAGACGCCTCCGACCTGGCCGGGCACTTGCAGTCGGTGCAGAGCGTCGTCGTCGACGGGGCCGACCGGCTGTGGATCCTCGACACCGGAAGCCCGCTGTTCGCCGGGTCTTCCTACGGCGGTCCCAAGCTCGTGGCGGTCGACCTGCGCACCGACCGGATCGTACGGAAGATCCTCTTCCCGCCCGAGGTGGTGCCGGCGAACAGTTACCCCAACGACGTGCGATTCGACCTGCGGCGCGGCGCCGAGGGCACGGCCTTCATCACCGACTCGGGCGGCTCCAACGGAGTGATCGTGGTCGACCTCGCCACGGGCCGCTCCTGGCGGCGACTGACCGGGCACCCCTCGGCACTCCCGGACAAGCAGTTCCTTCCGGTAATCGAGGGCGAGCCCTTCATGGTCCGCCCTGCGGGCGGCGAGCCCACGTACTACGAGACCGGCTCCGACGGCATCGCTCTCAGCGCCGACGGCACGCGCCTCTAACTACTGCCCGCTGTCCAGCCGTCGACTGCGCAGCGTGTCGACCGACGCCCTCGCCGACCTGGACGCCACGGACGCCGAGGTGGCGGCGACGGTCGAGGACCTCGGGTTCAAGCCGATGGCCGACGGCCTGGAGAGCGACGACAAGGGGCGGCTCTACGGCGGCGACCTGGAACACAACGCGATCTGGCGGAGAAGCCCGAACGGCACCTACCGGACCCTCGCCCAGGGGAGCGACCTGATCTGGGTCGACACCCTGTCCGTCGCCTCGGACCGGCACCTGTACGCCACCGCCAACCAGCTCGACCGGCTGTCGCCCTTCCACGAGGGCCAGGACCTGCGCCGTAAGCCCTATCTCCTGGTCCGCCTGCCCATCGACGCCGGGCCGGTCAGGCTCGTGTGACCTCTCCGGCCGGCCCAGGCGGCCGCCTGGGCGGGGGAGCAGTGTGCACCCCGGCCGTACAGCGGGCGACCTCGACCCGGGCGCGGACCCGGGCGGGGCAGGTCTTGCCGGTGTGGTGCGCGGCGCTGCGGTCGATTTCGGGCAGGCCATGGTCTCCGTACAACTCGACAGTCTCCGTACAACTCCACGCCCTCAAGGCGCTGAACCGTACGTTCAGGCCCGGAGCGGGTACCGGCTCCGGGCTCACGGCGCGTCAGCGACCCCCTGAACTTTCCCCTCGCTCTCTCGCCACCCCGCCACCAGTACCCCCAGTGCCCGCTCGTAGCAGTCGGCGACCGCGAGCCCGGGCGGCTCGTTCCCCGAGAGCACCAGGGACACCAGGCCATGGGCCGTTCCCCAGACCGACAGCGCGATGACCTCCGGGTCGGACTCCGAACTGAACTGCCCTGCCTGCTGTCCGCGCCGCACGGCGTCGACGAGGGGCCGGTAGGTCTCGATGGCCTCACGCGGCGACTCCGACTCCGGCTCGGACGGGCACTGGACGCTGCGGTCGGCGAAGAGGATCGCGTAGAGATGCGGGTTGGCGATGGCGTATTCGCGATAGACGAGCCCAAGCCGGATCACGTCGCCGGCTGGGTCGTCCGTCGGACGGATGGCTGCCAGGCGTGCGACGAAGAGCCGCGCGGCCTCCTCGTACAGGCTCCTGAGCAGGCCCGCCTTGTTGCCGAACAGCGAGTAGACCGCCGTGGTCGAGGTCTTCACGTCCGCAGCGAGCTGTCGCAGGCTCAGGGCGGCCGTGCCGCGGTCGAAGACCGTGGCGGCAGCGCGGTGTAGGAGCCGGAGCCGGAGTGCTTCGTCATGTGTCTTGAGCCTGGCCATGGCGCCATCTTATTGCAACGCCGTTACGAATGCTTCTCGGCATCGCCTTGGCTTGTTGCCGTCCGATGCGCCCGCGCCAGGATCCGCCGCTTCCGAACAAGCTCCTCTTGCATACCAGCAGGTCAGGGTGGATGAACTCGACCCCTCGCCGGATGAGAGGTGTGCAACAGCGTTGCATCGAGCAATAAAAACACTGTTACGGTTCGTTCGGCGCCGACCTTCAGACGGTCCTGCCTGGCGCTGGCTAACGATCTAGGAGAAGTAATGTTTGAGGGGTTTGGGCGACTGCTGTACCGCAGGCGAAAGCCGGTGCTGATACTGACGATGCTGTTCGCCGTCCTGTCCGGGGCCTACGGTGCCGGAGTCTTCGGATCCCTGACACCGCTCGGCTTCCAGGACCCCGGCTCGGACAGCGTGCGCGCGGCCCACATCGCCGAGAAGGCGTTCCCGCAGCGGACGCCTGACGCGGTGATCGTCTATCGCGACAAGGACCGCACCGTCGACGACCCGTCCTTCCAGCAGGCGGTCGTCAAGCAGTTGGAGTCCCTGCCGAAGTCGGAGGTGACCGGCTACCTGGACTTCTGGACGACCAAGATGCCGGCGCAGGTCAGCCACGACCGGCACGCCACCTACGTCGCCCTGAACCTGCACGGCAGCAGCGAGAAGGCCAAGGAGGACGCGTACGAGGCGGTCAAGGACAAGATTCCGGCACCTGGCCTTCAGACGCTGCAAGGTGGAACGGTACCCACCGGCCACCAGGCGAGTGAGAAGATCGAACATGACCTGAGAACCGCGGAAATCATCTCGGCCCCCGTGCTCTTCCTGCTCCTGCTGGTCGTGTTCGGCGGTCTGACCGCGGCCTTCCTCCCGCTGCTTGTCGGCGTGCTCTCCATCCTTGGTTCGATGGCCGTCCTGCGGACCATCGCGAACATCACCGACGTGTCCGTGTTCTCCATGAGCCTGGTCACGATCCTGGGTCTCGCGGTCGCCATCGACTACGGCCTGCTGATCGTGAGCCGCTACCGCGAGGAGCTGGCGGCCGGCTACACCGGTGAAGCGGCGATCGGGCGCACCCTTGCCACGGCCGGGCGCACCGTGATGGTTTCCGGCACGACGGTCGCGGCGGCGCTGGCCGGCTTGACCCTCTTCCCGTCCACGTTCCTGAAGTCGATGTCGTACGGCGGTGTGGCAGCGGTCCTGCTGGCGGTGCTCTTCTCACTGGTCGCGCTGCCCGCGCTGCTCGCCGTGATGGGATCGAAGGTCAATGCCTTCCCGCTGCGCCGCAAGAAGGCAGGGCGGCCGACGGCGGCGGGCGAGGGTGCCTGGTACCGGTTCGGGCACGGCCTGATGCGGCGGCGGTGGGTCGTGGTGGTGGGCGCGGTGGGCCTGCTGCTGACGCTCGCCCTGCCGTTCTCCAAGATCGAGTTCGGTTCCATCAACGCGCAGCAGCTGCCGAGCAGCTCCGAGGGTCGCCAGGTCTTCAACGCCATGGAGCACGACTTTGACGGCGACGCGGTGAAGTCCATCGACTCGCTGCTCGTGCTGAAGTCCGACGGGACCTCGAAGGACCAGGGCGCGGCGTTGAAGGCGTACGCCGAGCGGCTCGGCGCCACGGAGGGCGCCACGAGCGCCCGGATCAGCGGCGTGGAGGGCACCACGGCCCGGGTGTCGGTCACCTACGACGGCAATCCCATCTCGACCCACGCGCGCGACCTGGTGAACCGGCTCAAGGACGTCCCCGAACCGCCGGGCGCCCGGGCGTACTTCGGCGGCGAGTCGGCGGTGTACGACGACACCCTGGACGCGCTGGGCGAGACCCTGCCGTGGATGCTGCTCTACATCGCGGTGATGACGTACCTCCTGCTGTTCCTCGCGTTCGGCTCGGTGCTGCTGCCGTTGAAGGCGATCGCGATGAACATGCTGTCGCTGTCCGCGACCTTCGGCGTCCTGGTCTGGATCTTCCAGGACGGCCATCTGCACAACCTGCTCGGCTTCGATCCGACGGGCAACATCGAGCCCAACATGCCGATCATGCTGTTCGCGCTGATCTTCGGGCTCTCCATGGACTACGAGGTGTTCCTGGTGTCCCGGATGCGGGAGCAGTACGACAAGCAGGGCGACAGCACGGAAGCCGTGGCGACCGGGCTGCAGTCCATCGGCCGCCTGGTCGTGAGCGCGGCGGTGCTGATGTGCGTGCCGCTCGCGGCGATCGGGATGAGCGATGTGCTGACGATCAAGCTGTTCGGTGTCGGCATGGTGTTCGCGGTCCTGGTGGACGTGCTGGTGGTGCGGGTCCTGCTGGGAACGGCCGTCATGAGGCTGCTGGGCAGGGCGGCCTGGTGGGCTCCGGGCCCACTCGCCCGCTTCTACGACCGGTTCGGCATCAAGGAGACCGACGTGCCCGAAGACACCGACGAGAGGGTCCCCGTCACCACGGGCTGAACCCTTCCGAGAGGCCGAAGTGCCTTCACCCGGGGCACTTCGGCCCTCGCTGCCGTCGCGAGCGGAGGGTGTCGACGGTGCCCTGCTGGGGACTCACTCCTCCGGCTGCTCGCCCCGCCCGCATGCAAGGCGGTCATGGCGACGGTGGTTCGCGTCCTCCTGGGCCAGACGCCGTAGCAGCCGGACGACCGGCTCGAACAGCACGGTGAGGACCACCGCGCGCTCGGCGAGGGCGATGCGGTCCTCGATCCCCTCGAACTGCGCGAAGTCCAAATCGGCGGTGGAGGTGGCGAGCCGTGCGTAGGGGACGAGGTCGTCGGCTGTGTAGTCGGTGCCGAGGCGGCTCAGCGCGGCGAGACTCTCGGCGAGCGCCGGGCGGTGCGGCGACGCATCGGAGATCTGCCAGCCCATGGTCCCGATGAGAGCCTCGACGCTCGCTACGGCTCCTTCGCCCGACACCGCTTCGTCGACAGCGCTGTCAGGCCCGTCGTCGTCCTTCGCGCCCTTCGCGTTCTTGGCCGCGGAGGGCACGGGCAGTGCGTGGTGGACGACGCCCAGGGTCTCGAACGCATCCAGCGGATGGTCCACCGCCTCGAGCACCTCACGGGTACGTGCGACGGACAGCCCGCCGAGCTGGATGAGAGAACGGATCAGACGGAGCCGCTGGATGTGCTCCTCGCCGTACTCGACCGCCGTCGGGTTCAGCGCGCGTCCCTCGGGAAGCAGCCCTTCCCGTCGGTAGTACTTGATGGTCGCCATCGGCACCCCGGACCGTCGGCTGAGCTCTGAAATCCTCATGCGCTCCCTCACGCTCAACTGTCCCACCAGTATCGCGTTACCGGGGGTTGCCTCGATGGGATCGATAGTGCCACTATCGGGTACTCGGTAGTAACACTATCGAGCGCTTCTTCGGTGTACCCACTTCCTCCGTGCGCGTGGACGACATGCGCCCGCGGAAGCCGGCTGCACCGTCACGGCCACACCCAGCCGCAGTTCTTCCCCCGCCCCGGACCCGGGCCAGTCGGTTCTGGGTCCGGTCGTCTCGTACGCCTAGACAACGGAGAACCACACATGTCCCAGCGAATCGGCAAGACCCACTGGAAGCGCTTCGCCATCGGTGCGGTGCCGACAGTGGCCGCCACCGCGGCGGTCGCCGTCTCCATGGCCCAGGGCGCACTGGCCGCTTCGTTCAGCATCTCCGGTTCCGACTTCCAGGTTTCGGCCGGCAAGCTGAGCGGCACTGGATTCGGCAACTACGCCACGGTCGATGTCGCCAAGAACGGCAAGCACGTGCCCGTCTCGGTCTCGTCCATCAAGAATGCGACGGTCACCGACATGTGCCAGTCCGTCCCGGTGGACATACCTGTCCTCGGGACCTACACGATGACGCTAAAGGCCGGCGGATCGGGTACGCCGGTCAAGGCCAAGGACCTGTACATCGACATGACCGATCTCCAGGCGAAGAAGGGCACCTTCACCAACGTCGACATCGGCGTTGCCACTGGTTCCATGACCAAGGGTCAGGTCAACCCGAAGGACCACGTGGATCCCAACGGATACGCCCAGCAGGCGGACGCGGTCGAAATCATTGATGCCCACCAGAAGGTCTGGGCCACGACTGCGGGAACGTTCGAACTGGCGGGCCTGCACATGAACATCGCGGGCGGCCGCCACGACTGCTTCTGACCTCGCTTCCGCCCCCTCGCCTCCCGCGCGCGGAAGCGGCCGGCGACTGCGCAGGGGGCGGCAGTGCCCCACCGTCCTCGCGGACACCCTCACCCACCCACGACTTGGGAGCTGCCACATGACGAGTGCCGGTGCACCCGCGCACCCCCACAGCGACAGCGGCTTCACCCGCGCTCGCCGAGGCTTCCGGGCCTGGCGGCGCACCCGCCCCTTCTGGGCGGGTCTGCTGGTGCTCCTTGCCGCTGCGCCCATCATCTACTTCCCGTATTTCAACCTCTCCCTGGGCGCCTTGTCCGTGGCGATGTCCACCACGGCGGGGGCCGGATCCCTGGTCATCGGCCTGACTCTGATCGTCCTCGGCGGACTCCTCTGGTTCCAGCCGATCATCAGGTTCTTCGCCGGCTGCGTCGCGGTGTTCCTCGGCGTTCTGTCGCTTCCCATTTCCAATTTCGGCGGCTTTTTCGTCGGCACGCTGCTCGCGGCGGCGGGCGGACTCCTGGCTCTGGCATGGGGCCCGGTGGACGGGGACCCGGAGGACATACCCGACGGCGCCGAGGGGCCGTCAGCCGCCGTCAGCCGGGTGGGAGGACAGGGGAGTGAGTGACCAGTCGCCCGACACCCGCGGCGAGGCCGCAGTCCCCCGATTCGCTCGACTGCCGAGAGGCCGGCACGCCATCCCCCGTACGTCCGCGCTGACACGCCTGCGTCTGCCGGTCGGGAGGGCTCTCGCGCTCACCGTGCTGCCGACCGCCCTCATCCTGGGAAGTCAACGCCTGCCCGAGTCCGCGGACACGAGCACCACTGCGGCGCTCTCCGTTTCCGAAGAGGGGTCAGGCGCGCCTGGAACCAGTGGTGTCGACTGCGCCCGTCCCGACGACACCTCAACCTCTGCGACGAACGCTCCCGCAAACTCCACCCCGTCCGCTGATCCCCGCACGGTCGGCGCTCACCAGAGCGGGGAGCCCGTCAAGCCGTCGTCGCACGCGGACGACGAGGGAGCGGGCCCGACCCCAGCACCGACCGCCGCTCCCACCCCCTCGCCCAGCGCAACCTCCGCCACAACGAGCCTCGCGGACATCCTCGATCCCCTCTTCCGCGATGACGCCGAGCAGCAAAGCCCGTCACCCGACGCGAGCCCCTCACTCCACGCGAGCCCATCACCAAGATCGGCAACTTCGAGGCCAGAGTCCGGAGCACCGCCCGAGCCCCGGCCGTCCACCACACCTGTATCACCTGCTCCCAGCCACCGGGCCGTCGAGCCGTCGCCCCGACCGGAGCCCACCAGGGGAACCTCCCGAACCTGCGACATCAGTGATCTCAAGGCCCCCGAGGAACATGAGGCCGGCCGATTCTCCGCCGAGGCATGGAACATGAAGGGGAGCCGCCTCGAACTGCATGACCTCGTCTTCGGCGGCGTGGTGACCGTGGACACGGCCGCCGGGCCCAAGCGGGTGCTCAAGTTCTCCGCGGGGAGCGTCACGATCCGTGACCTGAAGATGGCGGTGCCCGTCGGCCCGCAGATCCAGCACATCGACGGGGCGCCCGGCTCGACGTCCACGCTGCGAGGCGACGGCATCACCATGTACGTCGAAAGCCTGACGGGCACCCTCTCCGGAGTCGAAGGCGTTCCCGTACCGCCCGTCCTCCGCCTGCACCTCACCCCGGACACCATTCCGGAGTGGCTCTACGACACGGTCGGGAAGCTCAACCTGAAGCTCCAACTCGGCCTGGACGACGCCGACATTGACCAGGCCGGACAGACAGGCGGAAAACTCTCCATCCCGGGGATCCACGGGTACGGAACGCCACGCTGAAGCCAGCCACAAGCAGCTTTAGGTGGTCGCGGCTATGGGTGATGACACCTGACCTGACTGCACGCCGAGCCTAAACGATGCACAGTTTGCTCATCGGCGACACCAGTCCAGGAGTTTGCAGGCGCGGCTCGAGGCGACGTCGCCTCGAAGACACGGGAGAGGCAATGCAGCCAGGGGAGATGGAACGAGTCGATCTGGGTGAGGTGCCGTATGAGGTGGCGCAGGCCGACATGGCCGGTTGGGTAGCCGAGCGAAAGCAGGGGCGTACTGGAGATCGGCTGTTTCTGCTCACCCACCCTCCCGTGATCACTTACACGGCGCGAACACCGGCCGACCAACTGCCAGAACCGGCTTCACCGATCAGCCTGGTCGAAGTCGACCGGGGAGGTCACGCCACCTATCACGGGCCAGGGCAGCTGATCGGGTATCTCGTGCTGAACGTACGCGAGCTAGGACCGCGCGGCTTGATACGACGGATCGAACACGCCCTGATCCGTGCGCTGGGATCACTTGGGTTCGACGCGATACGCCGGGACACACCCCGAGGCGCCGAGAGCCTGGTCGGCGTGTGGACCCCCGGACACCGCAAAATCGCCTCAATCGGGATGCGCATCAGCGGCGGCGTCACCAGCCACGGATTCGCGCTCAACATAGACCCGGACCTCGACGTCTACACCACGTTCACGGCCTGCGCCCTGCCCGGTGTCCGGATGACCTCGTTGGCTCAACTCGCTGCCGAACTCGGCCGGCCCATGCCCACAGAGGCGCAGGTGAGGGATGCCGTAGCCGACGCCGTAGCAGCCGAGCTGGCGCGAACGCGCACACCCTTCTGAGCCGGGGCAGGCGCTTGCGCGGTGGCCGCCGCTCACCTTCCAGTCCCCGCCTCCCGGTAGACCGTCGGCCATCGGCCGAACCGGCCCGGCATTTCCCGCCATTGACTGCTGGTGCGGAACCGCCAGATTCCCCCTCGAACTGCTCACGCAGCCGTTCAGGGTACGGACCGTGCTCGCCCATCGGCAGGAACGGCTCGATCAACTGCTACTGCCTGTCGGTGTCGATCGAGCGGGTAGAGCACGGTTCGGCTTCATCCGGGCCCAGGCGGATCGAGGCCATCATCTGGAGCTGGCAGGTCGCCGGGAGCCGGTAACGGCGACTGCTGGGCGGGGCCGCCCCGATGGCCGTGTTCGGCGAGACGGACCTGGTGGACTTGCGTGACCTGAAGCGAGCCGCTCCACTCGCGGCTCGAAGTCACCCGATGGCAGGGCTGGCGGCGCGGCACGCGGCTTCCTGGCGCTGCTCGGGATATGGGCCAGCGCCTCGACTTGGAATTTGTAAACTGATCGGTTTACGATGAGCTTGAAACCGACCGGTTTTATCAGTCGGAGTCCCGGCGGGGTGCTGCATCTCCGGTTCCGCGTCGACGGCCGTGTGTGCCGAGATTGAACGTTCCGAGGGTCGCCGGACCGCAATGAAGCTGTCCGCCCTTCTCCGGATATGAGTGTGTTGTCCGAGACCGGAGTAAGTCATGAGTGGGATTCACCCGTTCCGCGTCCTGCGTGCGAAACCCCTGTGGATCGCCAACGGCGTCATCACAGGCGTTCTCGCGCTGCTGTTCACCGTGTTCTACGTCGGGGCCAACATCGATCCCGTCGATCACATGAAGAATCTGCCCGTCGGACTGGTCAACGCCGACAAGGGGTCCGCTCTCGGCGGCAAGCAGGTCAACCTCGGGGCTGGGATCACCGAGTCGATCAAGAAGTCCACCGCGAGCGGGGACAAGATCGACTGGAAGGTAATGGGCGAGAAGGAGATGAAGAAGGAACTCGGC
The DNA here is from genome assembly GCF_041051975.1 of Streptomyces sp. R21. GTDB lineage: Bacteria > Actinomycetota > Actinomycetes > Streptomycetales > Streptomycetaceae > Streptomyces. The sequence goes on along the minus strand of NZ_CP163435.1, from coordinate 335,329 downwards.
AAGGGCAAGCTGTACGGCGCGCTCGTCGTCCCCGCCGACTTCACCTCCGCCACCACCGCACTCACCAGCGCCGCGACCACCGGGACCCCGACCCGTCCGACACTGGCGGTGCTGACCAACCAGTCCGCCGGCAGCGTGGGCTCCAGTCTGGCCCGGACTGCGACGACGCAGGCGGCCGAAAGCGCCTCGCTCCAGGTGGGCAAGGAGCTCACGTCCCAGGGCGGAACGGGGGAGGCGAAGCTGCCCGCCGCGGCACGCGTCCTGCTCGCCGACCCGGCCGCCGTCACCGTCGAGGACGGCCATCCCCTCGACTCGCACAGCGGCCTGGGCCTGACGGCGTTCTACTACGCCCTCGTCCTCGTGGTCTGCGGCATGCTCTCCGCCAACGTCATCAGCGGCCAGGTGGACCACGCCCTCGGCTACACCCACAACGACATGGGCCCGCTGCGCCTGCATCGCCCGCTCATCCGGGCGACCCGGGTGCAGACCCTCGCCATCAGCAGCACTCTCATGGCCGGGCTGTCCCTGCTGATGGGGAGCCTGGTCATGGCGGGCGCGGTCGGCCTCATGGGAATGCACGCCGCCCATCTGCCACTGCTGTGGCTCTATTCGGTGTGCGCCATCGCGGTCTCCGGGATCGGTGCGCTGACCCTGCTCGCCGTCTTCGGCACGCCCGGCATGCTGGTGGTCACGCTGGTCTTCATCGGGATGGCGGTGCCGACGGCCAACGCCACCACGCCGCTTCAGGCGCTGCCCGGCTTCTACCGCTTCCTGGCGGAGTTCGAACCGCTGCGGCAGATCACAGGCGGCATCCGCTCGATCCTCTACTACGACGCCCAGGCCGACGCCGGCCTGACCCGGGGCTGGGTCATGATGGCCGTCGGCCTCGTGGCAGCCGCCCTCTTCGGCTTCGGCATGACCAGCTGGTACGACCGCAAGGGGCTGCACCGCATCCCTGCCGAGACGGAGCCCGAGAAGGCCGCTGCCCCGGCGTAGCGGAGGCGGCTCACCCAAGACGGGGCCGTTACTCGGAGTGGCCCCGGTGTGCGTCGCCCCCTGTGGGGACGAGAGGCGCGTGCACCATCAGGGCTCGGCGACGGTCTCTCCCGAGATCGTCGCCGAGCCTCTGAGCGGCCTTCAGGCCGCCGCGCGGCGGCGGGGCGTCTCCCCAACACCCCACGGAAACCGATCGGTTTCTTTTTTGTCCGATTCGAGTTAACCTCGCGGTATGACCACCAAAGTGAAGCAGAGCCCCCGGGAGCGGCTGCTGGAGGCGGCAGCCACGCTCACCTACCGCGACGGCGTCGGCATCGGCGTCGAGGCGCTGTGCAAGGCGGCGGGGGTGTCGAAGCGCTCCATGTACCAGCTGTTCGAGAGCAAGGATGAACTGCTGGCGGCGAGCCTGGAGGAGCGTGCCGCCGCCTTCGGGGCGAGCCTCCTGCCCCCGGCGGATGATGACCGTTCCCCCCGCGAGCGGATCCTGTACGTCTTCGAGCGGGTGGAGTCGCAGGCGGGTGCGCCCGACTTCCAAGGCTGCCGGTACCTGGCTGTGCAGGTCGAGCTCAAGGACCAGACCCACCCCGCGAGCCGGGTGGCCCACCAGATCAAAGCGAACCTGACGGCCTTTTTCCGTTCCGAGGCCGAACAGGGTGGGGCGAGCAACCCCGACCTGCTGGCCCGGCAGCTCATCCTGGTCTTCGACGGCGCCAGCGCCCGCGCGGGAATCCGGGCCGACAACCTGACGGGGCTCGTCGCACCCACCGTGGTCACCCTGCTCGACGCGGCAGACATGCGCTGACGCGCCCCGGGTTCGACCAGGCTCGGTGACCGAAGCTCTCTTTGGGGTTGATGCCAGTCTCCGGCAGCCGGAGCAGCGCCCACGGCCTCACGCCCCTGCCTCCCGGTGATCGGAGGAAAGCCCGATGGCCGTCAGCGTGTTGCCGAGCATGCCGCAGGCAAAGAAGCTTGTGGTCTCGCGGACGTCGGCACCCAACGCCAGGTGCACGGTTTCCCGCAGTCTCATCCAGCCGGCCCGGACGAGCTCGCCCGTCTGGTCATCGCCCTCCGCCTCAGCGGCCGCGACCGCGGCGTATCCCTGCATCTGCATCAGGAGCGTTTCGGGGCGCGTCGAGATCAGCCGCGCGTACGCGTCCGTCATGGCACGCAGGGTCTGCTCGCCGCCCTCCGCCCCGCCCTCCGCCCGCTCGAAAGCCAGGCGGGTGTATTCCACACTCCGCACCAACGCGGCGACGAAGATCGCCTTCTTGCCCGGGAAGAGCCGGAAGAGGTACGGCTGCGTGACGCCGACGCGTTTGGCAGTCGCCTCGGTGGAGGTCCCGTTTCGATCCTGTAAGAAGCAGGAGATCCGCACGGCGGACATGGACGACTCGATCTCGCACCGGGTGATCCTCAGCACTACGTCCGTCGAGCCGCCACGTCGTGCGATTGATCGTCACCCACCGGCCTCATCCGTTCCCTCCCAACGCACCGGCGGCCGGGTCTCCTTTGCGTTGGGCGTGGCGCTCGGTGCCCGGCGCGGTGTCGCGTCGGCGGCGGAGGCGACACAAGGCGGGATCAGGAGCCGGATCATCCCGTGACTCTGCTACATGGGCTCCAGCTCATGCAGGGTGCGTGACCCGTCTGTGCGGGGCCGTGCGTCGCCCCCCGCGGACTGGGCGTACGGCACGCCACTCCGCTGAACTCCGCCTGAGGTCCAGCCAGGCCACGTCGATCACTGGCGGCGGGCTCGCGGCTTCGCCGGCCTGCGCCTGGCGAGTACGGACTTCGTCGATGGACACGAGGCCAGCCAGCCCCCTGAAGCCTGAGCGCCGTCCGACTCCATCTCGACCCCGCGTGCCGTAGTCACCCGGTGCTCAACCGACTTGCATGACGAAACCGATCGGTTTACGGTGATGGAAACCGATCGGTTTTCATCTTCGTGGAGGTAGTCATGACAACAATCAAGGGCGCCAGCGTCTTCGTCACCGGAGGCAGCCGTGGCATCGGCAAGATGCTGGTCGAGGAGCTCTATGCGCGCGGGGCCGGCAAGGTCTACGCCACGGCCCGTGACCCGCGCACGGTGACTCACCCCGATGCCGTTCCGCTGGCGCTCGAGGCCACTGACCCGGCATCTGTGGCGGCGGCCGCCGAGCAGGCCCAGGACGTCACCATTCTGATCAATAACGCCGGGGCCTCCGTCCGCGCTTCGTACCTCAACTCCCCGATGGAGGACGTGCGTCGGGATCTGGAGACCAACTTCTACGGGCCGCTGCTGGTCACCCGGGCCTTCGTGCCGGTCATCGAGCGCAACGGCGGGGGCCACATCCTCAACGCCCACTCCGCTCTGTCCTGGCTGGCCGACGGCACGCCCTACGGCGCCTCCAAGGCCGCTCTGTGGTCGCAGACCAACTCCCTGCGCCTGGAGTTGCAGCCGCGCGGCATCGCGGTGACCGGGCTCCACATGGCCTACGTGGACACCGACATGACGTCGGGTGTCGACGCGCCCAAGGCCGACCCCCGCGACATCGCCGTGGCCGCACTCGACGGCATCGAGGCGGGAGCGCACGAGGTGCTGGCAGACGACACCACCCGCTGGGTCAAGTCCCAGCTGTCTGCCGACCTGGAAGCCATGTACGCCCAACTGAAGAAGTGACACCACCCGCGCTTTCCAAGGAGCCCCGTGTGGACAGCTCGCCCACGCACCGCTTCGTCGATGTGAACCGGGTCCGGCAGCACATCGCCGAACAGGGGCAGGGCCGCTGATCCTGCTGCCGCACGGCTGGCCGGAGAGCTGGTGCTCCTGGCGTTACCAGTTCGGGGCGCTGGCGGCGGCCGGGTACCGGGTCGTCGCCCCCGGCCGGCGCGGCTACGCCGGGAGTTACCCGCTCTCCCGGCTGGTCTGAGAGGGCGTTTTCTCCCGATGTTTCATCCCGATGCACGGCTTTTGATGAGGTATTAGAGCCCTCGCCAGGTCGGGGTGGATTCTCTGGTGAGTCGGCGGGCCATCAGGGCGATCATCGCAAGGTAGATCATGGCGGCAGAGCGAGCCGGGAGGGCTTCGTAGTCGCGGGCCAGGCGGCGGTGATGCATGAGCCAGCCGGTTGGGTCGGCCGCGCGGCGAGGTGTCTGCCGGAGCAGGTCCTGTTCCGCGCGGCCTCCCGCCGAACCGGACATGACGGTTTCCCGGTCATCCGGCTCTCCCGTGATTACGGCGTGAGTGATCTGGCCGTCTGCGCTTCATGGATGCGGTCATGGCAGGCGTTGCAGGCGTGGAGCCCCGGCTGCGCCACCGGCTGGTCGGGGCCGTGTTCAACGCGGGGCGTAGGGCGGAGGCTGCGGTGGCTGGTAGGGCGGTGGGGGAGGAGGCGGTGGCGGTGGCTCGTCATGGAGGAGCGGGATCGGGTCGTGCATGTGCCAGATGCCGGGAAGATCCAGCTTGCCTTGTCGTTGCGCCAACACGATCCGCCGGAGGGCGAGACGCGCCTCCAGTGCGCAATGCCCGCTGCGTATGGAGACCAGGTGGGCGTTGCGGACGATGGCGACGAGCCCGCCGATCCGGAAGATCAGGATGAGTCTCACGTCAAGGGTGCCGATCCTGGCGCCGTCGAGGAACACGTCGACATAGGGGCTGTGGCTGGAGGTGACCTGGTGAGTGGCGAGGGCGACCACTTCCTCGCTGCCCGGCGCGGCGCGGGTGCGGCGTGCGGCGGCCTTGAGGGCGGGGTGCTTTCGCCATCCGATCGCTGTCACGTCGAAGAATTCCAGACCGAGGAAGGAATCGATGGCACTCGCCAGTTGGTGCTCGACAGCTCGATCCGCCGCGGCCGGCAGGGGACGTGTTCCGTCGAGGAGTGTTCGGGCCGTCCCGCCGTCGTGGAGCGGGCCGAGGAGCGTCTCGGCGGCGTCGGGGCCCTCGTGACCGAGCAGGAAGGCGCGGACCGTCAGGGGCTCGGGCCACTGTGTCGTGGTCATGGCTTCACCCTCCTTCGAGGCTCTGGTCACCTGGATCCATGTGGGGTTCGAGCCGAACCGTGCGGTTGACCGATCCGCTGTCGTGCTGCTCGCGCAGGTCGGCTGTCCCGGGCGGGATGCGCAGCGACGTTCGGATGTGGTTGCGTACCCAGCGCGGTCCGCGCTGCCGGTGGTTGATCAGGGGGATCAGTGCTCCCAGGAGCAGCAGTGCCCCGAACAGGGAAGGTCCGACCACCCATCCGACGGGCGTCGAGGTGTCTCCGCCGTGGGTTCCGCCGCCGGTGGTTCCCGCGTTGGTACCACCGGTGTTCCCGCCTCCGGTCCCGCCGGTGTCTCCGCCATTGGTCCCGCCGCTGTCATTGGTGCCGCCTGTGTTATTGCCTCCGGTGTCGGTTCCGTTCGTCGTCGTGTCGGTCACGGAAAATGTGGTGTCGGCGTAGATGGTGCTCGGGTCGTTGCATGTTGCAGTCACCGTGTGGGTGCCTGCTGTGGCGGTGGAACCGACGTCGATTTCGACATCGAAGCCGCCTGTTTCGGGATCGATGTCTTTCGTGGAGACGGAGGTGTCGTCGACGGAGACATCGACCGAGCCGGGTGTGTCGTCCGTGTAGCAGTCGTCGAATCCGGAGCCATCGACGCTTATCGTCGTGCCGGGCTCGGCTTCAGAGGGGTCCACCGTGATGGTGGGAGCGGGTGGGGGTGTCGTTCCGTGTCCGTCCCCAGGTGGGGGTGTGGTTGGTCCGCTTCCGTCCCCGCTGTCAGTCGAGGTGACCGTGAACGGCGCCTTGCCGCTGACCCCGTTGTCGCAGACCGCCGTCACCGTATGAGAGCCCGCGTCTGCCTTCGCCGGCACGTCGAATTCGGCATCGGCCTGGGTTTCTGTGGAGAATCCGCCGACGTTGCCACCGTCCCAGTAGATGTCGGTGACTATGTGTGTGCCGAGTTTGGTGGAGGTGCAGCCTGCGAAGGTGACCTGAACAGTGGTCCCCGGAGGCCCTGTGGAGGGGCTGAGAGCAATGGACAGCTCTCCGGTCGCCCTCGGCGCCGAGAACGCCGTCGGAGCCCACCCGATCGCGATGCTCACAAGCACGGCGGTCAGCATTCGGCAGACGAATCCGGCGGCAGACGACATGAGCGGTGGGACAAGGAGGATCGACCAAGGAGGGTGCATTGCGACGCGGGGGTGAAGGGCGACGCGTGCCCCTTGGCCTCATCAGGTTTTCGCCCTCTCACGCCATTCTCCTACGCCGCGCCGGGCTTCGCTCGTCGTCGCGGTGGGGAGAGGTGCAGCGCTTGTGAGAGGGCGTTCTCTCTCCATGTTTCATCCCGATACACGGCTTTTGATGAGGTATTAGAGCCCTCGCCAGGTCGGCGTGGATTCTCCGGTGAGTCGGCGGGCCATCAGGGCGATCATCGCAAGGTAGATCATGGCGGCAGAGCGAGCCGGGAGGGCTTCGTAGTCGCGGGCCAGGCGGCGGTGATGCATGAGCCAGCCGAGTGTTCTCTCGACCGCCCACCTGTGTGGTTGCACGGTGAAGCCGCGGGTGCTCGGATCGCGGCGCACGATTTCAAGGTCAGGGCGGAGGTCCAGGGCCTCATCGCCGACCAGTGCACCGGCCTCGACGGCGTCCACTGCGACATCGCGATGGTCAAGACCCCGGACGGGCACAGCCGGCTGGAGCTGGCGAAGTACCGCAGCCCCGCGGTGATCAGCGCCGGGCCGCGCAACCGGCCGCACAACATTCTGGGCACGCACCGCGTCATGTTCGCCGTCGACGACCTCGAGGACACCGTTGCCCGCCTGCGCCCTCACGGCGCCGAACTCGTCGGCGAGATCGCCCGGTTCGAGGACAGCTACCTGCTCTGCTACCTCCGCGGCCCGGCGGGCATCATCGTCGGACTGGCCCAGCAACTGGCCTGAACGGCCGCGCCGAACCAGGCGTGGGGTGACTGCGGGCGTACACGCGTACAGGGAACGTCTACGCGGCCCGCGGCCGCGCGGTGTGAACGGGCTACCTGGCGTGCGGCGGATGCGGTATGAAGCAGCCCACCGGCACCTGGGGCGCAGGTCACCGCCAGGCGGTCGTCGCGGGCGGGGAGGGTGCGTCATGCCGAACGAACTCGTCTTCTATGCGCAGCAAGAAGTCACGTCACCAGAAGGCGACTTCCTGGGCCAGGTGCGAGCCGCGCCGTACGAGCGATTACGCGTACTCGCCTACTGCCCGTATGACGCCGTCGGCAACGTCGTACTGTCGCTCAGCCATCTGGAGGGAGAGGGCGTCCCCGGGTTGTTGGACCGCATTACGCTGGTGGCCGGGTCGACCGTGAACCAGGTGTATGAGGTTCCGGGAGTCGTGCTCGGTCTCAGTGCTCTCGCGACTGCCGACGCGCCGACGAGCGTCACGGTCTGGATCTGGGGCTATCGGAGCGAGGCCGGTGTCCCGCCGGTCGTCGAGACGTCGTCTCCACCGCAGCAGCAGGAAGCGGAACTGGTGGTACGCGCCGTGCTCGACGACGGAGCGGGCGGCGCCGGGCCGTCGGCCGGGGCGGGCGTCCTCATCCGCCTCGACGGCGTCGATGCCGGCGCCACGGGCGCCGACGGATCCCTGACCCTGTCCCCACCGGTCGCGCAGCATCTGATCACGGCGGTGATCCCGTCCATGGCGGCCGGTGAGCAGCTGGTCACCGTCGAGCCCGGCACCACGGCCGAGGTGACCGTCGTCCTGTTCTCGGGGGAGATCATCGAGCCGGTCGACCTCGCGTTGGCCGAGCTGGTCAACGGCGCCCTCCCTCTCGACACTCCCACGGTCACGCTGAGGTTTCTCCGCGCAGGACTGATGGTGCCGATCACCTCGCTCTACGAGGTCGAACTACGCTTCGGCGCCTCGCAGACGGAGGATCTGACCAGCCTCTTCAGCGCCACCCCGGAAGGCGCTGTCGCGGCGGTGGACGCCGCGGCGATGATCGCTGAGGTCGTCGGTCTCCCCAGCGAGAGCCGCTTGCGGGTGAGCGCCGCGGATCAGCAAGGGTTCAGCTACGAGGGCACTGTCGTGTTCGTCCCTGGTGTGTACCACGTCCAGATCCAACTGGAGGCTCCGCCGTCGCAACCGCAACTGCCGGTGAGCGGCGTGGAGATCAAGGTGCGGTCCAGCAACGGTGCGCCGGCCCTGTGCATCTCGGACGCCCTCGGGGCCTGCGAGTTGAGCGATGTTCCGGGAAACATGCTGGAAGTGGAGGCGACCGTCGAGTACGCGGGCCTGACGTACGTCGCGCAGGCTCTTGTCGCCGTGGACCAGGATCTGCGGCTGCTGGTCCGGCTCCTCGGCCTCGTGGACCTGGCGAACGGGGTCGTTCTCTGGGAGGTCGGTCCCGCGACCACCGTCTCGGCCCGGCGCCCCGCAACGTCTGCGCACGATGAGCCGCAGGGACGGAGGGAAGCGGAAGGGGGCCGGCCGGACTCGTCCCTCGTGAAGATCCTCACGGACGGAGCAAGTGCCGCCACTGCCACCGCGACGGTGAACGTGGCCGGCGGTGCAAAGAACGCGCCCATCACCAGCATCGACACACTCCAGGTGCCGCAGGGCACCAAGGCCGTCGTCCTGCGCTATCTGGTCTCCACCGCCGAGTACCCGGACTGGGTCATGCAGCAGAGTCGCTACAACGACACCTGGGGCGTGCAGGTCCGGGACACGAACGGAGCGATGCTGTTCTCGATGAGCCGGACCGTCAACTCCCAGTTGTACGGGGCGCCTTCGTGGACACCGTTCGGGGACACCGGAGTCATTCAGGAGAAGATCGACACCACGGCTCTGGCGGCGACCGCGGACATCAGCCTGTCGGTCATGGCCACGACCACCAACATCGGTGACGCGGCTCTGCCCACCGACGTCGTCGCCGTACTCGGCGCCGAGCCCACCATCACGATCAATCGCGTCACACGCGATGTGGTCACACCGACGGTCGGCGCCTCCGACCGCTACAGCGTGCCACCCGCTGGAGAAAGCAATACGTTCCAACGCTCCTTCGACCTCGAATTCAGCAAGCCCGACGAGGTCGAGATCACGAAGGTCACGGCGGAACTGGTGTCCCAGGCAGGGGCAGTGCTGCAGACGGTGGTCAACGACGAGGCGCCCGGCACCCCGCGCGTGCAGCAGATCGACGAGACCACCATGCGCGTCGTGGTGACCTTCGACGGCGGCACGTCCACAGTGCCGTCCACACCGCCTCCGGCCGACCGAATCCACTACCGGTTCACCCTGACAGGCCGAACGGACCCGAGCACCGAGGTGAAATCCGAGCCGAAGGACTCGCCGGAGTCCTTCGCGCTGTGGCACATGCCCGGCGGATTCGCCCGCTACGGTGCTCGCGACCCGGGCGGCGACACGTGGGCAGCGGAGAGCACGTACACCTGGCTGGACACTCACCGTGCTCTGATCACTGCCATCGATGACATCTCGGGGGAACACGCACGGAACATCGGGCACCAGGAACACGACCGGGGCACACAGGTCGACATGTTCCACGTCTACACATTCCCCGGCGGCGGGGTGAGCGGGCTCATCAACTACATGCAGCTGCAGGCACACGTCGAACGCGCCCTCGCCGGCGACCTCCAGGCGCGGACCCACGTCAATACCTGGGCTTCCGTCACCCGGACCCGCTTCGACAGCCTGATCGCCGAGGTCTCAGTCCAGCGGATCTACTACGCCATCGGCAGCGACGCCACGACGCCCGGCAGCCCCGCCCTCACCCAGGGCTGGGCCCGGGCTCTGCTCACCACAGGCTCCTACACGAATCCCGGCAATCTCACCCTCGCGCTCCCCGCCGGTGCGTGGGGGAACGCGGGCAGCGCCAAGCTCCGCTTCAACGCCATCCACAATTCGCACATCCACCTGGATCTGTAGTCGGCGGCGCTTTCATGCTCAGCCTGTGTGGGCCGCCAGGGCGTCGATGAGCGTGGGCCAGAGTTCGCGCGGGCGGTCGTGGCCCATGTCGGGGACGAGCAGGAGTTCGGGGCTCCGGGCACGAGGTACGCGGTGCGTCTGCCGCCGCTGGGGTCGGTCAGCGTGTCGTCCAGGCCGTGGATCACCAGCGTCGGCACCCGCAGTTCGCGGAGCGCGTCCGCGCGTGAACCGCTGAGGACCATCGCGCCGAGCTGCCGGCCGATCCCGGCGGGGTAGTAGGCGCGGTCACAGCTGGCGGCGGCCAGTTCACGCAACTGTGCGGCGTCACCGTATCGCTTGGAGGACCACAGCAGATTCTGCTCCGCCGCCGCGATGTACCCCTCGCGGTCTGAGGGCTTCGGACTGAACAGCGCGGCCTGGGCCTGTGGGCTGGGCCGGCCGTATTCGCTCTCGCCGGTCGAGGACATCATCGACGTCAAGGTCAGTACCCGCTCGGGGCGGGTGATGGCCATCGTCTGGGCGATCATTCCGCCCATCGAGGCGCCGACCACGTGGGCGCCTCCAGGCTGCGGAGAGTCTTTCCTTGGTCCGCCAACGCCATGTGCACCACTGGATGTTCAGGGGGCTACTCAAGATCGGTTTGGCCCTCGAGGGGAGCCCCGCCCGCTTGCCGACGGTTGCTGCGGCTAGCGTCTGTCTGTCTTTCACAAACGAACCCAGGGGGCATAAATGGCTGCGCTCACGAAGCGGTGGATATCGGCAAGCACGGCGATGGCTGCTGGAGCACTCGTCATCTCCGGCTGTTCAACCGCGGACGCGAACCGCTCAACGGCGTCTGCGACGACGGCAGCACCTTCGAGAACCTCCAGACCCCCGCTGACCGCAGGGCAGTTGAAGGCTCTCGCCTTCAAGGACGGCGAGGTGCCGCAGGCCCACAGCGTCCCGCTGCAGGATGCTGTTCCGAAGAGTGGGCAAAAGACATTTCCGCCCGTCTCCGACGCCTCCTGCCAGAGGGGCCTCGACGTGCTCGGTGCGCAGACCGCGTCCGCGTACGTGTTCCAGACGTTCAACTGGAAGAAGAACATCTACGGAGGCAGCTCCACACTTGCTTCCTACCAGGGCACGAAGGCGCAGGACGCATTTCGGCAGCTGCAGGACTCGCTCAGGACCTGCAAGTCCTTCACCGGGGTTGGCTGGGTCGGGAAGTTCAAGGCCAAGGTCACGGTGGAGCAGGCCCCCGCGGTAGGGGACGAGGCCCTCAGTTTTCACGTGACCTCGCCACTGCCGGACGGAGACGGAGGCGGACTGCGGGACGAGCACCATGTCTTCGTCCGGACCGGCACCATCACGGCGAGCTTCGAGGAGCTGAACGTGGGCCGGAAGGCGCAGTTCCCCCTCCGCCTCATCAAGAAGCAGGTCGACCGGCTCAGTAACGCCCAGCGCAGCTGACCACCCGTGCTCGATTACAGCCGCGCCCTCGACCGAGCGGTCGACGCCGCCGCTAAACAGGGAGTCTTCGTTGTCGCCGGTGCAGGTGACGAAGACCAGGACGCCTGCGACGCATCGCCTTTCAGCACAAAACGGGTACTGACGGTGGGGGGCGGCAACACCAACGACGAACGCTCATGGCCTTCCAACTGGGGCGCCTGCGTCGACATCTTCGCCCCCGGCAAGGGCACCCTGTCCACCTGGCGGGGCAGCACCACCGACACCCACACCCTGTCCGGCACCGCCGCCGCAGCAGCCCACGGTGCGGGAGTTGCCGCCTACCTCCTGTCCCTCCAGCGCGACCTCACCCACACCACCCCCGCCGCACTCACAGACGAGATCCTGAGGCTCAGCGTCCGCAACAAGATCAGCGACGCCCCCGGGCACACCCCGAACCAGTTCCTGCGCATCCCCGCCCTCACCAAGTAGCCACTGGGACGCGCGCCAAGCATCAGGAGCCCCGACGGGTTCGCTTCTGACGACACGGTGGTGCGCTCAGGCGGTGGTCCAGGATTCGAGGTGCTGCGCGATGTCGCGCAGGTCGGCTTCCTGGGCTCGGACGGAGCCGGCCAGCGTGTAGAGGTCTTCGTCCTTGGCTCGGACGGGCTGCCCGGAGACGGTCATGTACTGGTGGGTGCAGCCCCAGCCGATGACGAGGTTGTAGTCGGCGAAGGGGCGCAGCAGCAGGGCGGTGTGCAGGAAGGTGGCCGCGCGGGCGGACGGCTCCTCGTAGTAGAGGGCGCCGCGTTCGCGTTCGAACTTGTGGCGGTCGGCCATGAAGCCGAGGGCGCCCCAGTCGGCGATGGGGACGTTGAGGGGGGCGAGCGCCGACTGGATCTGCAGGACCCAGCCGGTGTCGACGCGGATGATCGGGCTCATCGCAGGCCGGCGGGGAAGCGGTCGGTGACGCCGGGCAGGATGCGCTCGGCCTCGGCGACGGCGCCCTCCACGAAGGCGATCCGGTCGGCCTCCTCGACGGTGACGTCGTGCACGTGCTGCTTGAGGCTCTTGCCGGCGAGGGTGGCCCGCTCGCGCAGCCGGTCCATCTCGGCCGCGCTGAATTCAACGTTGAGTGCTGGCATACCCCCAAGGTACCCGTACTGGTACCGGTTTGGGTACCGTTCATAGTCCCGGCGGCGGGGAGCCCGCCGCGCCGCCTGCCCGTGAGGGTGGGCCGATGAAGGGAGGCCGGCGTCGTTCCCGTCGGCGCGAGGCGGTGCAGTGCCTTGTTGACGTGGGGGGCGCACGAGAACAGGCGTGCGCCTGTTCGCTGAAAAGTCTTGTGGAGCGGCTGAACGTTCGAGGGCTCTGTGCGATGGAAGGACTTCATACAGTGATCACGCGTCGGGCTTCGTCCGGCGTCAACTCGATAGGGGAGCCGTGGTGGATTGGGGATTGGGCGACATGACGTCAGCGGCAGTCGCGGCGCGTGTCTTCGGCCGGGACATCGCAGTGTTCGGACGGCGGCTGCTGGGTGCCGGAGTCCGCGTCGGAGCGGCCGAAATCGCCCGTGCGCGCCGTGGGACCACTACGCCAACGGCCACCAGTAGGAGCGCGGAGGAGGCCCGATGGCCCGTCCGGTAACGGACCCGCCGCTGGATTTTCAGGCCTTCTACCAGCGTTTCCACCGCGCCTACCTCCGGTACGCGTACCTGCACCTCGGGGAGCGTGCGGCCGCAGTTGAGACGGTGGAGCTGGTTTTTACCCAGCTCCTGGAGACCTGGTCCGACGTCCTCACGCAGCCCAGCGTGCAGCGCTACGCGCACTCCGTGCTGCGCCGCACGCTCGCCAATGGAGTCCCCCGCCCCCGAACGCGAGGCGAAACTGGGCCGCATCGAAGAGGTGCTGGACCACTTCCCGGAGCGGGTCTTCGCCTTCGGTGAATTCGGCCCGCTCGGGTCCGGCCCACTGCAGGCTCGGGTTGGGCCAGGCAGCAGCGCCCGGACCGGTTGCCGGCCACCTACCACCGTACCCACGGAGTGCGCTACTTCCACGGCTGTTACTCGGTCGGCGACGACCGCCTGTGGGGCGTCAACCACCGCAGGAAAGGTGCCGCGAACACCCTGGCCGCGCTGAAGTCGATCCGCGCCGCCCGGCCCGACGGCGCACCCATCTACGTGATCATGGACAACTTGTCCGCCCACAAGGGCGCAGACATACGCCGCTGCGCGAAGAAGAGCAAGGTCGAGTTGTGCTTCACGCCGACCTGCGGCTCGTGGGCCAACCCGATCGAGGCGGACTCCGGACCGCTGCGGCAGTTCACCATTGCCAACTCCCACCACCCCAACCACACGGTGCAGACCCGGGCCCTGCACGCCTACCTGCGCTGGCGCAACGCCAACGCCCGCCACCCCGACGTGTTGGCCGCCCAGCGCCGGGAGCGCGCACGGATCCGCAGCGAGAAAAGCATCCGCTGGGGCGGCAGACCCGCGCTCGCGGTGTGAGATCCGGTCAGAGTACTCCCGCGACGTCTTCAGACGCCCAGGTACGGAACATCGAGAGCGCCTCGGTCAGGTTGCCTGGCCCACACGCAATGTGAAAGGTCCTCTCGGACGTCCAGGCCATCACCCAGTCGTGCTCACCCCGAGTGACCCGCTGCCGGGGGTACTCCCGGTCCGTCATGTGATCATCCGTGGCCGGCCTCCTAGACCACGTCACATCGTGCTCGGCAGCGCGGACACCTGAGCCCGGCTGGCCGCAACCATTTCCGCACCTCGCGGGTCACACCTGTGAAGCACAGCGGGCCGGGACCCTCCCGGCGCGCGGGGAAGGTTTCGGTCGGATGGCAAGACGATCACGCGTACGCGCGGTCGCGACGGCGGCGGCGGGCGCGGTGGCGCTGGTGGCGGGGGTGTTCGGCACGGGTCCGGCCCGCGCCGACACGGCGGACGCCGCACGAGCGATGACGGTCCAGTTCGCCGAGCACGAGCTCTTCATCGGGACGGAGCCGGCGAGCGTGGACCTGTCCTACCGGTGGAAGGTGGCCGGCGGGGGCACGGCACACCACGTCCACCTGACCGTCGACCTGTCCGGAGTGGCCGACTTCGCCGAGCCGGCACCGTCGGAGCACTGCAAGGGCAACCTCTGCACGCTGGACCTGGCGTCCGCCACCTCGGACTTCCACGCCATCACGCTGGCTCCGAAGCCCGGTGCGGCCGTCGGCAGCAGCGGCACCGTGACCGTCTCCGGCACGGCGTCGGACGCCACCGTCACCGGCGACCACCTCACCCTGACCAACGGCGCGACGCAGCTGAAGGTGAGCGCGTCCGCCGAGCAGCTGCACCAGGTGCCGGGCGACACGCTGACCTTCCCGCTCGACGTGTGGAACAACGGCCAACTCCCGGCGGCCAAGGGGGTGGAGCTGCGGATCGACACCACCGCCGGGCTGCACCTCCAGGGCTCCTGGGCCAACTGCCGCGACGTGCCCGCGAGCGACCGCGGGGGGCACATCGTGCGCGAGACCCTGTGCGACTTCCCCACCCCTGTGGAGCCCGGCCAGCGGTACGCGTTGTCGTCGCCGCTGCGCGTCAAGGTCGGCGACGAAGCCCTGCGCGACAAGATCTTCTACGAATTCACCCCGCTGACCAGCGCCGCCCCGGCGAACGGCCCCGGGACCCCGCTGACCCTGGTCCCGAGGGGCGCGATGCCGTCCGACGGGAACATCGACCCGTACTTCACCACCTACGTCAACAGCGTCAACCACGCCGACTTCGCCGTCACCGGGGACACCGTCACCGGGCGGCGCGGCGGTCACGCCACGCTGCACGCCACGGTGATCGACTGGGGGCCGGCGGTGGTGGAGGACCTCCTCGACGACGACGCCTTCCTCCCGGTCCTCGTCAAGCTGCCGCCGGGCACGAAGGCCACGAAGATCCCGGACAACTGCCAGCCGCCGCCCACGGACGACGGGTCGGACCCCGGCCCCCGGATGGGCCGGTCCTCCTACCAGTGCTACTTCGGCGACCCCGCCCCGGGGGACAGACACGTCCTGTCGTTCACCGTCGCTGTCGGCCCCCGTACCCCGGCCGTCTCCACGGGCCAGGTCCGCACGCTGGAGGTCATGAAGGGGCTCGACCCCGACGCCTCCAACGACAGCGCGGCGCTGACCCTGCGGCTGGCGCAGGGCGGCTCCTCGGGCGGCGGCACGGCCGGCGCGTCCGGGGGCGGCGGTACGCCCGGCGGGTCCGGCTCCGGCGGCGCGGCCGGAGCGTCCGGCTCCGTTTCGGGCGGCCCTTCCGCAGGGTCCGGACCGCTGGCCGACACCGGATTCGGCGGCGGCTGGATCGCCTGGGCGGCCGGCGCGCTGCTGCTGGCTGGTGGTATGGCCCTAGCGCTCTCCGCCGCCCGCTTCGAACCCCGCGAAACGTGAGTTTTCCGTCATGGCCGGCGGGCAACTTCACCTGGGAGCATGATTGTCCATCGGGTGGACGGGGGGAAAGCGGGATGACCACTGCGCACAGACGGGTTCGTGCGGCCATGATCGTTGCGGCGGTGCTGGCGGCCGCCGGCTGTTCCGGCGGGGGCGGTGACGACGCCGCTTCCAGCCCCTCCGCGACGACGACCGCGGCGGCCCCGGCCACCACCCCTTCGACGGCCTCGCCCACCCCTGCGGTCAAACCGTCGGACATTTACCCCACGAACGCGGCCGGCTGCCATCCGAACGCGAAGTGGAGTACGGCGAAGGCGGTGGACTGGGTCGACTGGGGGCAGGTCGGCACGCCCGCCCTGGGCCCGGGAGAGGTCCGGTTCCCCAAGTCCATGCCCGGCTTCGACGGGCCCCTGTGCGACCGGGTGACCGTCCAGGTCCAGTACTGGCGCGTCAACTACCGGCCGTCCAGCGCCACTTCGGCCGCCGACCCGCTTTCGAGGGAGGTGAACTATGACTACGCCCTGCAGTCCCTCAAGCGCACCGAACTGCACATCGACGGCCGCAAGGTCCACGACGTGAAGCCGCCGAAGGGCTTCGCCTCGGCCAAGGCCAGCCCCTGCGACGGCTTCCTGGAGGCGATCTACGTCGGCGCACCGCTCAAGAGCCGCGAACTGCCGACCAAGATCAGCACGGGCAACACGATCGTCGGCGACGACGTCACCTTCCCGACCAAGCGCGTGGTCGATTACCACGTGTTCGCGCCGTCCGCGCCCCAGCTCTGCGACGACAACGGCATCCCCACGGCATCCCCCGCACCGTCCAGCTACCCATCGTCCGGCTTCGGGCTGTCCACGCCGTCCTACCCCGCCTTCGACCTCACCCCTAAGAGCTGAGCGGCCGGGAGCTACGCCAACACGCGCGCCAGCGCGAAGCCGTCGTGGGCCACGTGCGCGAGCCCATGGCCCGCGAGTACCGGACGCCCCTGCTGATGATGACCGAGAAGTCGACCGGGCGACGCGACACCGAACTCATGCGCCGCTACGTCGACGCACTCGCCCACTTCCCCCAGGCCGCCTGAGGGACTGCGACGGCATGTTCCGCTTCTACGTCGCCGCCGCCATCGCCTGCAACGACGACGACGCCCATCTCACCGAGGACGAGAACCGCCTGCTCACCGAGATCGGCGAAGTCCTCTACGACGCCGTCGCCTTCCACAAACACCGCGCCGAAGGCGAGATCCACAACACCTACGCCTACGCCTACGCCGGCGCCGAACTCCGCGAGAACGCCTACCGCTCCTACCGCGAAGCGTTGTGGAACCTGGACGCTCGCTGGGCCCGCACCACCCGGGGGCGCTGCGCCGTCAACTTCGCCCGCTTCGTCGGCGGACCGATCCACCAGATGATGCGCCGCTACCGCTTCGTAGAAGACGGCCTCATCGTCGGCAAACCGGAAACCACCGACGTGGTCACCCAAGCACGGCACAACACCAAACTCTGGTACCGCATCGACGCCCACGCCGCCCCACCCGCGGACAAGGAACGCTACGCAGCCGCCCTGGCCCAGGAGGACCGCGTCCTGTTCCCCGGCATGGCCCAGCTACTCAACCGCCCCGACCAGGACAAGTGCCCCCACTGCCGCCACCGCACCTCCCACGGAGCCGAAGCAGCCGGACAGTTCGGCGGCGTCGAACTGTGCGGGGGGTGTCGCGACAAGTGGCGCACCTGCACACATTCCCAGACCGCGCCGCACATGTACTCGCACCCCGCACCGACCCAGCCGTGGACCCTGCTGCTCCTCTCACCTCCTGATCGGAGAGACAGGGCTTGGTTTCCGTAGGCCGACCGGTTCTGGTCCCGGTGGCGAGAGTTTCCGCGTCGGCGAGTTCCGCCTCCTCCCATCGTGCGGCAATGAGTCGGCACCGGAGGCTCGGGCGGCAACAGGCAAGTCTTCGACGAGGCCCTCTATACCGTCGGCCCGTTCACCGTCACCGGCTGCAGCGCATCTTCCGCGACGCATGGCGCGGGGAGACGTGGTGTGGAGCCGCCTCGGCAACTGCCAGGGCGGCTGTTGCGATCGGGGGCTGTCGGTCAGGGGCTGTCCTCGCCGCCCCCGGTGCCGCCGTTGGCCAGCCATTGTGCGTAGGCGATCGCGGCCAGACGGGCCGAGAAGGCGTTGTCACGTGCGGTGGCGGTCGTGACGGTGGCGGTGCCGGCGGCCGCGGTGAGACCCGAAGTCGGCGTGTACATCGCTTCGTTGAAGACTGATCCGCTGGGGGCCGAGGCAACGGCGAAGACGGGGTGTGCCGTTCCGCCGGAGAAGGACGTGGAGATGTAGTCGCCGACCATGGTGCCCTGCGTGGTGCTCGCCAGCCAGGAGTGGGTCATCGGACCGGCCAGCTGTGTCGGCGCCGTCCAGGTGCTGCCGCCGTTGGTCGAGGAGACGTACCCGACGTCCAACTGGCAGTTGGAAGCGGTGCAGTTGGCGACCGGGTGGTAGTAGTACGTCAGCGCCAGGTGCGCGGTGCTGCCCGAGGTGCCCGGGTCGACGGCAAGGCCGGGGATGAAGTGGTCGACGGTGCTGGTCGTCGCGTCGATCGGTATGCGGGTCACCGACGACCAGGTGGTGCCGTTGGTGGTCGTCGCCATCACGATGTCGTTGGAGGTGCAGGAGCCCCCGCTGGCGCGGAAGCGGCAGTCCTGCCAGACGACGTACACCTTGCCGGTGGCGTCGATCTCGGCGGAGGGCAGCGGGCCGCTGCGCAGGCTCCCGCGCACGGTGAACGTGCTGACCGTGGCCACGGTGGTGGCGTTGGTCCAGGAGCTGCCCCCGTTGGTGGAGGTGAAGGCGCGGATCGCGGTCTCCGAGGCGTTGGCGATCGGGACCACCACGGTGCCGTTCGGCTGGACGACGGGCTGTCCGCCCAAGCCGGTGGCGTTGTTGCCGGTGTTCTTCGAAGCACCCCAGGTGAGACCGCCGTTGGAGGAGGTGGTCATCTTGATGCGGTCGCCGTCGCCGTTGTTGTCGTACTCGGTGTAGCAGTTGCCGTAGAAGGTGCTCGTGGCGGTGTTGTCGCAGACGATCCAGTTCTTGTCGAGGCTCGAACCGGTCGCGGTGATGACGGGGTTGCTCCAGGTCAGTCCGCCGTCGGTCGAGCGGCTGGTGTAGACGTTGGGCACGGTGACGGAGGACGTGATGGGGATGGTGGAGATGAGCCAGGCGTTGTGCTTGGCGTCGTAGGCCACCGACGGGTCGCTGACCCTCTGGAAGGTGCCGCCCGCCTGTGTGGTGATGCCCGGCAGGAAGCCCTTGGTCCAGGTGGTGCCGCCGTCGGTGGAGGTCGCGAAGCCGACGTTGGAGGAGCCGCCGTCGGTGAACCGGCCGACCTGGAAGGCGGAAACGATCGTGGAGCCGTACGAGAAGGTGTCCGGCTCGACCTCGGTGGCGTGCTGGCTGGTGGAGTTGGTGTAGGGATCGGTGCTGATCTGAGTGAGGGCAGGCGCGGCACTGGCGGTGGTCGTCGACAGGGCGAGCACGCCGGCCGCGAGGGCCGCCGTCACCAGGCCGGGTCTCGCCAGGCGGCGGAGCAGTGATGCCAGGGACATGATCCGTTCCCTTTCACAGAAGGGGCACGTCCGGCATCGGTGCGTCGCGAAGTGGGGTCGGGAGCATGCCTCGTACACGTCCGCACCATGAGGGCGGGCGGAGCCCGGCCGAACCGAACATCGTGCAGGACGTGCTGAAGGACGTCGACACTCTGCTGCGCAAGCAGGTTCATGTCAACGCTTTCCGCCGCAACACCGCCCGTACCGCAGGGAATTGGCGTCCCCTTGACCCTCGGACATCCCGATGACCCGCCTCGTCGCACCACGTTTTACGGGCAGCCTGTGCAACGGGGGCGGCACCACCGCCGGACCGCTGTCCCGGCCTTGGCCGCACCGCCCCGGCTCATCACGCCTCCCCCCGAGACAACCTGCCTCACCCATTGGCGTCAGGGGCTGTCCGGCGCGGGATGGCTCCTGTCCGCCGCTATCGCCGACATCCGTCGTGGTGGCGGGGGCAGTCGGGGCTGGGGATCCTGCTCTCGTTGGGGTTGGGGTTGGGGTTGGGGGTGGGTTGGGGTTGGGGGTGGTGGGTGGTTTTTAGGTGATTTTGT